>NZ_JAKTIM010000035.1:0-80743 GCF_027855455.1 Acinetobacter sp. AOR01_HL | reverse complement strand
ATGATCTGCCCCCATAAAGTTGGACAGTTAGTTAAGCAGTTTTTATAAACTGGTTTCTATATTGTACAGGGGATAAACCTTGTAGCTTCACCTTGATTCTCTCATGATTATAATAATGAATGTATTCTCGTATCGTTTTCTCTAATTCATCAATTGATTGAAATTTTTCTCCATGAAAGCATTCCGATTTTAATATTCCAAAGAAGCTTTCTATTACAGCATTATCTAAGCAATTTCCTTTACGAGACATACTTTGAATTAAACCATGTTGCTTTAATTGCTGTTGGTAATGAGCCATTTGATATTGCCATCCTTGATCTGAATGGAGAATTGGTTTCTCATGTCGCTTAAGTTTAGCTAAAGCATGAATGAGCATATCTTTCACTAACTCATAATTGAGTTTACGTTGGATTCGGAAGGTAATAATTTCCCCATTAAACAAATCTATAATTGGTGATAAATAAAGTTTTTCACCGTTAACATTAAATTCCGTCACATCAGTTGCCCATTTCTGGTTGGGATGGTTCGCTTTAAATTGCCGTTGCATAATGTTATCAGCCACCGTCCCGACACAACCACTTTTATATGAGCGATATTTCAATGCTCTGATACGTGATTTAATTCCCATGGTTTTCATAAGGCGATATACACATTTATGGTTGATTATTATTCCTGTACTTTTCAGGGCAAGAGTAATTCTACGATAGCCATAGCATCCCTTATGCTTGTGATATATGGACTTAATCTGCTGTTTTAACTCAGTATATTTGTCATTAGAGCGTACAGCTTTCATGTGATAGAAATAAGTACTACGAGCAATCTTTGCAATACTGAGTAAGAGTTTTAATGGATAAATTTGCCTTAATTCTGAAATAACCTGAACAGTGTCTGCAGTACAAAGTGTATTTAAGTACGTTGCTTCAGTTTTAAGGCTTTTAGCTTTTTTAAAAAGGCAACCTCCGCTCGTAAAGCGGTCACTTCATCAATGAGTTCCTGTTGAGATTTATCTTTGTCTTCTTTTATAGGCTTAGTTATTTTGGTTTTATCTTGTTTAACCATATTGGTATAAATCCTCGTAGTATTAAACCCGGCAATCCCTTCTTTATGATACTGAGCGAGCCACCTTCTTAAAATTGACGTCCCGCTCAGATTTAACCGTCTTCTAACTTCTCTTACCGGTATCTTATCAAGAAGCATTTGTACAGCCTTGATTTTAAATTCGGAAGAGTAGTAGGTTTTTTTAGTTTTAACATTCAGGCCATCTTCACCTTGTGCCTTATAGTTTTCAATCCATAAGCGGATGGTTTGGAGATCAACATTAAATTCTTGTGAAAGGATTTTATATCCTTTACTTCCATCTAAATAAGCTTGAATGACTTTTAATTTTAACTCTTTTGAATGCTTCGGAATTGGCATAGGGCACACCTCATAAGTTTAAAAAGTCTAACTTATGGGGTGCAGTTCAGAACGGGAGTGGGACACCCTTGGGTGTGCTGGTTTCTTAGGTATCAGTCTGCTAACCCTCTTTCGTTTCGCCACCATAATAATGAGCAATGAGTGGGCATAACTTCTTTTAACCAAGGAGTCACTCATGACTATTATTCTATATTTTTTAAATTCTTTTATTAAACCTACTTACATTCAACATCTTTCACTCAAGCAGTCATTTCTTAGAGTTCTTTCTCATCCTCTGTTTAAAAGAACTACACACTATAGAGTTCGAAAAATTTTTACTTAATCTTTTTGTGTACCCATCTTGATATACAAGATTGGGGCAGAAGTTTTATGTATTCAAAATCACATAAAGATTAAAACTTCTATCAACATCACTTAACGATAACAACAACCCATGAAGAGTAACAAGAATGTTTTTTCTCTATCGTTTTGTTTTGGTGAGCCTTCTGACAATAGGTGTTTTAAATTTGATGGGGTGCAGGCCAATGAGTAAAAATGAATTTAATACGCGTTGTGTATGGGCCGGACATGACCTTTCAGCGTGTAATTGTATTTATAATTCTTTAGAGCAGCATTATTCACCTCAATTTGTAGAAAGTTTACCAAAATTAAGTTTGCAAAATATTGATGCAAAAATGAACTTTGTAGAAACCATGAATCAAACAATGCAGCAGTGCCAATTGAGTGCGAGCAAACACTAAACTAATTTATAGAGGCATGCTCTACCAAAAAATCCAAGAATGTACGTACGCGATTAGGAACATACTTATCATGGCCAATCCAGACAGCATGAAATTCTTCAGAAGCATGAATATTCCACTCTTCAAGAATTTTGACGAGTTGTTTTTGCTGTAAAGCATTTCGAATCTGGAATTCATTTAGTTGAGCAATACCGGCACATGCCAGTGCCAACTGTAAAATTGCTTCGCCATGGTTTACTTTTAAAACTTTAGAGGGGGTTAGGCTGATTTCCTGAGTTGCTTTTTTAAATAACCAGGTTTTGTTCTGGCGCTGATAACTTACATCTAAAAGCTGATGTTCATGTAGTTCATCTGGATGTTCGGGGCAACCGTACTTTTCAATATATACAGGTGAGCAAACATAGTGTTTATAAGTACTGCCAAGCGATCGGGCCACCAAATTGGAACTTTTCAAAGGTCCTGTTCGAATCGCAACATCAATTCTTTGTTCAACCAAATTAATTACTTCATCACTCAAATGAGCTTCTAATTCAATTTCCGGGTAACGTTGATTAAACAAACTAATACAAGGCAATAAAAAGTGTGTCCAATATGAAAAACTGGTATGGATTCTAATTCGCCCTTTCGGTATATGATTTGCGGTAACCGATTGTTCCAGTTCGTCCAAGTCATTGAGTATTTGAATGCCTTGCTCATAAAACTGGCATCCTTCACTGGTAAGCTGAAACTGACGTGTTGAACGATTGAGTAACCTGACACCCAATCTTTTTTCTAAACGAGAAATTAACTTGCTTACGGCAGACGGCGTCATGTTACATGCTCTTGCTACCGCTGAAAAACTTCCAAGCTCGACCACCCGTATAAAAATTGCCAACTCGCCAGAACGATTGATATCAAAATAAGACATAGCAAAATTTATTTATGAATTATATTCACAAATCTTATTCCGCTTAGACCGCTATAACAAGGCATCAATTTGTTTCAAGATACCTTTAATTCGTTTTAAAGAGTTCTTGAGATGAAACTTTATCAAGCTACCCTATTTTCTTTGGTTTTAATTACGAGCTTTGCACAAGCTGATGTAGAAAACCGCCAATGGATTACCACTTGGTCTGCGAGCCCTCAAAAAGTCTGGAATAAAGACTTCGTTTTTCCAACACTCATTCCAGAGCAAGTATCTAATCAGACTATTAGACAAATGAGCAAAATTAGTTTGGGCGGTGAAGCTGTTCGGCTCGTTTTTACCAATCAATATGGTAAACAGCCACTTTATATCGATCAAACAACGATTGGTTTAGCGAATGCAGTAACTCTAAAATCTAAGAGTACCTATCCCGTTTATTTTTCTGGTCAACTTAAAGCAAGAATTTTACCTGGCAAACAACTCATAAGTGATCCAATTCAGTTGCCTGTACCCGATCATACTCAATTGGTGGTGAATAGCTTTATTCAAAAGCCTACAACGTTTAAAACATTTCATTGGGATGCCAAACAAACCAGTTGGCTGATTAGTGGAAATCAGACAACAAATTTAACTACGCCAACCGATGCCAAAACAACGACGGCACGGTTATTACTGTCTGCAATAGAGGTAAAACCCAAACAAAAGGCTCATGTAGTTGCAGTTGTTGGAGACTCAATTACCGATGGGGCGACTGCAACCTTAGATGCAAATACAAGATGGACCGATTTTTTAGCGAAACGTTTATCTGTACATCGTGTGGCCGTGATTAATAGTGGCATTTCAGGAAATCGATTACTTACCGATGGTATGGGTGATAGCGTTTTAAAACGTTTAAACAGTGAGATATTTCAATATTCAGGAGTTAAAACTTTAATTGTTTTGGTCGGTATCAATGACATTTCATGGCCCGGTACAGCTTTTGCACCTAAACAGCAAATACCCTATTTTGAGGCGCTCACTCAAGGTTATCGACGTGTTGTAAGTGAGGCCCATAAACATAATATTCAGGTGATTGGTGCAACCTTACTTCCGTTCTCTGGTGCTTTGCCTAATACCCCTTTAGATAATTATTATCAACCCAAAAAAGATCAATTACGTCAGCGCATTAACCACTGGATGAGAACCAGTCATACCTTCGATGGTGTGCTTGATCTTGATGAAGGCTTAAAAGATCCAAAACATCCCAATCGATTAAATCCAATTTATGATTCTGGAGATCATTTACATCCTAATGATCGAGGCAATCAGCATATGGCAGAATTGGTAGATTTAGATCAAATTATTAAAAATTAATGATTCCCCCATCAGGTGAAATCTTCACATGATGGGGCTGCTTATTTAAAAATCATAACTCGCTATCATGTTGAAGCGGTTATCAATCCCGTTGCGATTATCGAATGTTTCACGTTCCCCATAAACATATTCGATACCCAAAGTAATCGGCTTATACGGGTTATAAAGTGCATTCACCCAACCTTGCCAAAGCTGTTTGTTTTGGGTGGTACTAGTACGCTGTAATTCGGCAAAACGGTTATCATCTTTAGCCTTCATATAGCCATAGCCTAAAGTCGAGCGAATTTGCGGTGTAAATTGATGAGTGATACCCAAAGAAACCGTGTCAAATTCATTGCTATGCATATTGTTTTGATCGTCTATTGCATAGCCACTGTTACTCCATAGCAAGAAACGTCCATCACCTTTGACATGGTAATAATCGGCTTTAAGTAATGTATCAGGGGTAATTTGATATTTACCGCCCAAGCCTACACCCCACGCCCACTCACTATCATTGTTAGTTCTTTTTTCTGCAACAAAACTACGGCCTGAAAGCATCGAACCATTGGCAAATTTATGATTTAAACGTCCGACTAAAGCAGGTAAACGCATTTTATTATCTGGATCTGTTGCAGCAGTATATTTCGGGTCTTCAACTGATACTGCAAAACTTGTATTTGCCGTTAAGTTATCGCTATAGCGAACAAGCGGTGATCTTAATAATGCACTACCTACAAATGTACCTGCATCAATCGTTTCCGGATAATATTCAGGGGCAATAAATGTCGACCATGTTTGACCAATAAGCCATTTATTAAAAGTTAAATAGGCATGACGTATGCGAAACTGATCACGTGTAGCCGCCCCAAAAAAGTCCATTTCTAACTTTCCGCCTACATCACCAACGGCTGTAGGTGTTTTAAAATTCAATCCGAAGCGGGTCACATACACAGTACTGTGCAACTGGTCTTTCTGTGCAGATTCTTCTGGCGTATTTTCAAGAGGAACGCCACTAATATTGTTATACATCGTAGATGCACCCTTAATTTGATAAGAAGCATCTGCTCGTATATAACCGTATAAGTTAAATTCTGCACCAGATTTAGTTAATGTTTGCTGTATAGGTTGTGGAGCTTGAGTAACTACAGGAGCAGCTTGTTCTACTCTTTTTTGAGCTAAAGATTTTTGAGCCTCCATATTAATTTGTAGCATAGCTCGTAGTTCTTTTATTTCTTGGCGAAGTTGCTCTATTTCAGGGTTTACCTGGTCTGCAAAAGCAGAAGACATAAGCAGAGTCACAGAAACTGCCAACAAGCTTTTTTGAACCGTTGTATTTAAAATTTTCATCATGAAATTTTCCTTTAGACCTTTAAGTAGTCTTAAAAGTCTCGACATCCTTTTTGTTATGTACCTATCTAAAAATAGATCCTTGAAAATTTGCCTTTCTTTCACAAGAAAGACGTTCCCTCATATTTTTTAGATCCACCCTCCCTAGTGCAGCAAAAGCAAATTTTTAATTTTCCATTTTTTATATTCTCTTCCACATTGAGAATATTCGGTTTTAAACCCTTATTTATATTCCCCAATAGTATTATTTTTTTGCCATAAACCCCTGATAAGTCAAAATTTGCGTATATGGCTGTACGCTTTCAAAGCCTGTCTTTTCCAAAAGTTTTATATATCCTTCAGTCGTTAAACTAAAAAAGTCCTCCGCCATACGCTCCAACATTTTTTGACATTGTTCTTCTGTTAACCCTTGAGCCAAACACAAATAATGTAATGCTTGAAGCTGTTGTGGATTTACACAAGTCATGAGGTCATAGGTAAGTAAAAGCGCCTTTTCTTTTAAGCGCTTATAAATATCCTTAAAGAAGGCTGGTTTTATGTCATCTGCAATAAAATGAGCCACAAGAATAGAAAGTGCAGCATCGAAACATGGTTCCAAAGGCAGTGCTGAAGTATCACCATGTACAAAAGTGACTTGGGTAGATTTACCTAAAATCTCAACCTGTTCCTGAGCTTTTTGCAGCATGGTTAAAGATGGATCGACTGCTGTAAATTTCCAGTTTGGATGCCTTTTAAGTAAATATTCGAGTTCATAACCCGTACCACAACCCACAATTAAGACATGAGCATCTGGTGGCAACACCGACTGCAAAATGGCATCCACCTGTTGGTGGATCACTTCATAGCCTGGAATTAATTTACGAATATGCGCATCATATCCTTCGACTACTTTAGGGCTATTAAAGTCTTTTGCCATTTTGCATGTCCTCTATTTAAACCGTATTTCGATTTATCATTTGCTGCACTTTGACCGAGCTTTTGACTTATTTAGTCAAAGACATTTCCCGTTAAATTAAGTTCAGCTCGCATAATTTCCTGCAATTTAAACTTTTGGGCTTTGCCAGAAGCAGTCATTGGAAACTCATTAAAGAATCGGACATAACGCGGCACTTTGTTGTGTGAAATGTGTTCTTTGCAAAATTGGCGGATGCTGTCTTCATCGACTTGGTGATGCTCATGCAGAATAATGCATGCACAAAGTTCTTCACCATATTTCGCATCTGGCAAGCCAATCACCTGTACATCGCTTACGTCTGGATGAGTATATAAAAAGTCTTCAATCTCTTTTGGAAAGAGGTTTTCCCCACCACGGATCACGACATCTTTAATACGGCCTTTAATTTTAATAAAACCGTCTTGATCCATCTCGGCAATGTCACCCGTATGCATCCAGCCAGCCGCATCAATCACTTCACGGGTCTTTTCCTCTTCACCCCAATAACCAGCCATCACTGAATAACCACGGACGCATAGCTCACCCAAAGTCCCTTGCGGAACAATTTGCCCTTCTAAATCGACAATTTTAATTTCAACATGTGGATGGACATGCCCAACTGTGCTTACTCGCTTATCAATCGAATCGTTTACCGAGCTTTGTACACTCACTGGCGAGGTTTCGGTCATGCCATAACAAATGGTGATTTCAGACATATGCATTCGGTCTATAACACGTTGCATAATTTCACGTGGACAAGGACTACCTGCCATAATGCCTGTTCTTAAGCTCGACAGATCAAAATCATTAAACTGTTCATGCTCTAAGGTTGCAATAAACATGGTTGGTACGCCATAAGCTGCCGTACAACGTTCTTGATGAATTGCTTTTAAAGTTTCCAAAGGATTAAATACAGCAGATGGATAGACCATGGTTGCCCCATGCGTCACACACGCCAGATTCCCCATCACCATGCCAAAACAATGGAACAGTGGCACAGAAATACAGACTTTATCTTGGGGGGTTAAACGAATGCCTTCACCGACAAAATAACCATTATTTAAAATATTATGATGGGTTAACATGGTCCCTTTCGGGTTACCTGTTGTACCTGAGGTAAATTGGATATTAATAGTTTCATCAAACTGGAGCTGTCTGGCTAATTGTTTTAATTGTTCTAGCTGTTCAGAAGTTGGTGTAGTTAGTAAATCACTAAAACGATAAATACCTGTATGCTGTTGATTATCAATTTTAATAACAAATTTTAAATGTGGCAGTCGCTCTGAACTGAGCACTTTATCTGTACAGGTGGTTAACTCAGGGGCAATTTTTGTGAGTAATTCTTGGTAATCCGTCGTTTTAAATTGAGAAGCAATAATCAATCCTTTGCATGAGACCTTATTCAACACATATTCAAGCTCATGACTTTTATAAGCTTTATTTAGATTGACTAAAATAATCCCTGCTTTAAAAGCTGCAAACTGCGTAATGGTCCATTCCACACAGTTAGGTGACCAAATCGCTAATCGGTCTCCTTTTTTTAATCCCAATTTTAATAGGCTACAAGCAAAAGCGTTTACTTCATCCTGTAAAGCTTTATAGGTTAATCGTCTGTTTTGATGAAAACTGACAATCGCTTCCTTTTCAGCATATTGCTGACAGGCCTGATCAAATTGTTCACCAATGGTCATACCCAATAAGGGTTGTGTACTTGGTCCCGAGGCGTAGCTTAACCGTTCTTGTTGCATTGAATCATTCTCCTTGATTCTTCTAATTCTCTTCTTACCTAATCTAATTGTTGTTACTGCAACTACTTTTCCAAACTACTTATTTTGTGTTGTTTTATCCTTTATATGCCCTATTTTTTCTGCACAGCATCCACACAAAAGTCAGCAATCTGTTTTGAAAAATAGTCTTTATGCGCATGATCAAACTTTGTATTTTGAGCTGGGTCTAGAGGTTCAACTACCACATAAGTCATAGCACCGACTACACAAAGTGCTGCTGTGTTTAAATCATCCAAGACAAACTCACCACTTGCATTTCCATCCGCAAGTATTTTTTTAATACTTTGTTTAATCAATTGCTTCACACGAAAACGCTCATGTTCAACCGTTGAATCGACGGGTTCAAACATGAGTGAATATGCAAGCTGAGGACTATTGAGTGCCCGTTTTACAAAGGTTGCTACCGCCTTGTGTAATTTCTGCTTTGCCGATAAATCACTTTCGGTAATCGATTCAATCACCAATAGTTCTGTATTAATGGCATCAGACAAAACTTCTATTAGCACTTGGCTTTTATTATCGAAGTAGCGATAAACCAGTCCACTAGATACACCCGCTTGCTCTGCAATTGTTTGTATTTGTGCGTCTTTGAACCCTCCCTCTGAAATTATTTTTCTGGCTGAACTCAAAATCGATTTTCGATTTTGTTCCATCCGCTCTTGCATTAAAGATGATCGTTTATAGCTCATAATTTATTCTCTAACAAATAAAATGAATTGTAAATCATTTTATGAATCTGTATTCACTTTTTCAAAAAATCATTGTATGGTAATTATCAAATACCCACAAAATATTTTATGGACAACAAATATAACCAATAGGATGAAAATATCATGAACCTACGCAGCTTGAATTTCGGTCTAGATGAAACTTTAATTGCGCTTCAAGATTCGGTAGCCGCATTTTGTGCAAAGGAAATTGCACCAATTGCCCAACAAGTTGATCAAGACAACAAATTCCCTGCACATCTCTGGAAAAAATTCGGAGATATGGGCCTTTTAGGTATGACGGTTTCTGAAGAATATGGCGGTGCCAATATGGGTTATTTAGCTCATATTATTGCCATGCAAGAAATTTCCCGTGCTTCGGCAGCCATTGGTCTTTCTTATGGTGCTCATTCTAATTTATGTGTAAACCAAATTAACCGTAACGGTAATGAGCAGCAGAAACAAAAGTATTTACCAAAATTAATTTCCGGTGAATATGTTGGTGCCCTTGCCATGTCTGAGCCAAATGCCGGTTCCGATGTCGTCAGCATGAAATTACGCGCCGAGCAAAAAGGTGATCACTTTGTTTTAAACGGTTCAAAAATGTGGATTACTAACGGCGGTGATGCAGATGTACTGGTCGTTTACGCTAAAACTGACCCGCAAGCTGGCCCGAAAGGCATGACCGCATTCTTGATTGAAAAAGGCATGAAAGGCTTTAGTCACGGCAACCACTTAGACAAACTCGGTATGCGCGGCTCTAACACTTACCCCCTATTCTTTGACAATGTAGAAGTCCCTGCTGAAAACGTACTCGGTGGTGTGGGTAACGGGGTTAAAGTACTCATGAGTGGCTTGGACTATGAACGAGCAGTTTTAAGTGCCGGACCTTTAGGCATTATGGATGCTTGCTTAGATGTCGTTATTCCTTACTTACATCAACGTGAACAGTTTGGTCAGGCTTTAGGTGAATTCCAGCTTATGCAAGGCAAACTTGCCGATATGTATTCAACATGGTTGGCATGTAAAGCTCTCGTTTATGCGGTTGGTGCTGCCTGCGATAAAGCGGATCATGACCGCAGCTTACGTAAAGATGCCGCAAGTGCCATTTTATATGCCGCTGAAAAAGCAACATGGATGGCGGGTGAAGCAATCCAGACTTTAGGTGGCAACGGTTATATCAATGAATTCCCTGCTGGGCGTTTATGGCGCGATGCAAAACTTTATGAAATTGGCGCGGGAACTTCTGAAATTCGCCGCATGCTGATTGGCCGCGAACTTTTCAATGAAACCAAATAATCATTATAAATAAGGACGCATCTTATGAACCAATTACAAAGCAAGATTAATGTTCGAAGCGAAGACTTCAAAACAAACCAGCAAGCCATGCAAACATTGGTCACAGATCTCAAACAAGTTGCCCAGCGTATTGCTTTAGGCGGTGGTGAAAATGCCCGTCAAAAACATTTGGCTCGAGGTAAACTTTTACCCCGTGAACGTATTGATCAACTGATTGATGTCGGCACGGCATTTTTAGAAATTGGTCAATTGGCAGCTTACAACGTTTATGAAGATGATGTTCCTGCTGCGGGTGTGATTGCAGGTATTGGTCAAGTCAACGGCATCACTTGCATGATCGTTGCCAACGATGCAACGGTTAAGGGTGGAACGTATTATCCCCTAACGGTTAAAAAGCATTTACGCGCACAAGAAATTGCTGAACAAAATCACTTGCCTTGTATTTATTTAGTAGATTCAGGCGGTGCCTATTTACCAATGCAAGATGAGGTTTTCCCAGACCGTGATCACTTTGGGCGTATTTTCTATAATCAGGCACGCATGTCCAGCCTAGGTATTGCCCAAATTGCCGTGGTGATGGGTAGCTGTACCGCAGGTGGTGCGTATGTACCAGCGATGTCTGATGAAACGATTATTGTCCGTAATCAAGGTACGATTTTCTTAGGTGGACCTCCTCTGGTAAAAGCTGCAACTGGCGAAGTGGTAAGCAGTGAAGATTTAGGCGGTGGCGATGTACACACACGTCTTTCAGGTGTAGCTGACCACTTAGCTGAAAATGATGAACATGCCATTGCGATTGCACGAAACATTGTTGCGAACTTAAATAAAAAGCCAAATGAGTTAAATAAGCAAATTGATGAACCATTATTTGATGCATCGGAACTCTATGGCGTGGTGCCAAGTGATGCGCGTAAACCTTTCGATGTGCGTGAAGTCATTGCACGTATTGTAGACGGCTCTCGTTTTGACGAGTTTAAAGCCCGCTTTGGCTCAACACTTGTAACGGGTTTCGCTTCTCTCTACGGCATGCCAGTCGGCATTATTGCCAATAACGGAATTTTATTTTCCGAGTCTGCTCAAAAAGGTGCTCACTTTATTGAACTGTGCACACAGCGCAATATTCCATTGTTATTTATACAAAACATCACCGGCTTTATGGTCGGTCGCCAGTATGAAAATGAAGGGATTGCAAAAAACGGCGCTAAACTAGTGATGGCAGTTGCAACCGCAAATGTACCAAAACTTACCCTGATTATTGGTGGTTCGTTTGGCGCAGGCAACTACGGTATGTGCGGCCGTGCTTATTCACCACGCTTTTTATGGACTTGGCCGAACTCACGTATTTCAGTCATGGGCGGCGAACAAGCAGCAAGCGTACTCTCAACTTTAAAACGTGATCAAATTGAGCAAAAAGGTGCCGAGTGGTCAGCGCAAGAAGAAGACGAATTTAAACAACCAATTCGTGAACAATACGAGCGCCAAGGCCATCCATACTATGCTTCTGCCCGCCTTTGGGACGACGGTGTCATTGACCCAGCGCAAACTCGTCAGGTACTTGGTTTAAGCCTTGCTGCGGCCATGAACGCCCCAATCCAGCCAACCAAATTTGGCGTGTTCCGCATGTAAGAGGTGTATATGAGCTATCAATTTTTACAACTCGAACAACAAGGTCAGGTTGCCTATGTTTGGCTGAACCGCCCTGAATTGCACAATGCTTTTAATACGACAGTCATTGAAGAATTGCATACTTGCTTTAAGCAAATTAATACTCGTGATGACATTCGTGTTGTGGTTTTAGCTGGTCGCGGTAAAAGCTTTTCGGCAGGTGCCGACCTCAACTGGATGAAACAGGCAGGTCAGGCATCTTCAGCAGAAAATGAAGCAGATGCATTAAAACTTGCGCAAATGCTTGATGCACTTGCAACACTTAAACAACCGACTATTGCCCGCGTGCATGGCATTGCCTTTGGCGGCGGTATGGGCTTAGCGTCGGCATGTGATATTTGCATTGCCAGCACTGATGCCAAGTTTGCAACCTCTGAAGTTCGTTTAGGTCTTGCTCCATCTACCATTAGTCCCTACGTGATTCGTGCGATTGGTGCAAGACAAGCTTCCCGTTACTTCTTAACTGCCGAGCGGATTTCAGCACGTGAAGCCAAACAAATTGGTTTAGCACACGAAGTAGCAGATGCTGAAGACTTAGATAAAAAAGTTCAAGAAATTATTGATGCTCTATTACTCGGTGGCCCACACGCTCAAGCGGCTTCAAAACAACTCATTCAAATGGTGAGCAACCAGACCATGAGCAATGACTTGCTGCAACAGACAGCACATCATATTGCTCAAGTTCGTCAAGGCAGTGAGGCAAAAGAAGGTCTAAGTGCCTTTTTAAATAAACAACAGCCTGCTTGGGTTTCTAACTCGAATAACAACAATTAAGGACGATCATCATGTTTGAAAAGATTTTAATTGCGAACCGTGGCGAGATTGCCTGCCGCGTAATTCGTACAGCTAAAAAATTAGGTATTAGAACGGTTGCCGTTTACTCAGATGCAGATGCAAATGCCCAACACGTCAAACTTGCAGATGAAGCGGTTTATATTGGTCAGTCCCCTGCAACACAAAGTTATTTACAGGTTGATCGTATTATTCAAGCTGCCATTGATACAGGCAGCCAAGCGGTTCATCCGGGTTACGGCTTCCTTTCTGAAAATGACCAGTTTGCACTCGCTTGCCAACAACACAACATTTGCTTTATTGGGCCACCAGTGGATGCCATTTTAGCGATGGGCTTAAAAGCGACCTCGAAAGCTTTAATGGAAAAAGCAGGTGTCCCTTTAACACCGGGCTATCACGGAACCAACCAAGATGCGGACTTTTTAAAGCAACAGGCAGACCGAATTGGCTATCCTGTTTTAATTAAAGCCAGTGCTGGCGGCGGTGGTAAAGGCATGAGTCTAGTTGAACGCAGTGAAGATTTTCTGCATGCCTTAGCCTCTTGTAAACGTGAAGCCAAATCGAGCTTTGGTAATGATGATGTCTTGATTGAGCGTTATGTGATTCAACCGCGCCATATTGAAGTGCAAGTGTTTGGCGATACACATGGCAACTACGTACATTTGTTTGAACGCGACTGTTCAGTACAACGCCGCCACCAAAAAGTGCTAGAAGAAGCCCCTGCTCCACAAATGCCAAGCGAAAAGCTCGATGCAATGCGCCAAGCTGCAATTGATGCTGCACGAGCGGTAAATTATGTTGGTGCAGGTACGGTCGAGTTTATTGTGGAACAAGACGGTACGGCGTATTTCATGGAAATGAATACCCGTCTACAAGTCGAGCATCCTGTTACTGAAATGATTACAGGTGAAGACTTGGTCGAGTGGCAACTTCGTGTGGCTTATGGCGAACCTTTGCCTAAACTACAAAACGAATTGCAGATTCATGGACATGCGCTTGAAGCACGGATCTACGCTGAAGAACCAGAAAAAGGCTTTTTACCTGCTATTGGTAAAATCGACTATTTGCGCTACCCAACTCAAAACCAATATGTGCGTGTAGACAGCGGTATTGTTGAAGGCGATGAAATCACGACCTATTACGACCCGATGATAGCTAAACTTATTGTATGGGGTAAAAACCGTGAAGCTGCACTTATTCAAATGCAAAATGCTTTAAGCCAATTCCATGTCGATGGTTTAGGCAACAATATTGCCTTTCTGGAAAAGATTGTTCGTAGCGAATCGTTTAAACAAGCCAAGCTTGATACCAACCTGATTCAACGTGAACAAAACTTCTTGTTTAGCCCTGAAGAGATCAAACCGGAACTGGTGGTAGCAGCGGCATTTATTGAGTTTTTAAGCCAACTTAATAACAACAGTTCAAGCCAAAAACAGCTTTGGCAGGCTCAACCGCTTTGGCGTTTAAATATTGCCTATCAGCACAGTATTAAACTGAACTATTTAAACCAAAATATTCAAATTAAATTTGCCTCAAATGAAGATGGCTTCACCGCAGAATATAATGGGCAAAGCTACCCAATTTCAGGTCAATTGCTTGATGCACATACTGCCTCTGTTCAAATTGGTGAGACTCAGCAAAAGCTACCTTTTAACCAAAGTCAGCAAGGCATTACCTTGTTCCAAAATGGTCAAAGCTATAAGTTTGCTTATATCCGCCAAGACTTTAATCAGGCAGATAGCCAAGCCGATGAAGGTCACTTAAAAGCCCCAATGCCGGGTGTGGTCACTCAAGTGCTAGTCAGTGCAAATCATAGCGTGAAGAAAGACGATATTTTAATGACGCTTGAAGCAATGAAAATGGAATATACCATCCGCGCCCCTAAAGACGGCGTGATTGTAGACTCCTATTTCCAAGTGGGCGATCAGGTCAAAGCTGGCGATGAGCTTGTGGAATTTCAGCCTGCTCAGGAGGAAGTTGCATGAGTGAATTTGTCAAAATCGTGGAGGTCGGTCCCAGAGACGGCCTCCAAAATGAAAAGCAGGCTTTAACTGTCGAACAACGCTTAAACTTTATTAATGACCTAATCAGTGCAGGCCTAAAATCCATTGAAGTCGGTTCATGCGTTTCGGCAAAATGGGTACCGCAAATGGCCCAAAGTGACGAGCTATTTAAGCTGTTACCCCAAACAACCGATGTGCAATTTAGCCTGCTTACTCCAAATATTAAAGGTTTTGAAACTGCTCAAGCGGTAGGATGCAAAGAGGTTGCGGTGTTTACCGCAGCTTCTGAAAGTTTTACCCGTAAAAATATCAACTGTTCAATCGACGAAAGCTTTGAAAAGTTTAGCGATGTCATGAACGCAGCAAAAGCACATAACATCCGTGTACGCGGTTATGTCTCTTGTATTGTCGATTGTCCCTATGAAGGCGCAATTGCACCTGAGCAAGTGGTGAAAGTGGTTAAACGACTCTATGACATGGGCTGCTATGAAGTGTCTTTAGGTGAAACCATTGGCACCGCAACACCAGATCGCGTTCAAAAGGTATGGCAAGCCTGTCTTGCTGAACTCGACAGCAAGGTTTTAGCTGGGCATTTCCACAACACCTATGGCATGGCTATTGCCAATATTTATCAGTCTTTACAGCAAGGCATTCGTGTTTTTGACTCGTCTCTTGCAGGACTTGGCGGTTGCCCTTATGCCAAAGGCGCCTCTGGCAATGTATCAACCGAAGATTTGTTTTATTTGCTGTCACACATGGGTTTTGAAACTGGCATTAATTTAGAGAAGCTGATGCAAGCCAGCCAAAATATTAGCAATGTATTAAACCGAAAAAGCTTGTCGAATTATGCAAATGCGTATTGGCAAACCAAGTGTGCATAGTCATAAATTAAAATAGCTCAGCATCTGGTATAAAGCTGAATATTAGGCCAAGTACCAGATCATCCTATCTCATCTTTATTTCATTCTGTTCAGGAATTGGGATTCAATCCCTCATGCAATTTTTTTTAAATTTATCGTTCATCTCTGTATTAAATGCCTCTTTAAAAGAAGCATTTTCTACCCTATTTTTATTCTAATCCGTATTATTCTTCATCCTTTTTCAATTGTAATCCTTAAAAAATTTATCTCATTATTTATAAAAATAAGATGCATCCATTTCAATTCTTGGAGAAATATATTCTTCTACCCAATCCAGCCATGCGCGTGTTTTAGCATCAATAAAATGGCGTGAAGGCAATAAGGTATAAACTCCAATATCGGGCGAACGCCACTCAGGCAAGATATGACATAATCTTCCATTTTGAACCGCGTCTAAAGCCGAAAACATCGGCAATAACGCGACCCCCATATCCTGTTGCACCACATCTAACAATAACTCAGGGTTATCTGCAATGAGTTGCCCTCCAATGTCGATTTGACAAGACTCACCATTGGCATTTAACAAATGCCAATCTGGCGTAATAGACGGGTTTACCAAGCGTAAACAGGCATGATTTTTTAAGTCTTCTGGAGACTTAGGAACGCCATGTTTTTCTAGGTACGCAGGTGAAGCACATAAAACAGAAAAAATAGTGCCAATTCTGCGTGCAACAAAACGAGAGTCTGTTAATGATTCAGTGAGATAAAGACTGACATCCACCCCTTTTGCTAACAGGTCTGGAACGTATTGTGAGGTCGTATATTCCACGGTTAATTCGGGATAATGCTTACAAAACTCGGCCATGACAGGGAAAACATAATGATGCCCAAAGCTTCCCATACTTAATACACGTAAACGACCTTTAGGTTTAGAGGCCGTTCCGGTGACTTCTGCCTCTGCTTCATCCACCATTGAAATAACTTGCCGACAACGCTCTGCATAAGTTGCACCAATATCAGTCAGTGCCTGCTGGCGCGTTGAGCGTTGTATTAATTTTGTACCTAAGCGTGTTTCTAGCTCGCTGATAAGACGTGAAACCTGTGCTGTGGTCAGATCCATCTGCTCAGCTGCTGCTGTGAAACTCCCGCTATCAATCACTTTCAGGAATGCATGCATTGCATGCAAAAGTCCACCATCGAGATTTTTGCGCATAACGTAAATATCTTTTCCTAAATTACGGATTGTTGCACCAGTTTAGATCAACCACAATGACTAAATGTACATACATTGGCACTAATTCTTTTTTAAGAAGAGGAACCGATCTTTTTTATTTCGTATGTCACTTGCTCCAAATATTCAACTGGATGTTGAAAAAAGAAAGTAGTCCGAGCTACTAAAAATTCTAAGGAGATATAAATGAATATAGCTACAAAAGTCACTCCAAATATTATTGCAACAAAGGATGTGTCACTTGAAGATAAATATGTAAGTGATAACGGTACAGCATTTATGACCGGCATTCAGGCACTTGTTCGGTTGCCTCTTGCCCAAACTCGCCGTGACGCGATCAATGGTTATCATACTGCTGGTTTTATTTCTGGTTATCGTGGCTCCCCTATTGGTAACTATGATAATTTCCTTTGGCAAGTTGAAGGATTACTTAAATCCCATAATGTCGTATTTCAACCTGGTGTAAACGAAGACTTGGCTGCTACCGCAATCTGGGGTACACAACAAGCAAATCTTTCAGGTCAAGGCAAATATGATGGAGTGTCTTCATGGTGGTATGGTAAAGGCCCGGGTGTTGACCGTTCAGGCGATGTACTCCGCCATGCTAACTTAGCTGGTACCTCTGAACGTGGTGGTGTTGTTGCTTTATTCGGTGATGACCACTCATGTAAATCTTCTACAGTTCCCCACCAGTCTGAACATGTCATGATTGGTTGTGGTATTCCAATTTTCTACCCAACATCCGTTCAACAAATTTTAGACTTTGGTGTTCACGCCATCGCAGTTTCACGTTTTTCTGGTCTTTGGACTTCCATGAAGCTAGTCAGTGAAATTGTAGAAACTTCCGCTTCAGTTCATGTCGACTTAGACCGTGTCACTCCTGTTATACCAGAAGATGTTAATTTCCCAGAGGGTGGCGTTAACATTCGTTGGCCAGATCATGGCATCCAACAAGAAGAACGTCTTTATAAATATCGCTTACCTGCTGTTTTGGCCTATGCCCGTGCGAATAAAATCAATACCGTAACATGGCCTTGTGAAAATGCCCGTATTGGTATTGCTGCAAGTGGTAAAGGTTATTTAGATACCATTGAAGCCCTACGTATTTTAGGAATTGAAGATGAAACAGCCCAACAGCTTGGGCTACGTGTTTATCAAGTTGGTCTAATCTGGCCTTTAGAACCACAAGGTATTCGTGAATTCGCCAAAGGTTTAGAAGAGTTGATCGTTATTGAAGAAAAACGTCCAATTCTTGAAACACAAATTAAAGATGAGCTTTACTCACTGCCTGATGACCAACGTCCTCGTGTCATTGGTAAAGCAACTGACGGCAAAGGTGAATGGAGTACCTCTATTGAAGAAGCACCGCTCATTGGTCACTATGAGTACCAGCCTGAACCGATTGCAAAAATGTTGGCTGCTCGCTTCTTAAAACTAGATATTCCAGAAAGCTTAAAAGTACAAATTCAAAGCAGAATCGACCTCCTACTAAAAGCAGAGCAAGAATCAAAACGTGTTATTGACCTTGCTGAACGTAAACCTTATTTCTGCAGTGGTTGCCCACATAACTCATCAACCGTCGTTCCTGAAGGTAGCCGTGCATTAGGTGGGATTGGTTGCCACTATATTGCTGTTTCGCTTGACCGTGGTACGGAAACATTCTCTCAAATGGGTGGTGAAGGTGTAAGCTGGGTCGGTGCATCGCCTTTTACCAATGAAAAACACATTTTTGCTAACCTTGGTGATGGGACTTACTTCCACTCAGGTTACTTGGCAATTCGTCAATCTATCGCTGCAAAAACTAATATCACCTATAAAATTCTCTACAACGACGCAGTCGCTATGACAGGCGGTCAGCATGTAGATGGTCATTTGAGCGTTGCACAATTAACTCGTCAGCTCGATGCCGAAGGTATTAAAAAACAAGTCATTGTGACTGATGAAATCAAACTGTTAAATGAAGAAGACGGTATTGCACCAGGTGTAGAAATTCGCCACCGTAATGAACTTGACGCAGTTCAACGTGAGCTACGTGAAATTTCAGGTGTAACTGCTTTAATTTATGTACAAACCTGTGCCAGTGAAAAACGCCGTCGCCGTAAACGCGATGCTTACCCTGACCCAGCTGAACGTTTATTCATTAATACCGATATTTGCGAAGGCTGTGGCGACTGTTCTAAAAAATCAAACTGTTTATCTATTGAGCCAGTAGAAACAGCTTTAGGCACTAAACGTCAAATTAACCAAAGTAGTTGTAATAAGGACTTCACTTGTGCTGAAGGGTTCTGCCCAAGCTTTGTGACTGTTCATACACGTGATATGAAACGTCCTGCTAAATTTGAAGGTATTAGCGCAGGATGGCCAACGTCCCCAATTATTCCTCAGTTATATGATGTTCCAAGTCGCATTATGGTCGGTGGTATTGGTGGTACGGGTGTTGTGACTATCGGTGCACTTCTTGGTATGGCAGCTCACCTAGAAGGCAAAGCAACACGTGTTATGGATATGGCAGGTCTTGCGCAAAAAGGTGGTACGGTATATTCATACGTACAACTTGCAGCAAGTGATGAGCAAATTTCTTCAACCAAAATTCCAGCAGGTCAATGTGAATTACTCATTGGTGCAGATGCGGTAGTTGCTGGTAGTGGTGCAGCCCTTTCGCGCTTAAAAGAAGATGCTCTAGTCATTGTGAATGAAGACAGCACTCCTACTTCTGAGTTTATTAAATCTCGTGACTGGTATGCGCCTATTACCGATTTAATTGATCGTCTTCGTGGTCGTGTTCGTCAAGGTCAACTGGTTTCTCTACCAGCGGCTCGCATTGCCACACTACTCTTGGGTGATTCAATCTATACCAACCAGTTATTACTCGGTATGGCATGGCAATCTGGTCGCATTCCGCTATTACGTGAAAGCATTGAAAAAGCAATTCGCCTAAATGGTACGGCTGTTGAAAAGAACATCGAAGCTTTCCGCGTGGGTTGTCATCTTGCAAGTGACCCGACTTTAGCTGCTCGTTTACTTGCAGCAATGCCAAAAACTAAAACTCCGCAAACTTTGGCTGAACTTGTTGAAGACCGTTCTGCTCGTCTAACAGACTACTGGAATGAAGCTTATGCAGCTAAATACCGCACACTTGTAGAATTGGCAGCTAAAAAGTTACCAGAAGAGTTAACAGGTACGATTGCAACTCAGCTTTATAGAGTTATGGCTTATAAAGATGAATATGAAGTTGCACGTCTACTAACAGGTAAAAGCTTCAAAGAATCGATCGAAACCCAATTCGGTAAAGGCTTACGTTTAACGTATCATCTTGCTCCGCCAGCGTTACTTGGTGGTCTGAAAAATATCCGTAAACGTGCGTTTGGTTACTGGATGCGTTTTCCAATGATGATGCTTGCTCGCTTACAATGGCTTCGTGAAACTTTCCTTGACCCATTTGCACGTCAAGAAGAACGTCAACACGAACAAGCTTGGCGTGACCGTTATATCGCATTTGTTGAAGCACTTGTTGAAGCACCAGACAATCATAACTTGGCAGTTGCTGAACAAATTGCAAAATTACCGGCAGAAGTTCGTGGTTATGGGCATATCAAAATGAAAGCAATGGACGCTGCAAAACAACGTTGGGATGAACTTACCCCAACACTGCTAAAAGTCCGTAACTAAAAATTAAATCTCAAAATAAAAAAGTCATCCTTAGGGATGACTTTTTTATTGGCTCAAAAATTTATTTAGTCATTTTACGTAAAGTCAAAATCTGCTCGCTTCGTCCAAATGGGCCATATACATCATGTAAAACTGCACTGGTTAAACCAATACCATCCGAACCATATTGCTGAACGGTTTCCAAACCTAGCCATTTCCCTTGCGGATAACGATGCATGTGGATTTGTAAATCAAGATTTGGAAAGCCCCAAGTAAATTCTCCTTCTTGTCTTGGAACAATGCCGTTTGCCGCATCTACCATGCCAATTAAATGCGCAAAATCTGTGGTCGGCTGCCCTTCAACCATTTCTTTATCATTGTTTAGCCAAACAATGCCTTTGCCCGCGCGATGCTGATCATCTGTTTTAGTGACTAATGTCTGGATAAAACCACCCGGCCATCTTTTCATGCCCGACCATTCAGTAAAGGTATCGGGATGATGAATTGGTTGATCTTCAAGCCCCGCAATCTCGGAACTGTCTTGAGTGCACATGCGCCATGCTCTAGCCACAATACAAGTTTTACCTTGCGCTTGTAGTTCTGCTTCAATCAATTCAATCGTTTTACCGGCACGAATCACATGAGTCTTAATCGTAAATTCACCAAATGCAATTAATCCAAAAATATCAAAACTAATTCGGCCAATTCGCATATCTTGTCGCGGTGAAAATTGCTCTAACTCAGCTGCGATTACGCCACTTGCAGGCGCCATATGCTGTTCATGAGGGTTCCAAGCACCTTGCGCATGAACAGTTGAGCAATAATGAGCAATCACTTCACCTTGAGGACCAATTGTTCTATTCAGTAATTGATAATAAGCATTCATGATTTTCTTTCCTTAGTCCTTATACAACTTCAATATTTGATGAAAATTCACGTTTTAATGCTTATGTTAACCCTCTATTTCATTGGCTCAACTGGTTTTTCCTACCAAAAACTGATGAGTCTAAAATTACAAATTTAATCACTAGGTAAAATTTCGCATGTCAATTTCACCCAGTGATTCTAGAACTTATCATTCACTAAAATGCAAAAGCATCTTGATCGAGCTCCATCACAGATTCAGCTCCTGACTCAATAGAAGCGGCATGGCTCTGTGTACGATGCAAAAGCTTTTGATAGAAAAACTTAGCTGTCGTTAATTTTGCTTTATAAAAATCTTCCTCTTGTGTACCCGATTCTAATTTTTCATGGGCAACTTGTGCCATTCGAGCCCACAAATACGCGAACACAACGTAACTGGAAAAATAAAGATAATCTACTGAAGCGGCTCCTATTTCTTCAGGGTTGTGCTTGGCTTTCTCTGCAATCAATTTGGTCAGTGACAGCCATTGCTGCTTAAGCTCAGCTAATTTTTCTAGATAAGGTTTCAGCACTTCATTGGATTGGTGCTGGCTAATAAACTGATCAATTAAATCAGTCATGTTCTTTAAAAGTTTGCCTTCCGACTTGAGGACTTTACGTGCCAGCAGATCTAGAGACTGAATCTCTGTTGTTCCTTCATACAAGGTTGAGATACGTGCATCACGTACAATTTGCTCCATACCATGCTCAACAATAAAGCCGTGGCCGCCAAATACTTGAACGCCATGCTTTGCAGACTCATTACCCGACTCTGTTAAAAAGGCCTTAGCAATTGGCGTTAAAAAAGCCAGTAATTCGTCGGAGTGTTTTTGCTGTTCCTGATCGTTTGAGCTTTCGACAATATCGACATGCTGAGCCAGAAAATAAGCCAGCGCACGACCACCTTCGGAAAAAGCTTTTTGTGTCATTAACATTGAACGTACAGCGGGATGCACAATAATTGGATCGGCATTTTTGTCAGGATATTTAGGACCGGATAACGAACGCATAGCAAGGCGCTCTTTGGCATAACTTAATGCACCTTGAAATGAAATTTCAGAAGCAGCAAGCCCTTGTACAGCTGTTCCAATACGTGCGGTATTCATGAAGGTAAACATACAATTAAGCCCGCGATTTTCCGGACCAATCAAATAACCTTTGGCGCCATCAAAATTAAGTACACAGGTGGCATTGCCATGAATCCCCATTTTATGTTCAATCGCGCTACAGACGACTTTATTACGGTCCAGCACCTGACCGTCGTCACTCACATTAAATTTAGGCACAATAAATAAAGAAATGCCTTTAGTCCCTATAGGTGCCTGAGGCAAACGGGCTAAAACAATATGAATAATATTTTCAGAAAGATCATGCTCACCCGCCGAGATAAAAATCTTTTCACCTGTAATGGAGTAGCTACCGTCCGGATTTGGTTCTGCTTTCGTTCTAATTAACCCAAGGTCTGAGCCTGCATGGGATTCGGTTAAACACATGGTTCCGGTCCAAGCCCCACTAATGAGTTTAGTCAAAAACTTTTGTTTTTGTTGCTCGGTCCCATGATGCTCAATCGTTCTCATTGCGCCATGTGACAATCCCGGATACATTGCCCAAGCCCAATTAGAACCACATAACATTTCAGAAATCGCAATCCGCAGCAATGTCGGCAAGCCCTGCCCACCATATTCCGGATCGGCGGTTAATGAAGTAAACCCAAGCTCGGCATATTTTTGGTAGGCTTCTTTAAAACCTTTCGGCGTTATGACTACGCCTTGATTTAAATGACAGCCTTCCTGATCGCCATTTTGGTTAATCGGCGCCAATTCATTTTCACAAAAATCTGCTGCTGCCTCTAAGTATTGATCAATTAATTCTCGATTTACGCTTTCCTGATATTTGCTTAAACCTTGATAGTTTTGTTCTGTTTGAAGCATTTCATGCAGTACAAATTGCATATCACGTAATGGAGCTTTGTATAAAGGCATAGTTTTTTCCTTTCACTTCACTGCCTGTGTCATGGGCAGATATCGTTTTTCCTTGAAATGGACTTTTATTGTTTCAATCTCACCAAAATATCAAAAAATTTCTTATAGCAAAATATATTTTCACTAATTTAATAAAATTATCCTAACTTAGCTATAGAGATAAAATATAAATATATGTTTTTAAATACAAATATAAGATAAAAATTAATTAGTCTCGTTTAACCAGAATAAATTCATATTTTGTATTGCAAAATTTTATTCCGTAAAAAATCAATTTATAGTATGGTGATTAGACTGCTTAATCATGCAAGGACGATTTATGGAAAGCCCGAAATACACAGGTCTTGAGTTTTTAACCGCTTTAAAAAATGGTGAAGTTTCTCCATCACCTATGGCTCACACCATACCGATGGAACTCGTTGAAGTTTCCGAAGGTAAAGCAACTTATAAAGTTACTCCTCGCAAAGAACATAGAAATATACAAGGCGGTGTACACGGCGGCTTTTGTGCCACAGCTTTAGATACGGCGACAGGCAGTGCGGCCCATACCCTACTTGAACATGGTGTTGGCTATGGAACCATTGATTTAAATGTAAAAATGATCCGCCCCATGCAGGTTGATACGTCTTACTATGCGACGGCCGAGTTGATCAATGCGGGCCGCAATATTATTAGTACCCAAGGTAAAATCGTAGATGAGAACGGCAAAGTGTATGCTTTTGCTTCGGCAACCTTAATGATTATTCGCAAATAATAAAATATCTAAGCTCCTATTTATGGAGCTTTTTCTTGCTTTGCTATCTTGTTCATTTCATAAAAATCTAAGCGATCAATCAAGAAACTTAACATTGCCATCGCTAAACCTAAGGCTGCACATGCTTCCCATCCCCAATGTTTCCAAGCATACACCGCAATAAAAGAACCTAAGGCGGCTCCGCCAAAATATAAGGTCATATAAATTGAATTAATACGGGAACGTGCCTCGGCCGAAATTCGATAGACCAAATTTTGGTTAAGCACATGAAATGCTGACAAACCGAAGTACGCCATAATCACACCAACAGCGTAGGCAACCAGAGACTGCTGCGCAAAAAATAGGGGTATCCATGCACTCATTAATAATCCCATGCAAATCACTGCAATTTTATTTTCAAGACCTGCTGCAATTTTCTTACCTGCCCAAGGAGTCGCAAATACGCCAGCCAAGCCCACAATTCCAAATAAACCAATTTGGAAATCGTTAAAGTGATAAGGCTCATTCGCCAAAATAAAAGTCATGGTGGTAAAAATAAGAGCCAAAATACCAAAGCCAATCCCCCCTGCCAAACCACGGCGTAGTAAATGAGGCTGGTGAGCTGCTAATGAAAATAATGAACTATAAATCTGTAGAATATTGAGTTGGTGAGACTTACGCGCAACTGGCAACTTCACCCACATTACCCAAGCAAACACCAAAATGACAATTCCACTAATTAAATAAACCGCATGCCAAGACCAGACTGTAGAAAGTAAGCCTGCAATAGAGCGTGCCAATAATATTCCCAAGAACAAACCACTCATGAGAGTGCCTACAACTTGAGGACTTTTTTTCGGGCTGGCTAAACCTGCGGCAAAAGGAACCAAAACTTGAGTCGCAATCGAAAAGAATGTCGCTAAAAAGGTAAAGCCATATAAAGCTGGCAAGGTTTGACTTAAGGATAGCCCTACTTGTGCAAGCCCCGTACAACACATGAGCAAGCAAATATAACTTCGCTTTTCAAAAAAGTCGCCTAAGGGAACCAATATAAAAAGGCCAACTGCGTAGGACAGTTGGCTAATCACAATAGTTAAAGCGACTTGATCGGCATTAACTTTTAATGCTTCAGCAATCGAATAGATTAAGGGCTGGTTATAATAGTTTGAACCCGCACAAATTCCACATGTCATTGCCATGATAAAAATAAAGCTTTTTGACAGTATATTTTCTGCATTGGGCTCAACTATTTTTTCCATTTTTAACTACGCCCTATTTTAAAATTTATACATCGAAACAAAGTTTACACGTGATACATCAGCGGTTCTGCCATCAAACACTTCTCGTTTGCCTTGATGATATTCCATCCCAATATCCATTTGCTCAATTGGTGAATAGAAAACGTTAGCTGCATAGTCAGTTAAACGCTTATTGGCGTCTGGGTTGAGTTTGGCATAAGCCGTGTCGTCATCATAATCAAACATTGAAGCCGATAAGTTTGCACGCCATTGCTCATTAAATTTATATGAATAACCAATATTGATGCTATTCAACTTATTCATAACCAAATCTGTTTTGTCTTCGTTTAAAGAAAAATCACCCGCGGCATTTAAATTTGTTGAATTTGCCAAACCACTTTGGGTGGTATACGGCATAAATTTTTGATCACCAACAATATATTGATAATTTGCCTGCACCGATTGCTGTGGCGTGAGTTGATATTTTAAGCCGCCTCCTGCACCCCAGCTTACTTTCTTCACCGTGGCAGTTGCGACATCTGTAGATTTTTCATTTATAAAGCCTTGAGCAAGTGCTGTTAAAGGACCCTGTTTAAAGGTATAGCGACCCGTTAAAGTTGGAAATGCCGATACTCTCGAACCTGTATATTCCAAAGCTACTTTTAAATCATTATTGGCATCAATTTTCCAGTCATAGCGAATTTGAGGAGTACGCGTATAAGAGGTTCCCACAAATTGGGTGTAATCAACAGCTTCTGTACGGGTTTCCATATTAGACATGAGTGACCATGTTTGACCAAAGGTCCAGTCTTTATAGGTAAAAAATGCGTGACGGATACGGAATTTACCATCCCCCGTTCCCATGTTAGAACTATCAAAGAAATCGGCCTCGATATTCCCTGTAACCGCTTTATTTGGGCTATTAAAATAAACACCTAATCGGCTTGCATTAATCATGGCATCAGAGCGTGCATGGTTTGAACGTTTTTCACTTTCAAAAGGTGTTCGGTACAGGCTGCTGGTCGTTCTACCACCCGAATCAGGCGATGATTTAAAATCGACCGCTGCATCAATACGGGCAATACCGTAAACCTTGACGTTATCCGTCCAAGTGACCCATGAAGGAGCAACTGGCTTTTCTGTTACCGTTGCTTTAGTTTTTTCAATGTTCTCTTCGATCTTAACCTGTTTGACCTGTAAATTATTTTGAGTTTGTTTCTGAGCAGCAAGTTCTGCTTTTAATTTTTGCAGCTCAGTTTCTAGCAAATTAATTCTTTGTTCTGTGGTATCTGAAGAATTTGCAAAAATAGTCCCTGAAGCCGCAGCACAAGCTGCAGCTAAAATTAATTTTTTCATCTTTTAATCCTTAAAGAAGCGTTTTTCCGTGTGTATTTAGGCTACACGTGCATCGATTAATTCACAGTCAGTGACTGCCTGTAATTCATCAAAAGTTAAGCCGTCTACCATTTCCTTGACGTAAGCTTTTTGGTCTTTGAGTTCAATAATGCATAAATCGGTATAAATACGGTTTACACACTGCTCGCCCGTTATTGGATAGCTCAGTTCTTTTACAATTTTGGGCTCACCTTTTTTAGTGACATGCTCCATATAGACATAAATCGTTTTTGCACCGACTGCCAAATCCATAGCACCGCCAACTGCCGGCACATCATCTGCTTTACCAGTATGCCAGTTTGCCAAGTCTCCATTTACCGCAACTTGGAATGCACCGATCACACAAATGTCCAAATGGCCGCCACGCATAATGTCAAATGAGTCGCCATGATGCATAAAGCATCCGCCGTCTAACAAAGTAACAAGTTCTTTTCCGGCATTCACTAAGTCTTGATCTTCCTCACCCGGTTGTGGTGGTGGACCAAAAGCCAAAACCCCATTTTCCGAATGTAAAAAGATTTCTTTGTCTTTTGGCAAAAATTTAGCAACGTTGGTGGGTAAGCCAATGCCTAAATTGACATAAGAACCTTCCGGAATGTCATTGGCAATGAGTTTAGCAATATCTTCACGAGAACGCTTTTGAACTGACATTAGATATCTCCTACTTTTACAACGTGCTGAACAAAAATTCCTGGTGTAATAATGCACTCAGGGTCAAGCGTTCCTAGCTCTACGGTGTCATTCACTTGAACAATCGTGGTCTTGGCAGCTTTTGCCATAATTGGGCCAAAATTACGGGCTGCTTTGCGGTAAGTTAAATTGCCCCAGCGATCGGCTTTATCGGCATAAATCAGTGCAAAATCAGCTTCAAGTGGGTATTCAAGCACATAGTTTTTACCGTTAATGGTTCGGGTCTCTTTACCCTCGGCAACTTTAGTGCCATAACCAGTCGGAGTAAAAATAGCCCCGAGACCAGCACCTGCGGCCTGAATACGACAAGCCAAATTACCTTGTGGAACCAGTTCTAACTCAATTTTTCCCGCTCTATATAAGTCTTGAAAAACGGTTGATCCAGCAGATTTCGGAAAAGAACAAATCATTTTTTTAACACAGCCAGCAATAATCAGATTTGTTAAACCACGATCACCAGAGGCCGCATTGTTATTTACAATGGTGAGTTCTTTTTTTCCTAAATCGATTAAGGCTTCAATTAATTCAGCAGGTTGCCCCGTCACACCAAACCCGCCTGTCATGATGGTTGCCCCATCAGGAATAGCTTTTAAAATCGGTTCAATGTCACTGGTGATTTTATTTATCATCTCACTTGTCCCTTTTCATCCTTAATTTAAGGTGACAGATTGATCTGTCACTCTGCCTTTTGCGGGTTAAATAATCGGTCTTTAATAAATAACAATGGAATTACACCGCAGATAAAATAAGCTGCAGCCATCACCAAGAGCCCTAAACCAATAGAACCGTTTTGCGATAGATAACCAATTGTTAATGGAGAGAAAATTGAAAGTACTTTGCCAATGTTATAAGCACCGCCCACTGCCGAGCCTCGAATAGAAGTCGGGAAGCTTTCTGTCATATAGGTGGCATTAATTGCGTAAGGCATACCGTAAAGGAAACCGAAAAACAGCATCATCCATAAAATGTTGGTTGGTGTATTTAAGTAAACAATCACTGGAATAAATAAGGCTGTACCAATGGTTCCGAAAGCAAATACAGCGCGGCGTCCTAATTTGTCGGCAACGATCCCTGCAATTACTTTGGCAAACATCATAATTAGGAATGTACCAACCATATACATCGCCATTTCTTTAAACTTGATGCCAAGGTCAGACTCTAAATAAGCAGGTAACCAGTTACTTACCCCGTAATAACCAAATTGCAAGGCACCAGTACTAATAATCCAAAGAATAAACATGGTTCCATGTTTTTTATCTCTTAAAATCTCAAGATATGGATTTTGACGTTTTTTAGGTTGGTTACTTTGAGCGACTTCTAGCGCTTTTAGTTGACGGGCTTTTTTCCATGACTCAGGTTCAGGTACACAAAAGTGCATCAAAACTGACAAAACCACAGGCGTAATTGCAATCCAGTATAGGAAACGCCAGCCATGTTCAGGAATAATATGTCCAGCTAATAAGGTCGCGAGTAAAGAACCTAAGGTGTACCCCGTCATGAGAGTAGCTAAAACAGTCGAGCGATGTTTGGTTGGCACCATCTCAGACATTAAGATATTACAGGCAATATAAAGTGCACCTAAGCCCATGGCGCCTATTGTTCTTAAAACTGCAAATTGCATATAAGAATGTGTAAAGCCTAGCGCACAGGTTAATATCGAAGAAAAAGCAATAAAGAAAACAATAATGCGGACCCGACCAAAACGGTCGCAAGCCCAACCACCAATAAGACCACCCACGGCCGAACCAAATAGTGTCAAGCTTCCTAATGTTCCGGCTTGCACACCAGTTAAATGAAACTCTGCTTTAAGACTAGTGAGGCTTAATGCCAAAAAACCTAAGTCGGCCCCGTCACATAAAAGTGTAAAAAAAGCGAATATAAAAGCTGTAATCCAAATCTTTTTTGGTGTTTGAATAGCTTCAGTGCTACTCATATTCTCTGTAACAGTCTTTGTTGTCATGTCCATATCCTCAGAAGGAACATGAGGCATCCCATGCCTCATGGCATTTGATTTTTTATTGGGCTGTAGCTTCCCTAATCATGTTTTTGGCAATAATAAGTTGTTGAACTTGCGTGGTTCCTTCATATAAACGGAACAAACGCACATCTCGATAAAAACGCTCAATCGCATATTCACTGATATAGCCCGCACCACCATGAATCTGTACACAGCGGTCAGCAACACGTCCGCACATTTCGGTCGCAAACATTTTTGCGCAAGATGCTTCCGTGCTAATGTTTTCGCCATTGTCACGGCGGCGAGCTGCATCTAGGACCATACATTTAGCTGCATAAATCTCGGCTTTTGAGTCGGCAAGCATGGCTTGAATAAGCTGGAAGTTTGCAATAGGTTGACCAAACTGCTTACGCTCAATCGCATAGTGCAATGCGTCGTTTAACATGCGTTCGGCAACACCCACGCTATAGGCACCAATATGCAAACGCCCTTTATCAAGCACTTTCATGGCCGTTTTAAAACCGACACCTTCTACCCCACCAATCAGTGCAGAAGCAGGTACACGGCAATTTTCAAAAATCACATCACAGGTGTGTGAGCCCTTTTGCCCCATTTTTTGGTCAATTTTGCCCAACGTAATGCCCGGCGTATTCGCCTCAACTAAAAAAGCTGAAATGCCATCCGACCCTTTAATTTCAGGATTCGTTCGAGCCATTACGGTAAAAGTTGCAGCATGGGGTGCATTGGTAATAAAACGTTTGGTGCCGTTTAATACATAAAAATCACCGTCTTTTACTGCACTGGTTTTTAAAGAGGCAGCATCAGAACCAGATTCAGGCTCGGTTAAACAAAATGAACCAATAATTTCGCCACTTGCGTAACGTGGTAAATATTTCTGCTTTTGCTCTTCTGTACCATCAATCAAAATTGCACTTGAGCCAATCCCGTTATTGGTACCAATTAAAGAACGAAAAGCTGGTGAAGTTTGTCCAAGTTCAAATGCAACTCTGACTTCTTCTTCCATAGTGATGCCTAAGCCACCATATTCTTCGGGAATTGTAAGACCGAACAAACCAAGCTCACGCATTTGCTGCACAATGTCATCTGGAATTTTGTCTTTCTCTACCACTTCGTTTTCACGAGGGATCAATTCATTTTTTACAAAATCTCGAATTGTTGAAAGTAACTGCTCCAACATCCCTTCATCACGGATCATCTGTGATCTCCCTTTTTATGTATTTCCATCGTACCCATCAGCCATCTCCAGCTAATCTGGATACCATGTTTTAAATCTTGTTTACTGCGGATGTGTTTCATAGTACGAGAACAAAAATACAAATTTCAAGCTTTTTTGAAAATTAATTTCGTTTAACGAAATTTAAAATTAGACCAATACGTAATATCAATAAGTTAGATCTTTTAAAAGATAACAACTACGCTCTTAAAAGAAATAAGACTTGAAATAAATTCCAAAATAAGCATCATAAAAGGAATATAGTTTTGATATGCGAAACAAGGAATTCAAAAATGAGTGTGTCAACAGGGAATAATTTCGTAGAAGTCGACTTTTCTATTCAAAAAATAGCGGTTGTTAAAATTAACCGCCCAGAAGCAAAAAATGCTTTAAACGGTGAAGTTCGCAAACAACTCGCACAAGCTTTTACCGAGTTAAGTTTTAACGATGAGATCAATGCGGTTGTGCTCACAGGCGGTGAAGAAGTCTTTGCCGCAGGTGCAGATCTAAAAGAAATGGCAACCGCAACTTCCACAGAAATGTTATTGCGTCATACAGAACGTTATTGGAATGCGATTGCCCAGTGCCCTAAACCCGTGATTGCTGCCGTAAATGGTTATGCATTAGGGGGTGGCTGCGAACTTGCAATGCACGCTGACATTATTATTGCAGGTAAAGGCGCAACATTTGGCCAGCCGGAAATTAAAGTTGGTTTAATGCCTGGTGCTGGCGGTACACAACGTTTATTCCGTGCTGTGGGTAAATTCCATGCCATGCGCATGATTATGACAGGCGCCATGGTTAAAGCCGAAGAAGCTTATTTGATTGGTCTTGTTTCACAAGTCACAGAAGATGACCAAACCATTTCAACTGCAATTCAAATGGCACAAAGCCTAGCCAAAATGCCGCCGATAGCCCTGCAACAAATTAAAGAAGTTGCGCTTATGAGCGAAGATGTTCCATTAAATGCAGGCTTAACTCTAGAACGAAAAGCATTCCAGTTGTTGTTTTCTACGGAAGATAAAAATGAAGGCGTTCAAGCTTTTATCGAAAAGCGTAAGCCGTCGTATCAAGGTAAATAATTTAAAACCATAATAACAAAGGAATGAAAATGGCCAGAAAAGTATTGATTAGTGCAGGTGGTTCAGGGATTGGACGATGCATTGCTGAAGTTTTTTTAAACAATCAGGATGAAGTTTTTGTTTGCGATATTAATGCTAAAAGCCTAGAACAATTTCAACAAGATTATCCAAATTTGCATATCTACACATGTGATTTAGCTGATCATGAACAAATTAAACTGATGTTTAGCCAAGCAATTCAGAAACTTGGCGGTATTGATATTTTAGTCAATAACACAGGCATCTCCGGCCCAACCGTTGCAGCAGATGAGCTAAGTTTTGAAGATTGGAACACGGTGATTAATTTAAACCTGAATAGCACTTTTTTAATTACCCAGTTAGCCATTCCCTATTTAAAGCAAGCACAGGCAGGCGTGATTATAAATATGTCATCTATTGCCGGACGCTTAGGCTATCCATATCGATTGGCCTATTCCACTTCAAAATGGGGACTGATTGGTTTTACCAAAACACTTTCTATGGAACTTGGTGCAGATAATATTCGAGTTAACGCTATTCTTCCGGGTGCAGTCGATGGTGATCGGGTTCAACGCGTATTACAGGCCCGTGCCGATGTAGCGCAGACCTCACTTGAAGAAGTGACTCAAAATGCACTGAAAAATCAGTCGCTCAAATATTTTGTCAATCCAAAGCATATTGCAGATTTATGCCTATTTTTAGCGTCAGACAGTGGTCGCTCAATTTCAGGACAAATCTTACCAATTGATGGTGATAAACAATCCTTAAGCTAAATCACCCAACCCTATTTTTCCGTTTAATTTCAAATTTAGACTAATCATCAGGATGATCGACATGACTTATGATATTAAAAGCATGGCTGTGATTGGTGTAGGTGTTATGGGCAGTGGTATTGCTCAAATTGCTGCACAGTCAGGTCATACCACTTATTTATATGATGCCAAAGAAGGCGCCGCAGAACAGGCTAAAGAAAAACTGGCTGCTACATTTCAAAAGTTAGTCGACAAAAATAAAATTACATCTGAGCAAGCAGCAGCGGCAAACAACCATTTAATTGTTGCTCATCAAATTGAAGATTTAAAAAATTGCGACCTGATTGTAGAAGCAATTGTTGAACGTCTCGATATCAAACAAAGCTTGATGCAGCAGCTTGAAGATATTGTTTCGGATAATACTATTTTAGCCTCAAACACCTCTTCTCTTTCTATTACAGCCATTGCTGCAAATTGCAAAAAGCCTGAGCGTGTTGTGGGTTATCACTTTTTTAACCCCGTTCCACTCATGAAAGTGGTCGAAGTCATTCGTGGTTTAAAAACAGACCCACTTATTATTGATGCTTTAAACGATCTGTCTCGTGCATTTGGTCATCGCCCTGTTGTAGCGAAGGACACCCCTGGATTTATTATTAATCACGCGGGCCGAGCTTATGGCACCGAAGCGCTCAAAATCTTAAATGAGAATGTCTGTGATATCAGTGAAATTGATCGAATTTTACGTGACGGCGTAGGATTTAGAATGGGTCCTTTTGAATTACTCGATTTAACAGGCCTTGATGTTTCGCATCCAGTTATGGAGTCGATTTATCATCAGTACTATGAAGAAGCCCGCTACAAACCAAACCCGCTCACCAAACAAATGCTAGATGCTAAACAACTTGGACGTAAAGTTAATCAGGGTTTTTATAACTATGAAACTGGTTCAAAAACAGGTGAACAACCTGCGAAGTTTGTAGAGCGTTTAGCAAAATATCCAAAAGTTTGGATCGCTGCCGATTTCTTAGACGATAAAAAACAGCTCGAAGATTATTTAACTCAGCAAAATATTACCCTAGACACCAATTCTGAACCACAAACAGATAGCTTATGTTTACTTGCTTGTTACGGTGAAGATACCACTCAAGCGGCTACTCGCCTTGGGGTTAATCCAGAACATGCTGTTGCTATAGACATGCTTTATGGCATTGCAAAGCACCGTACCTTAATGCCTTCACTTGTTACCAAACCTGAATATCGTCAAGCAGCTCACTCTATTTTCAATCTAGATGGAAATGTGGTGAGCATGATTGCTGAAAGTATTGGCTTTGTTGCGCAACGCGTTTTAGCAATGGTCATTAATTTAGGCTGCGATATTGCCCAGCAAAATATTGCCACTGTAGATGATATTAATGCCGCGGTACGTCTTGGCTTAGGCTATCCATTTGGCCCAATTGAATGGGGCGATCAAGTCGGTAGCGAAAAAATCTTACTCATTCTAAACCGTATAACAGCACTTACGCATGACCCACGTTACCGCCCTAGTCCATGGTTACAGCGTCGAGTCGCACTCCACTTACCTCTTACTTTTACTCATGAGTCTTGAAAAGGAATTTCTCAATGTTAAATGCATATATTTATGATGGTTTACGTAGTCCATTTGGCCGTCATGCAGGTGAACTTGCCTCAATTCGTCCTGATGATTTGGCCGCAACTGTCATTCAAAAACTACTAGAAAAAACTGGTGTACCGGGCGCTGATATTGAAGATGTGATTTTAGGCGACACTAACCAAGCGGGTGAAGATAGTCGTAATGTGGCACGAAATGCATTATTACTTGCTGGTTTACCTGTTACTGTACCGGGCCAGACAGTAAACCGCCTATGTGCGAGTGGTTTAGGTGCGGTAATTGATTCAGCACGTGCTATTACTTGTGGTGAAGGCGAACTGTATATTGCCGGTGGTGTAGAAAGTATGTCACGTGCTCCCTTCGTGATGGGTAAAGCGGAAAGTGCTTATAGCCGTGATGCAAAAATTTATGACACCACCATTGGCTCTCGCTTTCCAAATAAAAAAATTATTGCGCAGTACGGCGGACATTCAATGCCTGAAACAGGCGATAACGTTGCGGCCGAGTTTGGGATTAGCCGCGAGCAAGCAGACTTATTTGCAGCCCAATCACAAGCCAAATATCAAAAAGCCAAAAAAGAAGGTTTCTTTGCCGATGAAATTACACCAATTGAGGTTTTCCAAGGCAAAAAATTGCCCCCTAAACTCGTTTCTGAAGATGAACACCCTCGCCCAAGCTCAACTGTTGAAGCGCTTACAAAGTTAAAACCACTCTTTGAAGGTGGCGTGGTTACAGCTGGTAATGCGTCAGGTATTAATGATGGTGCAGCAGCACTTTTGATTGGTTCAGAAGCTGCGGGTCAAAAATATGGTCTAAAACCAATGGCAAAAATCTTATCCGCTGCAGCAGCTGGTATCGAGCCACGCATTATGGGTGCAGGTCCGATCGAAGCCATTAAAAAAGCAGTTGCGCGTGCTGGCCTTACTTTAGATGATATGGATATTATTGAAATTAATGAAGCCTTTGCTTCACAGGTTTTATCTTGTTTAAAAGGTTTAAATGTTGATTTTAATGACCCACGTGTGAACCCGAACGGTGGTGCGATTGCTGTTGGTCATCCACTTGGTGCTTCAGGCGCTCGTCTTGCGTTAACAGTAGCGCGCGAGTTAATTCGCCGTAAGAAGAAATATGCCGTGGTGAGCCTATGTATTGGTGTAGGTCAAGGTCTTGCGATGGTGATTGAAAACGTTTCATAACCATTGAACCCGATATCCATTCATCACAACAGCGCAGTGATGAATGGATTTATTTTGCAGAGCGAAATATAATGGCAAAACTATTGCTTTAATTATATTTGAGGATCGAATGTCTCAAAACACGGAAACTGAAAAACCAATAAATTTTGATGAGATACGTTTAGATCCTATTTCGCATATACATCGGGAAAATAACCCGCAATTTATTGCTTCTTTAGCGCGCGGTTTAGAACTTTTAAGATGCTTTTCTGCAAATAATCAGGTGCTTGGCAACCAAGAATTAGCAAAAATGACAGGTTTACCTAAACCGACCATTGCACGTATTACCAATACCCTTGTGTCGTTAGGCTATTTAAAACAATTGCCTAACTCGACCAAATATACATTAGATATTGGTGTCTTATCTTTAGGATATGCAGCATTATCTAACATCTCGATTCGCAATATTGCTCATCAATATATGGAAGAGATGAGCCAGTATGTTCAAGCGCCTGTAGCGATGGCAACGCGTGATCGCTTAAATATGGTGTATATCGATGTTGTGCAAATTGAAACTGCATTAAATATGCGCCGTCCAATTGGTTCGACTTTACCACTGCATAGCAGTTCAATGGGCCGAGCATGCTTAGCTGCGACCCCTGAACGTGAACGCAACTTTCTACTTGATGCACTAAAACAAAAGAACCCCGAAAACTGGCCAGCCATAAAACGCTCTTTAGAACGAGCTTTCCGTGATTATCAAGATTATGGATATTGTTTGTCGTTAGGTGAGTGGCATAAAGAAGTGAACTCGGTGGCTGTACCTTTGGTTAGTTCTAAACACGGTCTTTATGTTTTTAACTGTGGTGCGCCAAGTTTTCATTTAAATCCGGAAAAACTTGAAGGTGAAATTGGACCACGTTTAATCCACATGGTGCACAATATTCAAGATGCTTTGAATGAAACGCACTAACAATCTTGCTTAAAACAGTCATGGTTGTGTTGATTAAAGTTCCACTTTCATTATGACTATAGGCATGATGAAAAACGCACTCTATACCCCAACCATTATTTTAATGGCAATTGCCGCAGGCATTTGTACAGGTGGAAATTATTTTAGTCAGCCACTTATTCATTCAATTAGTGTAAGTCTAAATTTAACTGAAACAACTACAGCATGGGTGCCCACTCTAGCCCAAATCACCTATGCCTGTGGCTTACTCTTTTTAATGCCATTAGGGGACATACTAGAAAAGCGTAAGCTGCTATTTATCTTTATGTTATTGGCTTCAAGTGGATTAATTATTAGCGGTTTTTCGCACAATATTTATCTTTTACTGCTTGGCACTATCATTACTGGTCTATTTTCTAGTGCAGCCCAACTGTTGTTACCGCTTGCTGCAAGTCTGGTTCCAATTCAACAAAGCGGCCGTGTCGTTGGCTTCCTACTGAGCGGGCTCATGATGGGAGTTTTACTCGCCCGCTCCCTTTCTGGACTGATGTCTACACTTTTTGCATGGAATATTATTTATCTGGTCAGTGGTTTTCTGTTACTTGTGATTGCCTTTATTTTGCATCGTAATATCGGGTTATTTCCACCGACTAAATCTGAAAACTATGCGAAAACCATTCGCTCTCTTCCACAGATTTTTATTCAAAGTCGACGATTAAGAACCAGAACTTATATTGGTGGTTTTACATTTGCTTGTGTGAGTTTAACCTTTACCACCATGTCGTTGCTTCTAGCTCCAGCGCCCTATTTTTTTAGCGACTTTTCCATTGGCCTTTTCAGTTTTGTTGGGGTATTAGGGACGTTCGTTGCCAATTTCTCAGGTAAATTTATTGACCAAGGCTATATCCATAAAATTTCAATTTATTGCGGCGTTGGCCTTATATTAAGTTGGGTTCTGTTTTCACTTTTACCCTACCATTTTGCTTTTTATATTATTGCCTTACTTATTCTCTACGCTTCTCTTTCTGCTGTACATGTCACCAACCAAAGTATTGTATTTAAACTTAATCAAGAACTACGTTCGCGGTTTAACGCGATTTATATGACAGGTTACTTTGCTGGAGGCGCTTTAGGCACAACGGCGGGAAGTTATGCTTGGAAACACTTCGGATGGACGGGCGTCTGTATTTTAGGCTTAATTTTTGCCGTTTTATGTCTTTATTATTGTGTGAGTGATGCAAAAAATCAGCACAATTAAAACTTGTGCTGATCTTATATAAAGTAGGCAATAGTTCGTTATAGAACCCCTAATAACCGACCACGAATAATATCTTCTGCCTCTTTGACAATCCGGCTGACCAGCTCATCGCATGTCGGAATATCATGAATCAAGCTTGCGACTAACCCACATGACCATGCACCTGCATTTACATCGCCATCAATCATGACTTTTGGATAAACCCCAGCAACTTCTTCAATAATATCTTCAAACTTAATGTTATCGCCGAGTGCTTTTTCTTTTGCCACGATTTTTTCTACGGCCGCATTATTCATGACACGTTCAGTATTTCGCAAAGCACGCATAATTAAACGCGTATCTCGTTCGGTTGCATTTAAAATCGCCTGCTTCACATTTTCATGTACGGGAGCTTCCTGAGTCGCAATAAAACGCGTGCCCATATTAATTCCATCGGCTCCCATCGCTAAAGCAGCCACGAGTGAGCGCCCATCTGCCATTCCACCTGAGGCAACAAACGGAATCTCTAATGCATCGGCTGCTAAAGGTAATAAAATCATATTTGGCACGTCATCCTCACCAGGGTGACCACCGCACTCAAAACCATCTACAGAAACTGCATCGCACCCAATTTGCTGAGCTTTTAAGCTATGTCGAACCGAAGTACATTTGTGAATTACTTTAATACCAGCAGCCTTTAAATATGGCATCACCTGTTCAGGATTACGCCCTGCTGTTTCTACAATCTTTACGCCACCTTTAATAATTGCCTCTACAAAACCCGGATAATCAGGAGTATTTACTGTAGGCAAAAAGGTTAAATTTACCCCAAAAGGCTTATCGGTCATTTCTCGGCAACGTGCAATTTCTTTTGCCAGATTTTCAGGTGTACGCTGAGTCAGGCCAGTGATAATACCTAACCCGCCCGCGTTCGAAACCGCAGCCGCAAGCTCTGCAAAACCAACATAATGCATACCGCCTTGAATAATTGGATGCTCAATTTCAAATAATTCTGTAATTTTGGTCTTCATATTCTTTCCACTCACTGTTCTATAGCCAGCCTCTTATTTCCTTAGCAGGGCTAGATGCTTATTTACGCATAAATCCTATCAACATTTAAAGTAATTTAAGTTAAAAATTTCACAATACAAAATTTTATACCACAATATAAAACAAAATAATTGATAACGGAATTATTTTTCGATAGCATCAGTTTAAATTTTAGACGGAAAATTATTTAAAGGAATGAACGATGCAGCAGAACAACAAAACCCAAAGCGAGCTTAAAACAGGCACAATTCATAAGTATTTTGATAGAAATATACTAACGCTCACCATGAGTAATGCCACTAAAAAGAATGCAATTAATTATGAAATGTATGCAGCTTTAAGTCAGGCATTAGATCAAGCTGCAACCAATCAAGACATTCATGTGGTTGTGCTTACTGGTGAAGACTCCGCATTTACCAGCGGCAATGATGTAAACGCATTTGAAAAACTAGATACCACCAGTTCCGAACCACCCGCTTCGATTGTTTTCTTAAAAAGCTTAGCAACGTTTCCAAAACCGATTATTGCTAAAGTAAATGGTGTGGCAATTGGCATTGGCAGCACTATGCTTCTACATTGCGACCTTGTGTATGCAAGCCAAAACTCTATTTTTCAGTTCCCCTTTGTAAATTTGGGGCTTGTACCTGAAGCGGGTTCAAGTTACATCTTGCCAAGATTATTGGGCTTTGCTCGAGCTTCGGAAATTATTTTACTCGGTGAAAAGTTTTCGGCGGAACAAGCAAAAAATTATGGTCTGGTAAATGAAATATTTGAAGCCAATGAGCTGGATCAAGTGGTTGAAGATGTGGCAATTAAACTTGCTCACAAACCAAGCCAAGCCTTACAGCTCAGTAAAAAGTTATTAAGAGATATGCCAATTGATGATCTACTCAATCGTATTGATCATGAGTCGACTATTTTCTCGCGTTGTTTACAAGGTTCCGAGTTTAAAGAAGCATTAAATGCTTTCAAAGAAAAACGGAAACCGAACTTTCACAGCCAAACAGCCTAAAACTCACCCACTAAAAAGCCAGCATTGAAGATCAAAGCTGGCTTTTATAAATAAATCAAATAGGTTTAGCTAATCTCGGTACGAATATTATTCACCATATGTAAAAGACGCGGTGCAATATCTTCTTCGAGTTTTTCACGATTCATAATGAAACTTGGGCCACCACAGTTGAACACCAGCAAACCATGTTGTTCATGAGTGAGTGGAACAGCAACAGAATTGACATCTTTATGCCATTCGCCAATTGAAAAACAATAACCAAAATCTTGGTAATCTTTAAAGGCTTTGTCTAAATCACGGTTAATTTTGATCCAGTCTTCTTTGTGCTTGTTACGAATCGCATTAAGCAAGAACTCTCTTTCATCTTCTGGCATGGCAGCTAAACATGCACGTCCCATCGAACTTAAATGAATCGGTAAATACGTTCCGACTTGACGGCGCATGGTCATATTGCCTTTGCCTTGCACCACGTCAAGATAAATCATATTGAGTCGATCACGTGTTGCCATGGCTACAGCAGCGCCAGCATAGTCTGCCAAATTTTTCATATATGGATGAGCAATAGAGCGAATCGATACGTTAGACAGCATCGAATAACCAAACGCAAGAACTCCAACTGAAAGCTGAAATTTGCTTGAGTTAGGTACTTGTTTGATATAACCCAAACGCGACAAGGTATGTGTGAGGCGAGTAATGGTTGGTTTTGGCAAACCTGTCATCTGAGCAAGCTCTTGATTGCCCAAATGCTGATGTTTAGGCGTAAAACAACGTAATAGCTCTAAACCACGTGCTAATGCAGTAATAAATTGGCGATCATTTTCATCCTGCATGTCTTCAATCGGATGTAATAATTCATGCCTTAAAGGCGCTAATAATTTTTCTGTCTGTTCTGCATCAACTGCATCATTCATTGTCATACCAATCCATATTTTGTTTCGCACTGCGAAAATTATAATCTATTTTTTCTATAAATAGCAAAAGAGCAAACGTCCAAGTCTGCATTTATAAAATAACTTCATTTAACTTATTAAAGCGAAAGATTAAATATTTTATTTTCTGATTTTAAATATAATTTTAACCTTCCGCTTTTAAGCCACCTACCCAATTACACCTTTTTCTTTGAGCTCAGCCAGTTTTTCTGAAGAAACCACTCTTCCCAAAACTGCCTGCGTATGTTCACCCAACAATGGAGGAGCTGTTTTGTATTCAACAGGTGTTCTCGAAAGTTTGATTGGTGACCCAATTACCTTCAGTTTCTCACGTTGAGGGTGATTCATCTCGACCAGCATTTCTCTGGCAATCACTTGTGGCTCTTCAAAAGCTTGTTCCAAGTTATTAATCACACCAACGGGAACTTTAGCAGCATAGATTGCATCTACCCATTCATCTGCTGTTTTTGTTAAAAAGTGAGTTTGTAAAATTCCGATAATTTCATCACGATGCTTAATGCGGTCTGCATTTCGGGCAAAACGCGGATCATTTGGTAAATCGGGTAAACCAATACTACGACAGAGTTGAATAAACTGAGTGTCATTTCCACATGCAATAATAAAATCACGGTCAGAAGCTTTGAACACTTGATAAGGGACAATATTGGCGTGTGCATTGCCATAACGTTTAGGGATATTACCCGATGAAAGATAGTTCATTCCCTGATTTGCCATTGTGGCAATTTGAACATCAAGCAAAGCCATATCAATGTATTGGCCTAAACCCGTCACATGACGGTTGAGTAAAGCAGCCTGTATGGCAATCGTAGAGTAAAGACCAGTGGCTAAATCGGAAAATGCGACCCCTACTTTTTGTGGTCCACCACCAGGCAAATCATCACGCTCACCTGTGACCGACATGAGCCCGCCCATACCCTGAATAATAAAGTCGTAACCGGGTTCCTCTGCTCTTGGACCAGTTTGACCAAAGCCTGTAATTGAGCAATACACCAGTTTAGGATTAATCGCAGATAAAGACTCGTAGTCTAAACCGTATTTTTTTAAAGACCCTGCTTTGTAGTTTTCAATCACGACATCGGTGTCTTGAATGAGGGCTTTAATCAATTCTTGACCATCAGGACTGGCAATATCGATGGCAACCGATAATTTATTACGGTTGGTAGACTGATAATATGCAGCTTCTTGAGTGTCTTTGCCTGAGTCATCTTTCATCCAAGGTGGTCCCCAAGAACGGGTATCGTCACCAACTTTCGGTCGTTCAATCTTGATTACTTCTGCGCCTAAATCGGCAAGAATCTGCCCACACCAAGGTCCAGCCAATACCCGACTTAAGTCAAGCACCCGAATTCCATTTAAAGCACCCATCTTCATCCCACTATATTTTGTGACTTATTTCCTATAAGAAAACTTATCTATTTAAAATTTCGCATAGCGATATATATTTTTAATATACACAGCTCTTTTTAAAAATCAAACTTTAATTTTCCACTAAAAATAATGATTTTTTATAAGAAAATATAGCTTAAATAAATCAATAAATTAGCCAAACATAAATCAAAAACAAAGTATCGCATTGCGAAATTAATTTTCAAAATATATTGTTTTGCATTCATCCTTTGATTACTATCGCTTCAAATATTGGTGATTTTACGAACATCACATTGATGTTTTCTGCATGTAGTAAAAGGACGAGACTATGATTCGAGATCAGGAAACCTTAAATCAACTTGTTGATATGATTCGACAATTTGTCGAAGGTGTATTAATTCCTCATGAGAATGAAGTCGCTGAATCGGATGAAATTCCTCAAGATATCGTTGAGCAAATGAAAGCTCTCGGTTTATTTGGTTTAACCATTCCTGAAGAATACGAAGGTCTTGGCCTAACGATGGAAGAAGAAGTCTATGTCGCTTTTGAATTAGGTCGTACCTCTCCTGCTTTTCGCTCTCTCATTGGAACCAATAATGGCATTGGCTCAAGTGGCCTGATTATTGATGGGACCGAAGCACAAAAATCATTTTTCTTGCCACGTTTAGCACGTGGTGAAGTGATCAGCTCTTTTTGCTTAACCGAACCGGATGCAGGTTCTGATGCGGCATCTTTAAAAACCAGTGCAGTAAAAGATGGCGATTTTTATGTGTTAAACGGCACTAAACGCTTTATTACCAATGCACCTCATGCTGGTGTATTTACAGTCATGGCACGCACAAACTTTGACATTAAAGGTGCTGGCGGCATTTCTGCCTTTATTGTTGATAGCCAAACTCCGGGCATTTCTCTTGGCAAACGCGATAAAAAAATGGGACAAAAAGGTGCCCATACCTGTGACGTTATTTTTGAAAATTGCCGCATCCCTGCTTCGGCACTCATTGGTGGTGTTGAAGGTGTTGGTTTTAAAACTGCTATGAAAGTGCTGGATAAAGGCCGTTTGCATATTGCTGCCTTGAGTGTCGGCGCAGCAACACGAATGCTAGACGATTCTTTAAATTACGCCATCGAACGCAAGCAATTTGGACAACCGATTGCCGAATTCCAACTCATTCAAGCCATGCTTGCTGACTCGAAAGCCGAGATTTATGCCGCTAAATGTATGGTCTTAGACGCTGCACGCCTACGCGATGCAGGGCAAAACGTTAGCACGGAAGCCTCTTGCGCAAAAATGTTTGCAACCGAAATGTGTGGCCGCGTTGCTGATCGCTGCGTACAAATTCACGGCGGTGCGGGCTATATCAGTGAATATGCCATTGAACGTTTTTATCGAGATGTTCGTTTGTTCCGTCTTTATGAAGGGACCACTCAAATTCAACAAGTGATTATTGCCCGAAACATGATTCGCGCTGCGTCTTAATCAAATTTTAAGCACTTTAAAACGACTTGAAGTGCTTTCAATCAAATGTAGGTAATGGATTATGGCTACAAATTACAAAGAAGGTCTTTCTCGTATACAGCCTCATACGTGGAAAATAGCATTTATTTTTGCATTTCTAGCACTATTGGTAGATGGTGCAGATTTGATGCTGCTGTCTTATAGCTTAAATAGTATTAAGGCAGATTTTGGATTAAGTTCAGTACAAGCAGGTATGCTTGGCAGTTTTACATTGGCAGGTATGGCTGTTGGTGGAATTTTTGGGGGATGGGCATGCGATAAATTTGGTCGCGTGCGCATTGTGGTTATTTCTATTTTAACTTTCTCGCTCCTCACCTGTGGCTTAGGTTTCACCCAAAGCTTTCTTCAGTTTGGTATTTTAAGATTTTTTGCATCACTGGGTTTGGGTTCACTCTATATCGCCTGTAATACCCTCATGGCCGAGTATGTCCCAACCCGTTATCGCACCACAGTACTTGGAACCTTACAAGCTGGCTGGACCGTCGGCTATATTGTTGCGACCTTGCTTGCAGGCTGGATTATTCCCGATCATGGCTGGCGCATGTTGTTTTATGTTGCGATTATTCCTGTTGTTATTGCTGTCCTCATGCACATTCTTGTACCAGAACCAGAAGCATGGCAAAAGTCTCGACTACAACAACCTGTTGTGGCTCAGAATGCTCAAAAAACCTCGGCATTTAAGCTTATTTTCCAAGATAAACGAAACCGTAATATGTTTATCTTATGGGCTTTAACAGCTGGCTTCTTACAGTTTGGCTACTATGGCGTAAATAACTGGATGCCGTCATATCTAGAAAGTGAACTCGGTATGAAGTTTAAGGAAATGACCGCCTATATGGTAGGTACATATACCGCTATGATTTTAGGTAAAGTTCTTGCGGGCATGATGGCCGATAAATTAGGACGTCGTTTTACTTATGCCTTTGGTGCAATCGGCACTGCTATTTTCTTACCTCTGATTGTCTTTTATAACTCGCCAAGCAACATTCTATATTTACTGGTGACCTTTGGTTTCCTCTACGGCATCCCGTATGGCGTAAATGCAACCTACATGACCGAAAGCTTTGCGACAGCCATTCGCGGTACAGCCATTGGTGGTGCTTATAACGTCGGACGTTTAGGCGCTGCATTAGCCCCTGCAACGATTGGTTTCTTAGCCTCTGGCGGCTCAATTGGGTTAGGCTTTGTCGTCATGGGCGCTGCCTACCTCATTTGTGGTGTGATACCAGCCCTATTCATTAAAGAAAAAATATACGACCCTCAAAAGTCGTAAAAGATCCATCACAAAAAATCCTATAGGTCCTATGCCTATAGAATTGATGGTCTAACGATCTAAACATGTGTTTTAGATGGTTAGCAGGAAATAAGGAGTTTACTCCTCAAAGTTACTCCTTATTTCCACATATGTAGAGTTTATTACTCTTCATTTTAATTTTTTAGGTAAGCTTAGCTCCCAAGGGAGCTAAGCTTAAAAATATATTGGCCTAAACTATCTTTAAGGTCGTTCACCCTGCCCCAAACGGCGTTCAATATCATCGAGTACATTTGGCAAATCAGCGACACTATCAATCACATAGTGAGCGCCCGACGCATTCATTTTTTGGTATGCCTTATCTTTTAGAACAATCTGTTCATCGGCCGATAATGCGCTCCACTCTTCATAGCTTAAACCGACTTCATTGCCACTAATCGCAAGTCCGACTGTCCAGCATCCAGCATTTAAACCTTCATCGATACCCACCACGGTATCATCTACTTTTACAACAGTTTTAATGTCGGATACGTCGAGTTGAATTAAGTTCTTCCATAACATTTCAGGATATGGACGGCCAAATTTCACATCGCTGGCAGTAACGATACAGTCTGGACGGTAGCCCTGATCGGCAGCATCTTTAACCAAACGACCGATCATCATAGATGCATAGCCCGTGTTACTGCCAATTTTTGCACCACGCTTTTTAATATTTTCAAACGTTTCCAATGCACCCGGAATTAAAGCAGAACATTTCGGAATAGAATTTAACTGATAAGGAATAAAGTCTTTATATAAACGGTCAATATCTGCTTCAGTTGCAGGCTTCCCATATACTTCCTGCCATGCCGCTGCGACACGCGGCATTTTTAAAACTGCTGCAATATGATCACGTTTTTCTAACCCCATTGGCGCACGCGCTTCTTCAACCGTAATTTCAACTTTATTGTCTTTAAATAAAGCCATAAAAGCCAAAATTGGTGCGCGTGAGCCAAAATCTACTGTTGTACCAGCCCAGTCAAAAACCACAGCCTGAATTTGTGTGTTGTTGGTTGTCATGATGTATTTCCCTTAATTTGATAAAAATTATGCTGTTACTGCATGGTTTAGGTGGTTTTCGCAGTAGCTGGCAATCGCAGCAAGAAGCCCTTCAATATCTTGAATATAAACTTCGCCAATATTGCCAATACGGAAACAATTAAGGTCAGTGACTTTGCCCGGATAAATTACATAGCCTGATTTTTTTAGCGTTTCATAGAATGACTGAAAGCTAAATTTCTCGGCTGTTGGGTAAAGAAAAGTGGTAATGATGGGTGATTGTGGGCACTCTTCACCGAGTACCAATTCAAAGCCTAGTTGTTGCATACCTTTAGATAAGGTTTGTTGGTTCTGTAAATAACGTTGATAACGTGCAGCAACACCGCCTTCTGCCTCAAGCTCAAGCAATGCTTGATAAAATGCACGCACCACATGGGTTGGCGAGGTAAAACGCCATTTGCCATTATGCTGCTCCATGGTATTCCACTGATCATACAAATCGAGGCTAACCGAACGTGCCAAACCTTTACATGCTTCTAGACAATCACGCTTTGCCAAAATAAAGCCAAAGCCCGGAACACCTTGAATACATTTATTTGCACTTGAAATCAGAAAATCAATTTCAAGCTCAGCCATATCCATGGGCACACCACCAAATGAACTCATGGCATCTACAATCCAGATTTTTCCTGCAGCTTTAACTAAACGGCCAATGTCTTGAATCGGGTTTAAAATACCAGTGGTGGTTTCACAGTGCACACAAGCAACATGGCTAATGGTTTTATCTTCTAAAACGCGCTCAACTTCTTGTAAATCTGGTGTTTGGGTTTCTAAATAGTTCAGCTCGATCACTTCAATATTTAGGCAACGCGCCATTTGCACCATACGTGCACCGTATGCGCCGTTATTAATGATCAAGATTTTGCCATCACGTGGAATAGCTGACCCAAGCACAGACTCCACAGCAAAACTTCCACTGCCTTGCATTAACACAGCCGTATATTTTTCAGGTTCGCTGGTTGCCAAGTTGACCAGTCGATTACGAATATCTTGTACCAGCGAGTTGTATTCTTGGTCCCAAGTACACCAGTCTTTTTGCATGGCACGGCGTACTGTTGCCGATGTTGATAATGGTCCTGGAGTAAGAAGCAAATACTTGTTCTCTAAATCCATATCGAGTTGGGGTTGCATGTTCATAATGGTACTCATTTCTTTCGCGTTCATTTCAATATACATCAATCTGGTTTAAACCAGATGACAAACTAGTAAATATTTTGTTCTAATATTTCTTTCATAAAGCCAGCCCCTGTAGTCATGCCTTTGCCAGCAATCGCACTCACCAGAAAGATATTTTTTTCAGCTTCAGTGACACAGGCCAACTCATGTTCATGGGTCAGGTAATAACCATTCCAACGTTTTTGAATTGGAGGTAAAGTCAGCCCTAATTTTTCGTGGCAGTACGTTTGAATAAACTCATTAATCTCTTCGCGTTGCTCGAACTGAGGCGCTTCGTTAATAGAATGATATTCGTGACTATCTCCTACGATCAGTTCACCAAATTCGTTTTGTTTAATCAGAATATGAATACCGAATTCTTTAATGAAACCCTGCTGTGATGCTTTAACTAGCTCGGCATGACTTGGGCAAATTTCAAAAGCCGGATAACGTGAAATAGATAAGCCTGAATAAAGAGAAGCATTTAAGTTTTGGTGAAACCGTTGAGTCAGGGCCATTTGCAAACCACAACGTTTCAGATTCAAGCTTTGTAAGAGATCTGGATATAAAACATCGATGACTTCACCATGACAGATCAAAACTTTATTTGCCCGATATGCCTCGCCACTTGCCAAACGAACCTGACAACTTTCCTTCTGATATTGGGTTTGAACAACACAGGCATTGGTATAAATCTTTACGCCGTTTCTTTCGGCATATGCCAACAGTCGCTGCCCAATCACATGCGGTTCGACCGAATAGTCTTCTTCAAAAACCAAACCGCCTTGAAACTGCTGCGAAGGATTTAAATAAGAAAATTGGGTGACCAATTCCTCATGGCTAAACAAATGAACTGGAATTTGGTAGCTATTTGCACGCTCGGCAAACTCATTTAAAACCTGCCATTCAAGTGCCGTATTTGCCAGATACACACCTTGTCTTTGCTCAAATGAAATATCGGTTTCAGCCTGAATGCGTTGATAAAAAGAACGCGTTTCAAGCGCGTACTTTCTCCACTTTTGCTCTGGATGGGTTAAGGTCGATGTTCCGACCATGCCGAAATTACGGCGAGTTGCGCCCACAGGCTTGGCATTTTTCTCAAAGATACAGACTTTCAAGCCTTGTTCTTGTGCCTGTATGGCAGCGGATAAACCTAAAATACCGGCTCCGACAATAATTAAATCAAACTGTGCGTTATTCATAAGACTTCCAATTTGCGAAATTTAGGATGAACAAACCCTTGCCTCGTTGAACAAAGCATTTCGTTTCAATCGGTTAAATAAAAATTGTGTTTAGCTAAGACTTAGTGAGAGCTTTCACGCCATTGCTGACTACTTGCCATAATTTTTCGGGTAAATAACCAGTGAATGAGTTTTACAACACATGAGGTCGTCAAAATCAAAATGCTCATCGCAACAGCAGCAACCGTGTCTCCCGCATCATCCATATTTAAAACGGCCACCGCAGCTAAACTGGTATCTGGTGAATAGAGGAAAATCGCAGCCGACACAGTGGTCATCGCATTAACAAAAATATAGACTGATACATCGCATAGCGCTGGAAAACACATAGGCAAATACACTTTCCAAAAGGTTTTCCACTTCGATGTACCTAAAGTTTCTGCTGCTTGGTCGAGCTGTAGCGGAATTTGTTTAATCGCATTGGTTAAAGTGAGGTGTGGCACAGTGTAATAATGCACGATGGTTGAAATCACCAAAATGGTCATGGTTCCATACAGCACATTTAACGGATTACTTTGCAGGTTAAAAAACAAAATATAAGCAATACCTAGAACCAGCCCCGGCACAGCAAGTGGTAATAAAACCAAAGCTTGCACATAGTTTTTAATGAATGGATGTGCCTTAAAACGTTCGGTTAATAGTGCCACCATAAAAATCAGTGCTGTTCCAAAAACCGTACTAAAGAGTGCCATGCGAATCGAGTTAAAGTACGCTGCCCAACCGCCACCATCGACATATTCAAAACTGTAATGCGCTAAGGTCAAAGACAAATCATAAGGCCAAGACTGAATGAATGAAGCCAGCACTGCCGTAAAGATAATCAGTAAAATCGCCCCTGAAACCAACCCACAAAATAGGCTCAGAACAACTTCAAGTTTTTTATTCGATGCTGAAACATAAGGTTTAGCCTGAAAGGCTTGAAACCGTGCATGACGTTTGCTTTGAATACGATCGAAAATAAAGACGAACACTGCTGGTAGCAATAACAAGATGGAAATCACCGCACCCATGCTCATATTTTGCTGCCCAATAATCTGTTTATAGACATCAAGCGCCATCATGTTAAATGACCCGCCAATGACTTTCGGAATTCCGAAATCGGTCAGCACATAAATAAAAGCCACCAGACTTGCGCTGATGAGTCCATACCGAATTGCTGGTAGTGTGACATGGTAATGCGTCTTCCAGATATTTTTACCCAGTGACAAAGATGCCTCAATTAAACGCTGATCGACACTGCGAAAAGACACCATCATCAACATTAAAATTGCTGGAAATAGCCAAAAGCAGTAACTGATTAAAATGCCGATTGGACCATAAATTTGTATATCGCCCAGCAAAGGTTTAAACACACCTTGCTTACCAAACAAATAAACCAATGCCAAAGAAGGCAAAAGTGACGGTGCTAAAATCGGTAAGAAAGCAACCAATTTAAAGAAGCCTTTGCCTTTTATATTCACATTGGTGAGTGCAAAAGCATAAATACTGGCAAGAAATACTGTAATGACAGTGGCAGCACAAGCAACCCACACCGAGTTAAATACAGAGCTGAGTAAAGCTGGACTTACAAAATAGTTATAAAAATTTTCAAGACCAACAAAATTTTGATTTTCATCAAAAAATGCAGTTTCAAACAACATCATTAAAGGAGCAATAATCGCTAAAGTTAAAGCGATTGCAACGGCTGCTAAAGCAACATTTGATCTTAATGAATATTCAGTTTTTCGACGCGGCTGTGTTTTTAAAACCGCTGAAGCAGCTTCATTTAACATAGTGCGTACCCTTGTTCGTCAAAGACATGAATGAGCTGATTAGGCACTTTTATAAACATCAGTTCTTGCAAAGTTTTGAACTTGGTATTTTCAATTTCAATTTGCAAAAGGTGTTTTTCCTGCTCAATTCCATCGATATGAATAGCGCAAAATAAACGAAGCTTGGCACCTAAAAATTCAGTGCTTAATACTTTAACTGGCAAATACAACGACTCTTTATCACTACCAAAATCATCAACCAACTCGACAGCTTCTGGTCTAAAACCAATGCTGTAGCTTTGCCCAGCTTTAAGTTTTTGCTGTTCCAAATTTAGAGGAATAAAACCTAGAACCTCGAGCTGATTAACTATCGAACAAGTGGCTACCAAAAAGTTCATGGTGCCAATAAACTTGGCAACGAATTGGGTTTGTGGCTTGTAGTAAATATTGTGCGGTGTATCAATTTGCTCAATGACGCCATGATTCATGACTACAACACGGTCAGAAATGCTTAATGCTTCTTCTTGATCATGTGTGACCATAATGGTTGGCAAATTAAGCTGCGATTGAATCGAACGGATCTTTTGTCTTAGGTTTAGGCGTACCTGAGCATCGAGTGCAGACAAGGGTTCATCTAATAGTAAAATATCAGGCTTCGGCGCAATTGCCCGAGCAAGCGCAACACGTTGTTGCTGACCGCCCGACAATTGGTTTGGATATTTTTTAGCAATATCAGGTAACTCAATCATTTCTAATAACTGTTGAACCCGTTGGCTACGCTGTGCTTTATCCCATTTCTTTTTATCTAAGCCAAAGGCAATATTTTCTTCTACATTTAAGTTTGGAAATAACGCATAGTTCTGAAACACAATGCCACAGTGACGCTTCTCAGCACTGAGCAACGTAATGTCTGCGCCCTTTTTTATAACCTTTCCATAATCAGGTTTTTCTAGACCCGCAATTATGCGTAGCAATGTGGTTTTACCGCATCCAGAAGGTCCCAAAAAGCTCACGAACTCGCCCGCTTTCAGGTCTAAATTAATATGCGTTAGGGCCTGAAAGTGTTGGAACTTTTTTTGAATATCTACTACTTCTAAAACCGAAGGGCCATGTTCAGGATATTTATAGGTCGTTAAGGTCGACAATAAATGCCCTGCTAACTCGGCCTTTTGGTTTTGACCTAGCAGCGATGACTGCAATGACGAAGGTATTTGCATAATGAGGCCCTTATCCCAAAGATCACTTTTCAAAACGCTTTGACCATTCAGCCAAAATACGTTCACGCTGCTCGGCCGCCCAATAAAAATCATTTTTCACAAGCATTTGAGGAAGATTTTTCGGGAAGTCCATGGTGGTATTTTCAATGCCTTTATAGGCCACCATTGAAAAGTTATGGGCATAGGCTTCGTTTGCCGCTTTGCTTACCGACCAATTTATAAATTTTTGTGCACTACTTAATTTCTTGGTTCCTTTCACAATTGCTGAGGCTTCCATTTCCCAGCCTAAACCTTCAGTTGGATAAACCACTTCTAAAGGTGCACCTTCTGCTTTTAACTTAAATGCCGGATAACCAAAAGAAACACCAATTGGAATTTCACCTTGTGCTGCCATCTTGCAAGGTTTTGAACCCGAGTGAGGATATTGTGAAATGTTTTTATCTAAAGCCTGCATATAGTCCCATGCCTGCTTTTCGCCCCAAATTTGTATCCAAGCCGTGACATCTAAATAGCCTGTGCCACTCGAAGCCGGATTTGGCATCACAATCAGGTTTTTATAAATTGGGTTGGTTAAATCTTTCCAAGTTTTTGGAATCGGTAACTTACGTTTTTCTAATTCGACTTTATTGACACAAATTGCAGATTCCCATGCATCCATACCCGTCCAAGTCGGTACAGGTTTTTGGCTCACAAATTCTGGTTTTAAATTTTGAATACCTTCAGGTTTAAAAGGCTCAAGCATGTCTTTTTTTTCCATGACCAGCAAACTGGTTAAAGCCACACCAAAAACCACATTTGCTTGTGGGTTTTTCTGCTCTGCCAAAAGTTTAGCGGTGATTACACCAGTTGAATCACGTACCCATTTTACTTTGAGTTCAGGATAGGCTTTGTGTAATTCTTCTTGGTATTGCTTAAGTTGGTCGGCTTCCACTGCCGTATAGACTGTAATTTCTTCTGATTGTTTTGATGTTGCTGATGAACATCCCATTTGAATAGCGATCACCACACTTAAAACTGATGCAGTGCCGAGTTTAATTGTCTGTTTAACATACTGTTTCATCTGCAAACCATCGAATGCAATTATTTGATGATCGTATTTCAACAGCTTTATATGACAGTTTAATTAATCTGGTTTAAACCAGATTGTATTTTTATGCTCGCGCTTCGAAATGTAAATCTAAAACATCGTGTAGCCAATATTCTTGGTCAACATCGGTAATCACGCCCTCTTCATTTCTGTTGCTACGGCAAATATATAAACCGAGCGCCCCAACATTGACATGCAGTGCTTTGGCCTGCTGTTCCGATAAAGCTGTTGGATACAGATTAATATCAGCTCTGGTGATATGGCAGTTATATTGATTTGCCATCAGTAAAGTAATCGATTGCTTGAGATCGTGAGCTAAAAACTCAGGGAAAAGCTCGGCATTCACACGTAAATGCTCAACCAAAACAGGTCGACCATTAATACAACGACGTCGCCAAACTGAATAAATCGGATGGCCTTTTTCAACTTTTAAATGCTTGGCATCCCAAGAAGTGGCCTGAGTCAGCTCACTCGAAATCACTTCTGTAGAAGGTTCATAACCTTGTTCAATCACAAATTGATTAAAGTTTTTAGTCGACTGCGGATGATAAATAATACGAGGAGAACGAACATACCAACCACGGCGGTCTAAACGATAAATCAGACCATCAGTTTCCAAAGCCAACAAAGCTTCACGTGCAGCCACTCGAGTGGTTTGGAATTGTTCAGAAAGCACTCTTTCCGATGGGAGTTTTGCGTGGGCTTCTAATACGCCAGATTCAATGTCATGGGCAATTGCATCGCGAATAGGAATATATTTAGGTATGCGTGCTTGGTCCTGTTCCATACAAACTTAGAATTTATAAATAAAGAAATTAATAGCAATATACTGAAAAAATGTGACAAAAGCTTTTATTAGTGCTGATCTTTTAAGCAAAACAATCTCTTAAGCTAGTACGGCCCACTTAAATTTTTCTATAAAAAAAGGACATTTGTATGCCCTTTTTATTTTTACTTAGTCTTTAGCTGGCGTGCTTAAAACTATCAATTTGCTTAATCTCATAAGGCAAACCGACATAATTTTCGGCCAATGTGGTTTTACCCGCAATCGAACCCAGTACATAACTCAACTCGGCTTGTTTAATCTTATGGTCAAACTCACTTTCAGTTTCAAAACGATGCAATAAATGAGTCATCCACCAAGAAAAACGCTCTGCTTTCCATACGCGTTGTAGGCATTTTTCAGAGTATTCATTTATCCCTTGTTCGGAACCTTCGGCGTAATATTCAATCAGTGCGCTTGATAAATAAGCAATATCAGATGCAGCGAGATTTAAGCCTTTTGCTCCTGTTGGTGGAACAATATGCGCAGCATCACCTGCTAAAAATAGTTTTCCAAAACGCATTGGCTCGGTCACAAAGCTACGTAACGGCGCGATACTTTTTTCAATAGAAGGTCCTGTCACTAACTTTTCACGGCTTTCAGGGTCTAGGCGGTTTTTTAACTCCTCCCAGAACTTTTCATCCGACCAGTCTTCGACGTGATCTGTTAAAGGGACTTGTAAATAATAACGACTACGTGTTTCTGAGCGCATACTACATAAAGCAAATCCACGTTCTGACTGTACGTAAATGAGTTCATCAGCTACAGGTGGCACATCGGCCAACACCCCTAACCAGCCAAACGGATAAACTTTTTCAAAGGTCTTAATTTTATCTTCAGGCACGCTGGCACGGCAGACACCATGGTAGCCATCACACCCTGCTATAAAGTCACACTGAATTTGAAAAGCTTTACCTTGGTACTCAAACTCAACTTTTGGTGCAGTGTAGAAATCTTTCACTTGTACATTTTGAGCTTCATAAAATGAAGTAAGCTGCTCTACTTCACGCGCAGCCATTAAATCTTTGGTGACTTCGGTCTGACCATATACTGTCACTTGTTTTCCACCTGTGAGTGCAGCCAAATCAACCCGATGCTTTTCACCATTGGTTAAGATTTCGATGCCCGAATGTGGTAATCCTTTTTCTTTTAAGTTTTGGTCAACGCCTGCTTGTTTAAGTAAATCGACCGAAACTTGCTCTAAAATTCCTGCACGAATCCGTGAAGCCACATATTCAGCACTACGTTGCTCAACAATAATATGATCAATTCCAGCTTTATATAGAAGTTGCCCAAGCAATAACCCTGCTGGTCCAGAACCAATAATTGCAACCTGTGTCTTTAAAATATCCATAACTTCATCCTTGTTTCATCCTGACTTTTAAATTACTGGCTTTAAGTTTTGTTCACTATGTATCCAAGACGAAAATAACCGTTTATCATTTAGTTTGTCCGAATAGCGGACAGAAACAACCAAAATAACAGGAATGAAAGGATGCCTTCTCTCGATGCTTTTCTAGAGCACCCGAACTCGCATGAGAAAATTCGTCAAGATGACTACATTGCAGGATTAGCAAAAGGCTTGGCTTTATTGGAAGCTTTTGGAACAGATCGGCAACGGCTTAATGTCACTCAAGTGGTAGAACGAACCGGTATTAGTCGTACAGCGGCAAGGCGTTACCTAAAAACTTTAAAATACCTAGGCTATTTAGAAACAGATGAACATTACTTTTGGCTCACTCATCGCGTGCTGCGCTTTTCGAGTTCTTATCTAAGCTCTGCCCACCTGCCTAAAGTTGCTCAATCATTTTTAAATCTTTTGTGCGCGCAGACATCACTTACTTTTTCGATTGTGGTGTTAGACGATAACGAAGTGGTGCCAATTGCCCGTAGTTATTTACCACAGCAAGATAATTTGCGTGTAAGTCCTTATGGCATGCACTTAGGAAACCGACTGCCTGCCCATGCCACGTCTACAGGTAAAGTATTGCTGGCAGCACTGCCCGAAGAAGCTCAGCACGCGTGGGTAAAAAATTACGGTTTAAAACGTTTAACGCCTTTTACCATAATAGATGAGTCAAAGTTTTTTGAAGTGCTTAAGGGTATTTCATTATCGGATTATTGCCTTTCCAAAGAAGAACATGAGCTTGGCGTAATTGCGATTGCCGTGCCCGTTTTTAATGCACAAGGTCAAGCAGTGGCAGCACTTAACTGCATGTCTCAAACCAACCGCATACAAGAAGATTATTTGGTTCAGCAAATTTTGCCATTGCTGCGTAACACGGCAAATGAACTTAGAAATGTAATTTAAATAGACTTAGAAACTCTCGTCATCAATTAGAGGTACAAGAGTTTCAACTCATAATTTTAAACAGCGAATTCTTTAACTTGCTGGCTTGCCAAATCTAAAGCGTTGCTGCGATAGGCCTGCATGTCTAAGCCTTCTGCATAGATAAAATCGACGTCATGAATGCCCATTAGCCCTAACACTGCTTTGAGATAAGGCGTGACTGCCTCAGTTTCTTGGCCGACATGAATACCACCCCGACTACTTACCACCACCGCTTTTACTCCTTCAACCAAACCTTGAGGATAAGTTTCGGTGTAGCGGAATGTTTGTCTTGCTCGTGCCACCAAGTCAAACCAGTTTTTGAGTTGAGTCGGCACATTTAAGTTGTACATGGGTGCGCCAATGATCAATAAATCAGCGCTTTTTAATTCAGCAATTAATTCGTCCGACAAAGCAACGATTCGTTGAATGTCTTGATTTACATTTTCAGCCCCACGAAGCGCCTGAAAAATTTCTAGATCTAATACAGGCAGATTCATTTCAGCTAAATTGCGTATGGTAATGTCATCTTGCAAACCTTGGTCTTTTCGATGTTCAAGCATTACATCAATTAGGCGATTGGTTTGTGAACCCTCACCCATAATGCTGGATTTTAATACCAATATTTTAGCCATGACCATCTCCACGTTTTTGATGAAGCCATATTAACCCCACAATAAATTCAACAGTGGTGATATTATTTCTTATCATTGGTTCCTTTTAGGCAACAATCATGCAACATGAACTAAGTGCAATATCTATATTTGTGACGGTGGTTGAAGCTGGAAGTTTTGTAAAAGCTGCCGAGCAATTGCATTTAACTCGCTCAGCCATAAGTAAAAATATTGCTCGGCTTGAAGATCAGCTTGGTGTGGCTCTATTTAAAAGAACAACACGTTCGCTCAGCATGACTGACGAAGGCGCTTTGTTTTATGAACATAGCTGTCGAGCGTTAAGTGAAATACAAAATGCGGCGGCTTTATTAGACCAAGGCAAAATTAACGCAACAGGCCGATTAAGAATGTCTGTGCCAGTGCTGTTCGGGCAACTCTTTGCTGCCCCGCTCATGGTAAAATTTGCTCAGCAACATGCGGACTTACAGTTAGAAATTTCATTTAATGACCGAAATGCAGACTTGATCGAAGAAGGTTTTGATTTATGTATAAGAATCGGGGCATTGCCTGACACCACTCAGCTCGTTGCCAAGCCGATTGGTGAGCATCGAATGCTACTTTGTGCCTCACCTGACTATTTAAATAAAGCAGATCCCCTAGAACATATTGAAGACTTAGACCAGCACGCGACTATTGCCGATCCGCATTTTGGTCAAATGCAGAAATGGCGACTTCAAAAGGAAAATGACGAGCCTTTATTTATTAAACCCAAAGCAAAACTTCTTTTAAATGACTTACAAGCCATTAAAAACGCAGCGCTTACTGGAGCTGGTATCGCTTGGCTACCCGACTGGCTCATTCAAAATGAATTACAGGACAGTAAGCTGGTACAAGTGTTAGACACCATGTCGAGCACTGCTTTTCCGATTCATTTAGTATGGCCTACACTGCCTTTTATGCCGCTAAAAACCCGTCTTGCAATTGATTATTTGGCGCAGCATTTACCCCCTGAACTGAACAAATAAGCTTAAAAATAAAAAAAGCCTCGTCCACTTGAACAAGGCTTTTTTAATTATTCAAAGGCAACGTTTATTGCTCAGATTCAAACTCTTTAATTGCCTCTTTAGCAATTCGAAAGCTATCTACAGCAGCAGGGACGCCACAGTAAATTGCAACCTGCAAAAGCACTTCACGAATTTTCTCTTTAGATACGCCATTTCGAAGTGCACCTTTAACATGTAGTTTTAATTCATGCGGACGATTTAAAGCTGAGATCATTGCCAAATTAATTAAACTGCGCTCAGCCTTACTTAATTCTTCACGTCCCCAAACAGCTCCCCAGCAATATTCAGTGACTAATTCTTGAAGAGGAAGATTAAACTCATCAGCATTGTTGATTGAATTATTTACATATTCTTCACCAAGAACTTGTTTACGGATTGCTAAACCCTTTTCAAATTTTTCATTACTCATATATTCAATCCTCCAAACAAGGTGTATTTAATTTCCAGATAATCTTCAATACCGTATTTAGAACCTTCACGCCCCAAACCAGACTGTTTAATGCCACCAAACGGCGCAACTTCATTTGAAATAAGGCCTTTATTAATTCCGACCATGCCATACTCAAGCTGTTCACTCATTCGCCAAGCACGGCCTAAATCTTTGGTATAACAATATGCGGCTAAACCAAATTCAGTTGCATTTGCCATTTCAACTGCTTGTTGCTCGGTTTCAAATTTAAATACAGCTGCCAGCGGACCAAACGTTTCTTGGGTTGCCACATCCATATCAGCGGTAACATCTGCAATCAGTGTCGGTTCAAAAAACAATTCACCCGCTTTATGCTTTTTACCACCAACCACAAGACGACCATTTTTATCTAATGCATCTTGAATATGAGCTTCAACTTTTTTCACCGCATTGGCATTAATTAATGGCCCAATGTCGTGCCCTGCTTCTAATCCATTACCAATATTAAAGTTTTGGATTTTTTGGCTTAGGGCAGCAATAAATTTTTCATAAATGCCAGCCTGCACTAAAAATCGATTGACGCACACACAGGTTTGCCCTGCATTTCTAAATTTAGCAATGAGCGCTCCCTCAATTGCTGCATCTAAATCGGCATCATCAAATACAATAAACGGCGCATTGCCACCCAATTCTAAGGAAACTTTTTTTAAGGTTTTTGCTGAACGCTCAAGCAGCATTTTGCCGACTGGTGTTGAACCCGTAAAAGTAAACTTGCGTACGACATCACTTTCAAAAATCGCATCCCCAATATGAACTGCATCACCTGTAATCACACTAAAGATTTCAGCAGGCACACCCGCTTGCACAGCTAAGTCCACTAAAGCCAAAGCAGTAAAAGGTGTTTCAGGTGCTGGTTTTACAATGCAAGGACAACCTGCCGCCAAGGCTGGAGCAACCTTACGCGTAATCATGGCAGCCGGGAAATTCCACGGCGTAATAGCTGCAACGACGCCAATAGGCTGTTTATTTACAACAATACGAGCATCTGGATATGGGCTTGGAATAATATCGCCATACACTCGTTTTGCTTCTTCGGCAAACCATTCAATAAAACTGGCAGCATATAAAATTTCACCCTTGGCTTCAGCTAAAGGCTTTCCTTGCTCACTCGTTAAAATAAAAGCTAATTCATCTGCATTTGAAATGATTAAATCGAACCATTTTTTTAAAATAATTGATCGATCTTTTGCTGTTTTATTTTTCCATAGCGGCCAAGCTTCTTTGGCAGCTTCAATGGCACGCTCGGCTTCAGCCTTGCCCATATTTGGGACAGTACCAATAACCTCTAATGTCGCTGGATTTAAAATTTCGGATGTTTGTTGATGGTCTGCATCGCACCACTTTCCAGCAACAAAAGCTTGCTGACGAAATAAAGCGAGTTCATTAAGCTGCATGATCATTATCCTATTAAGATCTTCTGCATTGATAGTGGAGCGATACATAAATTAAATAGCTCACCATCAACTTTGTATTATGGCATACCAAAAATTAATTTAAAAAATTTTCGGTATGCCCGAATGTTTAAATGTCTTTAGAAATAATAAAACAGCGTTAAGTTAAGCAACTTATTCCACTGGTTATCATCCCCTTTTGCCAATGAATCTTGAGTCCCACCAATGAATGGGTCATTTTTACTCATGATGTATTCAGCCACCAAAGATAGCTGTTTATGGTCAATAGACACACCAATAATATTACGAATCGAATCTTTCATACTGTCCTGATCTTTATCGTAATGGCTGTACATAAAGTACGGCGTAATGTTTCCGATTTGCTTAACATTTTTGAAAGAATAACCAACATCTGCTGTATAGAATGTTCCTTTGTTAGCTACATAATATTCACTGTCGTAAGAGCCCATGAGCGACTGATTAGGATTAAGCTGATCCTGATTAGTTACATCATTTTTACCGCCAGTAAGAGTCACATTTAAATTGCCATAATTGGCTTTACCAAAAAGTGCCCATGCATGACGCCGCCCATCACTCGAAGCAGTTTTATTTTCAATATCGGATGTCCAATAGGAGCCACCGAGTTGTGTGGTTAAACCATTAATTCCAAGATTTATATCTTGAGTCACTCGGCCTACCCACATGTTCTTTTCTTGCAAATCGGTTTTATTCGGATCGTCTGATCTCACATAATTTGCAGTGTAGCGACCTGAATCTTGGGTAGAACCTGTGTAGTTCCCACCATCTACCGCAAAATAACCCACATCAAACTTGGTTGCTGTCGGCAATTCAAAATGATAATTCAAACCAAGATTATGAACATCTTCTAAACCTGCGGTTGTGCTCATACTTCCATATAAGCTATTACCCCAAAAACGTCCCGGCCCAAATGGAATCGGCTGAACACCTGCCACCACTTGATCTGTTTTATTTAATTTGTACCCTACATAACCATCAATTAACGTAGAAAAATCACATAGACGGTCATATTGATAACAACGATATTCCGCATGACCAAATAACGGTCCACGCTCGTAGTCCAGTTTTAACTGCGCAGCATCAAAACGAATTTTTTGATCAGAAGCAGACTCTCCATAGTGTTTATCTTGATAGTTAGCGCGAACATAGCCGGATACGGTGAGCTTGCCGTATTCATCATCGGTGTTTCCAAAACTTATACCTGCGTAACTCGGATAGATTACAGCCATTAATGCAGTGCTTAAAGCTGCTTGTAAATAGCTTTTTTTCATTGTGGGATTCCTTTCACTACAATGCTTATTGAGGTAATTTTGCGTTTAATGCAGGTGCAGAACATTTAATCTTTCCAAGATTAAAGACGTAATACACCACCAGACTCACCAACAATCCAATCACCCATGAAATATCCGCATCCGGAATTACATCGGCCAATGCACCTGTGAAAAATGCATTTTTTAAGAATGGAATTTGTACCGCGATCCCAATGAAATAAGCTGTAAGCGCTTTTGCATTAAATTTGCCGTAAATACCACCATCACGTGCAAAGATCGATTGAATGTCATAAGACTTTTTATTCACCACATAGAAATCTAATAAATTAATAGACACCCATGGCACCAAAATAAATAACAGAGCAAAAATCACATTCAAGAAGAAACTAATAAAGTTACTTGATGCCCAAAGCGCTGTTAAAGTCGCTAGAACTAATACAATGATTGATAACACGACTCGGATATTTCGGCTTGGCATCCACTGCCCTGCAAAAGTTTGAATAGAGGTAATACAGGAAAGAACCGCACCGTATAGGTTCATGGCATTGTGACCAATGATATTGCATAAGAACAAAATCATAAGAACATAACCGAACAGCCCAGTACCTGACTTTACCGCTTCCATAGCATCTGCCGTTGAGCCAATACTGACTGCAATCGTCCCAAATGCCATCGCAAAAATTGTTCCTAACGATGCGCCTAAATAGGTAAAGATAAATGGCTTATAAATACCAATCGACTTCGGTAAATATCGTGAATAATCTGAGGTATAAGGTGAAAAACTAATTTGCCATACCGCACACAAACCAAACATGGCAAACCAGCCTTTCATATTGAAAGAGCCTTTGGCAATTACATCTGCATTAATATGCGGCACCATAATCATGAGGCCGATGAGCAACGAACCACCCATAAACCAAGTTCCAATTTTATTGAACTTATGAATAAAGTGATAACCAATCACGCCTATTGTGGTTGCTGCAATTGCACCAATCACGGTCGCAGTCGGCACAGGAATAGCAGGAACAACGGTATGAAGGGTTTTGCCTGACAAAATAATGTTAGAGATGAAAAAACCTAAATAAATGAGGGTGGTAAACAGTACAACCAGCAATGCCCCATAACGCCCGAACTGTGCGCGGCTCTGAATCATTTGAGGAATGCCGACCTGTGGGCCTTGTGCAGAGGTTAAGGCCAGAATCGCTGCACCAAAAAAATGTCCGCAGCAGATCGCAAGCAATGCACTTACAATATTGAGGTTAAAGGTTAAAATTGACATTGCACCCGTAATCACGGCAAGCGGTGCAATATTGGTACAAAACCATAATGTGAATAGATCGCGAACTTTCCCATTACGTTCAGAGGGAGCAACATAATCAATAGAATGACTTTCGATAGCGAAAGCATTATTGCTATTTTCGTTTTGGCTCATATCCTTAATCTCTCTTTGAGGAATTCATTTCCTCAACATCAAAAAATCTGCCCAGCCAAAGTCATTTCAATATGACTCGGCTTCATCTTTTTATTTCCTTTTACAAACAGCTCATTTCTCTGTTTGTATTGTTTTAGCCAAGAAAAAGGTAAAGCCAGTCCAATCAATACTTGATTAAGCATCGATACATCTAGTTTTACGTTTTCAACTATTTAAAGCTTTAGGCGATTAATGGGTTTGACTGATTCATTTTTTCATCCTTGAAATTAAAATCCCGTTATATTTTCATACCTCAAGTCATGATTTATCTCATGACAAATGGGTCATCAATTGGCTCATCTGAGGTACGTAACCAAACTGTTTTGGTGGTGGTGTAATCTAAAACAGCATTTGCGCCACCTTCCCGACCATGTCCCGAAAGCCCATGTCCACCAAAAGGTGCAAGTGGAGAAACAGCACGGTAAGTATTTAGCCAAACAATTCCCGATCCAATCACTTTTGTCATGCGGTGAGCACGGCTTAAATTGGTAGTAAAAACGCCTGCTGCCAATCCGTAAGGCGTGCTATTGGCTTTTTGCACGGCTTCCGCTTCATCTTTGAAACTATCTACTGATAACACCGGACCAAATAGTTCCGTGGTAATGCAATCTGCTTGAGGGGCATCGGTGCAATCTAAAATGGTTGGTGGATAGTAATACCCTGCTCGCTCAAGGCTTTTCCCGCCAGTAAGAAGTTTTGCCCCTTGCTGGATTGAACTTGCAACGACTTGCTCAATTTTTTGGCGTTGGCGTAAGGTACAAAGTGGTCCAAACTCGGTTGCCATTTCATGGGGTAAACCAATTTTTATGGTTTGTACACGCTCAACCAAACGCTGAACAAATTCATCCTTAATACTTTCTTCAACCAGTAAGCGTGAACCTGCTACACAACTTTGCCCAGTAGCAGCAAAAATAGCAGCGACCTGAGCATTTACCGCACTTTGAATATCTGCATCAGCAAATACAATAAATGGTGATTTGCCACCTAATTCGAGTGAAACTTTTGCAAGATTTTCAGCCGAGTTACGCACAATGTGCCTTGCTGTTTCTGGACCACCTGTAAACGCAACATGGGCAACATCAGGATGACTACTCAGCACGGCGCCACATTCAGGTCCGAAACCGGTAATCACGTTGACCACTCCAGCCGGAAAACCCGCTTCATGGACTAATTTGGCAAAGGCTAACAATGGTCCAGGGCCGTCTTCAGAGGCTTTTAGCACGACGGTACAACCTGCCGCTAAAGCTGGGCCAACCTTTACTGCCGATAGAAATAACTGACTGTTCCAAGGAACAATTGCAGCAACCACACCTACTGGTTCACGAACAATCCATGCTTGCATGTCTGCCTTATCAATCGGTAGAAAACTGCCCTCTAATTTGTCGGCAATACCTGCATAGTAGCGATAATATTCAGCGACATAGGCAATCTGGCTCGATGTTTCACGAATAATTTTGCCCGTATCACTGGTTTCAATTTGGGCAAGTTGCGGTGCAGCTTTTTCAATTAAATCAGCCAACTTATAGAGCAATTTACCACGCTGGGAGGCCGTTAAACCTGCCCACTCCGGTGCTTTTAATGCCCGAGATGCCGCCTGAACTGCTCGGTTGACTTCATCGGTTCGAGCTTCCGGCATGTGTGCCCAGACTTCACCTGTTGCAGGATTAATACTTTCAAACGTCGCTGCACCAGATTCAAACTGACCATTAATATAAAGCTGAAAGTCTGCTGTCATGATATTCGCCTCTATGCAAATGCCGGCATAACTTCATTGATCATACGTTCTAATGAGGCTTTTTTACGTTCAAAGCTCATGCCTGTATCAATCCAGAAAGAATATTCGTTATAGCCCATCGTCTCATAGGCTTTTAAGCGATCGATGACTTCTTGGGCTTGCCCAATCACGTTATTTTTGCGCATCGCTTCTGGTGTATAAAAAGGATGTGCAGCAATTTCTTCAGGGCTTAAAGGTGCAATTAAACCTTGTTTAATTTCACGCTCATTTTTAAACCAAGCGCCGAAGTAGTTATAGAAGGTATTGATTTCATCTGCTGCCAGTTGAGCATCTTCTTCACTATCTGCCACATAGGTATGGCGGAGCAACATAATTTCCGGACGCGGTACATCACTGAACTTTTCACAAGCTGCATTGAAATGTCCCATGAGTTTTTCAACTTCTTCGTCACCTAAATGTAACGGCGTTACCTGTACATTACAGCCATTTTGCACAGCAAATTCGTGGCTATTTGGATCACGGGCAGCAACCCAAATTGGTGGATGCGGTTGTTGAAGCGGTTGAGGTGCTGAGGTGGTTTTTGGAAACTGCCAAAATTCCCCGTTATGCTCATAATCGCCTTTCCAAAGGTTTTTAATTGCGGGAATCATTTCACGTAAACGCTGACCTGCACTCCATGCATCCATGCCCGGAACCATACGTTCATATTCAAACGAATAAGCACCACGAGCAATACCAATATCTAAACGGCCATTGGTAATAATGTCGGTCATTGCAGCTTCACCTGCAAGTTTAATCGGATGCCAGAATGGCGCTACCACCGTACCTGTACCTAAACGAACATTTTTGGTTTTATTCGCTAAATCGACCAGATTTAAAAATGGGTTCGGTGCAATGGTAAAGTTCATGGCGTGGTGCTCACCTGTCCAAACCGCATGCATACCACCACGATCTGCAATCTGACAAAGCTCAATCATTTCATCATAAAGCTGCTTCTGGGTTTGCTGATCAGAAACACGTTCCATATGCACAAATAATGAAAAACGCATGATTAAACTTCCTCTTTAACGATTTGACGAACTGTACCTGTTGTCTGATTTCCGTAATAAACACCATAAGTTTTCAAATGGTTTTCTTTGCGATAGCGCATCAGCATACTTTCTAAAGCACTGTCTACAAACTCAAGTTTCTCAAGATCATTTAAATCGACAAACTGACCTTTAGTGGCTTGAGCTACGGGTGTGTTGCATAAAAATGAAATATATTGCTGCTGGTTTTCAACGTTTTCATATACAGAGTAAATGAAGTTGGCAGAAGCATCTGGCTGATATTGTGCAAAGATTTTCTCGAGCGCTTTATCTGCACCGTCTTTATCTACCATGACATGGGGAATAGTCCAGTTATGATCGGCAGTTTCTTCAAGTAAAATAGTATTTTCATGTCCAATAATGGCACTCATTACCACTTTAGGGCCAGAGATCACCTCGGCAGAAAGTTTGGCTGGTGTGAAATATCCACCACGATAATAACCAAGCCCTGCAAAACCGGTCGAAGCAAAATCTTCAACTTTACCAATTAAAATCGCATGGTCACCTGCATCGACAACTTGGTAGGTTGTACAGTCAAACCATGCACTGACATGATCGATCAGCGGGTTTTGGCAAGCGCTTTTTGACCATGAAAGATTTGCAAAACGGTCTTCGCTTGGACGAGCAAAGGTATTTGAAACATCCTTTTGCTCTTCTGCCAAAATATTGATTGCGAAATGAGGGGTATTTGCAAAGTTATGATAATTGCTTGATGTCTTGGCAATACTCACTAGAAGTAAAGCTGGGTCCAAAGACACCGAAGCAAAAGAGTTCGCTGTAAAGCCAAGTGGCGTTCCATCTTCTTTACAGGTTGTGACCACCGTAACGCCCGTCATAAATGACCCGAAGGCATCACGTAGTTCACGCATTTTATTGATAGTATCCATTTCACTCATTGTTATATTCCTTCAGCAATGTGTGGCAAATTAAACGCTGGTTTCCAACCACGCTTGCATTGCATTATTCACTTTGTCAGGTGCAGTTAAATTCACCATATGACGTTCATTTTCAATGACAATTGCAGTGCCATGCTTTGCCTGTTTTGCCATTTGTATTGCCATTTCTGCAGTTGAATTCGGATCATCCGTACCGGTCAACACCAAAGCAGGACAAGTGATCTTTGACCAGTCATCTGCATAAGTTTCATCGCCTTGTGCAAACGCAGAATACGCAGTGGTATAACCAGATAAGTCGACATTTTCGAGCCAAGTTTTTACTTTGGCAGCTGCTATACGCTCGACTTCACTTTCACCAAACCAGCGTTGTAGCGGAGTTTCAACATCAATACGGCCTGTTTTTAACTCTTCAGCTCTTTGGATGACTGCATGACGTGCCTGTGGTGTCCGTTTATACACACCATTGAGTACAGCCATCCGTTTAACTAAATCAGGACGGGTAACACTGACGCCTGTCGTAATGAGTGATCCCATTGAGTGCCCTGCTAAATTTACCGGGCCTAAATTTAAGGCTGTAATAAATTCGATGGTCCATTCAACAAAATCTTGTAATTTTGCGTCTGCCGGTAATTTGGTACTTTGACCATGTCCCGGCATATCTACTGAAATCACATGATAATGTTTAGAAAAATATTCAATTTGTGGATACCATGCCGCAGCTTGCATTCCCACTCCATGGATCAGAACCAGAGGCTCTCCTTCGCCTTGCTCAAAATAGTGAGCAATACGGTTATTTGACAGCTGCAGGGTTTTTGACATCATGACCTAACTCTTCCAAATCTTTATAACGATCACCAATACGATGATGTGGCCGACCACCTGTTGCTGCACCAATCACAACAACCAGTTCGTCGGCAGCAGGTGCATCTGGAATTGCAAATTGAAATGTTAAGTAATGAGAACGGCGGCCTTCGTCATTTTTATCCATCATTGGAATTAAAATCGGCGCATTTGCTGGGCCACGGGTATTGTTAAATGCCAAATAAGATTTCGCACCGACAGCGCTACGGTAAGTATTACCAAAATGTAAGGTGTGAATTAAAGCTGATGCATGCTCAAGTTCACCATTTAAGCCCACCACTGCACTTTTACCAAAAGCTTCAACAGCCTCGCCCGAACCGACTTCATCAAGAATAAGCTTGGTTAAGTGCTCACTTAAGATCGGCGCAATGCGACGAATTTCCGGTGTTAGGTTTTCTACATAACCTTGCCCTGCCCACGGATTTTTAATTACCGCTGCTGCTGCCACCATTTTTAAAGGCTTGGCTGCTTCTTTGCCGCCATCTACATAAGTGGTTTCTACATGAAGCACAGTTTTACGTATGAGTTCCATTGCTCTTCCTTGCAAGTAAATTATCTTGTCATTCGTATTATGGTATACCATAATACATACTGAAAAAAAAGCAAGAGTTTGCTATGCTAATTTTTATTGAAAAACATGTAATGAAACTCAACATGTTAAAAAACAGGAAAATTTAATTACCTATGAATCTTAAAATTGAAAACCCGCCCGTAACTTTACGAGAGCTGTGTTTAGATAAAGTGCGTAATGCCATTATTACGGGCTATTTCCCTTCAGGAAAAAGATTGGTTGAAAGAACGTTATGTGAAGAACTTGGCGTGAGCCGTTCTGTAGTTCGCGAAGTGATTCGTTATTTGGAAGCAGAAGGTTTAGTCGAGATTTTGCCAAACAAAGGCCCTATTGTTTCACTACTTAACTGGGACATCGCTTCACAAATTTATGAAATTCGTCTTTTGTTAGAGCAAAGTGCTGTGGTTGACTGCACTAAAAATCTAGATGAAAAAACTGCTGAAAAATTAAAACTTCTATTAGAAGATCTTAAAGCTGCATTTGCCGCCGATGACATCAATCTCATTATTGCGACCTCTACCCGGCTTTATGAAACTATTTTTACTACAGCCAATCACCATATTGCTTGGGAAGTGGTTCAACGTTTAAACGGTCGAATTAGCCGTCTTCGTGCCATGACCATGAAATCAACAAAACGTGAAATTTCAGGTTATCAACGTATTAAAAATATGTGTGAGGCCATCTATCTTCACAAAGACCCTGAAAAGGCAAAACAAGCTGTTGCTGAACATATTGCTGAAGCTGCTGCTGTCGCAAAAAATATTTTAGATGCGTGAAGTCGCAAATTTTAGGAAAAGGTAAATAAACCTTTATTGAATAAGTTATAGGGAAATACGATATGTCTGCGTACTGGATTGCTCATGTCACCATTCATGATATGGAACAATATAAACAATATATGGCCACTGCTCCGCAAGCTTTTCAAAAGTACGGCGCCAAGTTTCTTGCGCGTGGCGGTGCCTCTGAAGTCTTAGAAGGACAAGAGTTTGAACGCCACGTGGTGATTGAGTTTCCAGATATGGAAACTGCACGTGAATGTTATTTTTCACCTGAATATCAGCTTGCCAAAAGTAAACGCCAAGGCTGCTGTGATGTCATGGTGAGTTTTGTTGAAGGGATCTAAATTGCTGAATTGATTTCTCAACTTGAGAAATCAATTCTATTTTAAGTTGTTACATCAGCGAGCTTATTTATATGTTTTAAATAAACCCTATACCTCACCATTAACTCATCGTTCAATCGAAAACTTTCAAGCAAACTAATCAGCTTCTTCTTTTTTAGAAGAAGGCCCCAAAGCCATACTCGAAAATACGCCATCGCGATAAATCCATGCATGTAATAACGCAGCGGACAGATGACCAATCACGACAGCAAATAATAGCCAAGCCAAAATTCCATGTAATGTACGGAACCAAGCGTAAAGCGTAGAGTTGGTTGGTGCTATAGGTGGAAGGTCCCAACCCGGAAATAAAGTGACAGGCCAATTACCTGCCGATAGCGTCGCCCATCCGAGCAATGGCAAACTAAACATCAAAATATAAAGTAGCCAATGTGATGCATGAGCAAGAAACGCTTGCCAGCGTGGTACAGACGGCGGCAAAGGTGGAATTGGATAACAGAGTCGATTTATTAATCTTATGATGACCAATAGTAAGATTGCGATTCCTAAAGGACGGTGAATATCAATTAACCACGGACGCCAAGTCATTGAGGTGGTCATACCTACCCCAATAAATAGCATAGCCAGAATTGCTGCCGCCATAAGCCAATGTAGTATTCGAGCAGTTAAATTAAAATGACGTGGAGCATTATCGTTAGATTTATTTTGCATTGTTCATCTCTCCTATTTGCCCACGGCATCCGTTGCTTTGCCAAATCCAATTTCACGTAATCGAGCATTGTAAGACTGTGAATAGATAGCCGCTCGTGCTGCAAGTACTGGGTCATCTGATAACTCAATTCCGGGTGGCACCAAAGTTGGGTCAAAGTTAATATCACGACAAGCGCCATTTACCTGATCAGTCACATTTTTGACTTCTAATGTTCCGGCTATAACTTCTTTACGGTCTTTTGGCCAAGGCTGAGATGGGTCATTCACCGGGTCTCCCGGCTCGGCAAGTTGCAAAACTAAGTCCCAATAGAGCGGTCCTTCAGCCAAACGTTTTTTGATGTCTTTAAATAAGAAATCATGATCAGCTTGATCACGTTGTTCTTTGGTCAGACTAATAAATTTTGAATGAGGACGCATAGACCAACGGACTGGCTGTTCTTGTCCATTGGCCGCTCGCAATATAAAGGCATTTACGACATAAAATTCTGCACCGCTGAAACTACCAGTTAATGGCATCTTGGCCTTTTGCTCAATAGACTTACGTGCTTCGGGATATTCTTTTAAAAACGCCTCAACAAGGGCTGGATCAGGTTTCCCAGTAGACGGAACCGGTTTAAATGCTTTTTGCTGCGTCAAAAAACCTTCAGCATTTCGCGTCGGGAAATAAGGAAAGTTGTTTAATTTCATGCGCCACTGCGAATGATCGGCTGGAGAAAGTAATAAAGCCATACTCACTGTTGCGGTAGAATTATCTGCCGCATGCGGATTACCGCTTCCAATAGAAAATCGGCCAATTGCTGGTATATCAGACTTGGCAAATACAGTGGCTTTAGAGAGTGCTGCTGCCACACCATTACTATGGTAAGTGCCATCAAAACAAATACCTTTACCATGTGCTCGTCGATATCCGGGATCAAAGTTTTTTAATGTGTCACCCAAAAAAGTTTTGCTTGTGGTGCGATGTCCAAATAGACCAGCGGTCCAAGCAAATGCTAATACTAAAGCGCCTGCGATTACAGCAATACCCACGAATCGCAGCCAGTACTTCTTTAGCGTTTTAAAATTCAAATTATTCATTCTTCATCCTGTGTAAATTATATAGCTGCATTTATAAAGAAAAGTTTGATCCTATAAAAAGAGTATTACTTATATTGATGGAATTATGTTCAAGATTAGCTAAGTAAATAAAATCCCGAAATTTCTGAATCTAATAGTGATAAGCCTTAATATAATATTTATTTCTGGGCCATATAAGTTAAGTACCGTGAGGTTAGTATTAAGTTTATTAACATTTGAATAGAGATAAATAAAGCATGGGAACGAAAAATGTAAAAGTTCCCACTTTTTGACAAGTCACATTGGCTTTTAGTTTTATAAGTTGGCTATAAATTTTATTTTTTAACTATTAGGTTATTTTCATATTAACTGCACTCATGCCCAGCCATCCAACTGGCTTTGAGCATGAGTGAATCGTTTAACCTTTCTCTTTTAACCGTTTTGGCGTAGCCCATATTAGTAGTGCAATACACACAACACATAAGCTTGCAATAATATACAGCGCAGGCGTTGTACTACCTGTTATGTCTTTAATATGGCCAACCATAATAGGACTAACAATTCCCCCTACTTGCCCTAATGTATTAATGAGCGCTGTACCACCCGCAGCCCCCGCCCCAGCTCCAACCAGAAGCTTTGGTGGTAAATTCCAGAAAGAAGGAATTGCTGCAACAATACCCGCTCCTAATAAAGCAAGCGAAATGACCACAACAATAGGATTGGTATCAAAGAAACCCGCAGTAAAGAAACCAATTGCACCGAAAGACAATAACCCTACTGTAAATTTTAAGCGCTCACCCGTTCTATCGGCCAAACGACCCACGATCACCATGGTCATTGCCCCCATAATATATGGAATTGCTGTCAACAAGCCGATGAGCTTGGTATCATCAATACCTGAGCTTTTAATTAATTGTGGTCCCCAGAAATTTAGTCCATAAGATGCAACTTGAATCAGAAAGTAGCTCAGACTCAAAACCAAGAAGCCTGGAGTTTTAATTGCTGCCCACAATGAATGGGTCGCTTTTTCTGGTTGTTTTGGTTCAACCAAGCGTTTTAAATGCACTTTTTCTGAAGCAGATAGCCATTGTGCATCATCAATACGGTCTTTTAAATAAGTTAAAACACAGAGACCCAACAGAACACACGGAATACCTCCTAATAGGAATAACCAGTGCCAACCACGCATGTTCATCACACCATCAAGTGATGACAATAACACCCCTGAAATTGGTCCCCCAAAGATGCCTGAAAATGCAGAAGCAAGGAAAAATAATGAAATAATTCGACCACGATAGCTTTGAGGAAACCAAAGCGTCATGTAATACAGCACACCCGGAGCAAAGCCCGCCTCCATTGCACCAATCAAGAAACGTAATACATAAAATTGCCACTCTGTAGTCACAAACACCATTAAGGCCGTTGCAACACCCCAAGAAACCATGATGCGCGCAATCCATTTTCTCGCACCAAATTTATGTAGCAATAAATTACTAGGTACTTCAAATATTACATACCCAATTACAAACAAACTGGCACCGAGGCCATAAGCCGTATTACTTAGGGATAGATCAGCTTGTAACTGAAATTTGGCAAAACTGATGTTGATACGATCAAAAAAGGCAAATAGGTAACACACCATAATTAATGGCATGATTTTCCATGCGACTTTTTTTATTAATTGCTTTTCGGCAGTTGCTTCAGCCGATAATTCCATGCTTTGCGTTAAACTCATTTATTTTCTCCTGAAAATGAGCCTCAAAACACGTCTTCTCAAGTTTTTAAAGACGAGTTGACCGATGACGATACGAATATCGTCTTATCTCGAACTAACTTGAGTAACGTATCTTAATTAAGTGATTTGATGTAATCCGGTATAGGATGCAAGTCTGTATTTCTCCCCGCCTTGGCAAGCTGGCTTGGCGTGTCATGCCCTAAAAGAGCTGGTAAGGTTCTGGAAAGTTGAATAAGAGCATTCAAATCAATAGTGGTGGGTATTCCCATTTCTTCGCACATATTGACCAAATCTTCAGTACAGATATTTCCTGAAGCCCCTGGTGCAAATGGGCACCCACCTAATCCACCCAATGCGGCATCAAACCTTCTTGCTCCAGCTTCATAAGCTGCAAGAACATTAGTTAATCCCAATCCACGTGTATTATGAAAATGTAAGGTCAGCTGCTCAGGTGAAATTAACGATAAAACGTGAGAAACAATTCTTTTCACTTGCACTGGGTTTGCCATACCAGTGGTATCTGCCAGTGTAATGTTATGAATACCCAACTCTAAATAATGTTCAACTAAGCTAAACACTTCTTTTTCACTAATCTTGCCTTCAAATGGACAGCCAAAGGTTGTTGCAACAGTTCCGTTAAACTGTGTTTTACCCTGTAGTTGCTCCACAATTTGGGTAAATCCTGCAAACGATTGAGCCTTTGTCATACGCATATTGGCAAGGTTGTGGGTTTGGCTAGCAGAGAGGACAAGATTCAACTCATTTGCATTTGCTTCAACTGCCCGAAGTGCGCCTTTTAAATTTGGAATTAGTCCAACATAAATAATATCTTTATGGCGTGTAATTCCAGTAAAAACCTCCTCCCCATCTCGCAGGTTCGGAATCGCTTTTGGGGAGACAAAAGACCCAGCTTCAATTCGAGAGAAACCCATTGTCGACAACTGATTAATTAAATCAATTTTCTTTGTCGTGGGTACCCAAGTCGGCTCAATTTGCAAACCATCTCGTGGAGAGACTTCTTGTACGACAAGTAAGTCGGAAAATGCTGTCATTGCACTACTCCTGATACACGTAGGCTTTCAATATCTTCAGCTTGATAACCGTATTGTTTTAAAACAGATTCGGTATGCTCGCCCAACTCAGGACCACGCCATTTGACCTGCCCCGGTGTTTCAGAAAGCTTCGGAACAATACCCGGCATTTTTACCACCTGACCATCAGGCAACTCGGTTGAAAGCAACATATCACGTGCATTAAAGTGCGGATCATTGACCATGTCTGCTACAGAATAAATTCGCCCTGATGGAACCTCAGCCTGTTCAAGCTGTTGCAAGACTTCATCAATTGAATGCTGTCGACTCCATGATTCAATTGCAGCATCGAGTAAATCACTTTGTTGCGCACGCCCATCGTTGTGTTCAAACTCAGGTCGATTTGCCAAATCTTCACGACCAATTACATGCATTAAGCGCTTAAAAATTGGATCACTGTTTCCTGCAATCACCACAAAAGCGTTGTCTTTGGTTCGATAGGTATTTGAAGGTGCAATACCCGGTAATGAACCTCCAGAACGCTCCCGAATAAAACCATGCAAGTCGTATTCCGGGACAACACTTTCCATAATATTGAAGACACTCTCTGCAAGTGACACATCAACAATCTGTCCGTTACCGTTATTCGTTTTAATATTTACAATCGACATTAAAGCGCCAATCACTGCATGTAATGAAGCAAGTGAGTCACCCAAACTCACCCCAACTCGTGCAGGCGCAGAATCTTGAGAACCCGTTGTATAACGAATTCCACCCATTGCCTCACCAATTGCACCAAAGCCCGGCTTGTCTTTATAAGGGCCAGATTGCCCATAACCAGATATACGAACAAAAGTTAGTTTAGGATTAATTGATTTTAGGGTTTCCCAATCTAACCCCAGCTTTTCAAGCGCACCAGGACGCATGTTTTCGACCAGAATGTCAGTATCGACAATCATCTTTTTGATTAAAGCAATTGCTTCCGGTGACTTAAGATTAAGTGCTAAAGATTTCTTATTACGTGACTGTAAATACCACCACAAAGATGTTCCGTGATGTAACTTACGCCATTTACGAAGTGGGTCGCCTTTGCCAATAGGCTCAATTTTTATGACTTCAGCACCAAACTCACCAAGAATGCGTGTTGCAAATGGAGCTGCAATTAGCGTTCCTATTTCTAGGACTTTTATTTTTTCAAGGGCTAGACTCATAACAATCCATATTATATCTACTTCCGATAGAATTAAATTTATGGCGCAATGAGCAGTAATACAATTCTTAAAACATCAACAAGTCTTCGTGGTTTGCGAAACCTATAAAATCATTTAGGAATAATTTCTTTATGGGGATGCATAAAATATTGTTTTAAAAGCAAAGTTACTGGATTTAAAAACTCATCATGCTTGGACACAAGATATAAGTCTCTTTTTGCCCAATCATCGGTTAACTCTACACTTGCCAATCCTAAGGGTTTACCAAAGATTTCAAAAACCTTATGAGGCAAAATCCCAATCCCCATACCCGCCTGCACCATACGGCAAACGGCATCAAAACTTGTTACCAATATTCTGAGTTTGAGCTGCTTTCCTAACGCTTCAGACTTTTGCTGCAAAATCCGGTTAATCGCACTTTGAGTATGTAAACCAATAAAGTCGTAATCTAATGCATCTTCAAAGGAAATGATTTTCTGTTCACTTAAATATTGCTGGTTTTGTATGACCGCGACCAGCCGATCGCTACGATAATGATAATAATCCAGATCTTCTGATAAATTCTCAGCAATGCAGATTCCTAAGTCAGCAATTTTATTACTTACATTTTGAATAATTTCTATACTAGGGCGTTCTTCAAGCTCAATCTTAATTTGGGGGTTTTCAACAATAAAAGGATGTAGGCTTTCGGGTAAAAACTGAATGATTGTTGATAAATTTGCCTGTAATCGTACAAAACCTTTAATGCCTATTTTGTATTCTTCTAACTCAACCGAAGCTTTATAAACCGAGTCTAAGATGGTTCTGCAATGATAAAGCAGGCTTTCACCAGCAGGTGTAATTTGCATGCCCTTACCATCACGAATAAACAGTTTGGTTCCAATCAAATGCTCCAAATCAGTCAAACGCTTACTTGCGGCAGACAGCGCAATCATATTTTTTTCAGCGGCCTTGCTCAGAGATTTTTCATCACAAACGGACTGGAAAATCGTTAAGGTGACCAAATCCAGTTTACGAATAATATTTTCTATATGCATCACACGTCACCAATTTCCCTATCTATGACTTTTTCTTTAACACTTAAAACCAATTTGAAACACTTTAAAGTATGACACATCATAAAAGACTCGAGGTTTTGGGCACAAGAAGCATAACCGTTATTAATAAACATCTTACATTTCTTAAAACGTCAAGCCCTCTTCGCTACATGCGAACACTAAGTATATTATGAAGTGATAAATTAGCTCCAAAATCGCGCGATGATCTCATCCTAAAATTACTTAGTCTTATGGAGCAAGACGATATGGCAGGCAAAACTTTATATGACAAATTGTGGGATGAACATTTAGTCTCACAACGTGATGATGGCTCATGTTTACTATACATTGACCGTCATTTATTAAATGAAGTAACAAGTCCCCAAGCATTCGATGGATTGCAACTTGCGGGTCGTCAACCATGGCGTTTAAGTGCAAACGTCGCGACACCGGACCACAACGTTCCAACATCTAAAAAAGAGCGTGAACAAGGCATTGCTGGTATTGAAGATGATACGTCGCGTATTCCTGTACAAACACTCAATAATAATTGCAAGACTTTTAATATTATTGAATTTGATATCAATGACATACGCCAAGGGATTTTACATGTGATTGGACCTGAACAGGGCTTAACTTTGCCGGGTATGACTGTGGTGTGCGGTGACTCGCATACAGCGACTCATGGTGCATTCGGTTGCTTGGCGCATGGTATTGGAACATCTGAAGTTGAACATGTGTTAGCAACACAATGTTTGATCCAGAAAAAATCTAAAAACATGTTAGTGCGTGTAGATGGCGTATTGGGCAAAGGCGTAACACCAAAAGATGTTGTGTTGGCGATTATCGGTAAAATTGGTACCGCTGGTGGTACAGGCTATGCAATCGAATTCGGTGGTCAGGTATTCCGTGATATGTCGATTGAAGGCCGTATGACGGTCTGTAACATGGCAATTGAAGCAGGTGCGCGTGTTGGTATGATTGCAGTTGATGACAAGACCATTGAATATGTGAAAGGCCGTAGTTACACACCAAAAGGCGAACAATGGGAGCAAGCAGTTGCTTACTGGAACACATTGCATTCAGATGAAGATGCAGTGTTTGATGCAGTCGTTGAGTTAAATGGCGCAGAGATCGAACCACAAGTATCTTGGGGAACTTCACCTGAGATGGTAATTCCGATTTCACAAGCTGTACCAACTTTAGAGCAAGCGAAAGATGATGTTCAGCGTAATGACTGGACGCGTGCTTATCAATATATGGGTTTAAATGCAGGACAGGCATTAGCTGATATTCAGCTTGATCGTGTCTTTATTGGTTCTTGTACGAACTCTCGTATTGAAGATATCCGTGCTGCGGCTGAGGTGGTTAAGGGGCGTAAAGTGGCATCTACCATTAAGCAAGCTATGATTGTTCCGGGTTCAGGTTTAGTTAAACAACAGGCGGAAAAAGAAGGCTTAGATAAAATCTTCTTGGAAGCTGGTTTTGAATGGCGCGAACCGGGTTGTTCAATGTGTTTAGCAATGAATGCTGACAAGTTACAACCGGGTGAACACTGTGCATCGACGTCTAACCGTAACTTTGAAGGCCGTCAAGGCAATGGCGGTCGTACTCACTTGGTGAGTCCGGCAATGGCGGCAGCGGCTGCAATTGCTGGTCACTTTGTTGATGTTCGTTCATTTTAATTCGGTCTGGAGCAAACCATGAAAGCTTATACAGTTGAACAAGGTATCGTTGCACCATTAGATCGTGCCAATGTTGATACAGATTTAATTATTCCAAAACAGTTTTTAAAGTCGATTAAACGCACTGGTTTTGGCGACAATTTATTTGATGAACTTCGTTATTTAGATGAAGGTTATCCAGGACAAGACAATTCAGTACGTCCAAAAAATCCGGATTTCGTTTTAAATCAGCCTCGCTATCAAGGTGCAACCGTTTTAATTGCTCGTACTAACTTTGGTTGTGGTTCAAGTCGTGAGCATGCACCTTGGGCATTAAACGAATATGGTTTCCGTACTGTTATTGCACCAAGCTTTGCTGATATTTTCTTTAATAACTGTTTCAAAAATGGCATGTTACCTGTCATTTTGTCAGAAGAAATTGTTGATCAGTTATTTAAAGAATGCGCTACCAATGACGGATATCAATTAACAATTGATTTAGCTGCTCAGGAAGTACGTACGCCAACAGGTGAAGCTTTTAAATTTGAAGTTGATCCGTTTCGTAAGCATTGCTTGTTAAATGGTTTGGATGATATTGGTTTAACTCTCCAAAATGCGGATGCAATTCGTGCTTATGAAGAAAAAACTAAACAAGTTCGTCCTTGGATATTCCAAGAGCTAGCTAAATAGTGGTGAAGCATTATTCATAGATTGGTTGAAAACCTCAACCAATCATTTAATTACTAAAACTATTTATTTGGGTTATTAAGTAATTAATAGGAAGCTTTTGCACGATCAAACAGATTTTAAAATGAATAAGTTATTGTTAAATTGGGCTTTATGATGAACTATAAATTAAAACGTCCAAGTGGAGATAAGTTTTGAGCTGAATATACACAGATGTTGTGTATATTGCCGCTTTGAACCAAGAAAATAATTTGCTCTTAAACTTATTTTTTTATAGGTAGTAGTAAAACAGGGTCTTCAATATCGTAACCAGTTTCTTCTGGAACCCCCAGATATTTAACGACAACCAACCTCTTATTGTGTTTAGGCACACTATAATTTTGGGAAATTTTTATTGCTTTGCTGTAATGAACCGCAACATGGGTTTTACTTTGTAAAGACGGCGATTTTACAACATATTCTGTTTTATATTGCGTGATCTTTCCTGAAGGATCAAACCAAGTTGATACTTGATTCTGATGAGTTTTTAATGTTTGAATTTTTACAGTCTTACTATTACTTACGACTAAGGGAGTTAAATTCCTTTTAATTTTTTTAAGCGCCTTATTAAACGCTGTACTATCTTGATCATAATCAATCTTATGTGTTTTTGGATTGATATAGAGAGATTTAACTTCAATCAGTTTATCAGGTGATTTACTATTTAATAGATAATAATAGAGTTGTGGTAGGCGTCCTCGACCATCTTCATAATGTCTTAATACATACAGTTTCTTCTCTTTTTGCTGATAGCCCAATACTTCAATTTTTTGTCCACCACCTACTGTCGCATAGCTATGTGCGGATAAGGTAAGAATTGTGCTAAAAGTTAGAAATTTTAGAAATTTCATCAGTTCATATCCTTGTGATCTTGTAATTATATTGTATAAATATCAAACAGATTAAAATGACACTTGAGTAAGTGTTACTTGCTGTTTTTATATTCTTTTGTACACAAGCAGTTTTTTAAGGGGGCTTTATTTATTATTTCTCTCCCCCCTCAAAACCACTCGTCTAGCTTTTACATATAAACCCTCATAGAAGAACAGGCTAACACTTGCTAGCATCGACATGAGTAAACATACATGGACTAAAATTTCTAACAAAAGAGTTTAAAAAACAATCCAACATCTTTTCCCGCTCGATTGCCCCATCTGAGCTTAAAAGCTGAATGATTGTGCCCTCCACCATATATACAAATAGCTTGGCATCGGTAAAAGAAGCATCTGCGTTTAGCACTCTAAGCTGGCTATAAATTTCATTTTTGAGCCATGTTCTATAGCGCATTGCGGATTGATAAGCGTTGGGATAACTATTTTTAATCTCAAAAATAGCTTTAAATAATAAGTAATACGGCCCTTCTAAATCGGTATGTAAATAATAAAGCTTTTTAAGTTTATCGATGGCAAGGGTACTTAAGTCATACTCGACCATTGCGACTACTTGCTCTTGGAGCTTTTCTTTTTGCACCATAAGGCAAATTTCAATAAGCCGCTCTTTTGATTGAAAGTAATTATAAAAAGTCGCTTTCGTAATTTCTGATTCTTTCACTATTCTGTCGACCCCAATAAGGTGAAAACCACGGTGATGAAACAGATCAATTGCTTTATTTACAACATATAAGGTACGTGTTGGGAGAGCTAAATTTGGCATAGTTTTACCGTTATAAAAATTTTTGTTGTATGTAGAGATAAAAAAGCCTGTGCCCTTTTTGGGAGAAAAAAAGGCACAGCAAAGCCGTAAAGACTGTGCTTGGCACATCTCGAGTTTTGTTGTTGCTGAGTTTTAAGTAAAAATGACTTTAAGCCTGACAACCTTAAGGCATTCAAGTTGCTTTAATTTTTAAGCTGTGTCGTTATAGCTTTTAGCATTGAGAGCCAAGAAATAATGGATGTGCAAAGCCAACTCCTTTTTATTGGGAGTTCTGCCGACATGAATAGAAATTATGGTGGCAGAACGAGAAAGGGTTCGCGGACTGGTACAACAACCAGCACACCCGAAGGTGTCCCTCTCCCGTCCTGAACTGCACCCCATAAGTTAGACTTTTTAAACTTATGAGGTGTGCCCTATGCCAATTCCGAAGCATTCAAAAGAGTTAAAATTAAAAGTCATTCAAGCTTATTTAGATGGAAGTAAAGGATATAAAATCCTTTCACAAGAATTTAATGTTGATCTCCAAACCATCCGCTTATGGATTGAAAACTATAAGGCACAAGGTGAAGATGGCCTGAATGTTAAAACTAAAAAAACCTACTACTCTTCCGAATTTAAAATCAAGGCTGTACAAATGCTTCTTGATAAGATACCGGTAAGAGAAGTTAGAAGACGGTTAAATCTGAGCGGGACGTCAATTTTAAGAAGGTGGCTCGCTCAGTATCATAAAGAAGGGATTGCCGGGTTTAATACTACGAGGATTTATACCAATATGGTTAAACAAGATAAAACCAAAATAACTAAGCCTATAAAAGAAGACAAAGATAAATCTCAACAGGAACTCATTGATGAAGTGACCGCTTTACGAGCGGAGGTTGCCTTTTTAAAAAAGCTAAAAGCCTTAAAACTGAAGCAACGTACTTAAATACACTTTGTACTGCAGACACTGTTCAGGTTATTTCAGAATTAAGGCAAATTTATCCATTAAAACTCTTACTCAGTATTGCAAAGATTGCTCGTAGTACTTATTTCTATCACATGAAAGCTGTACGCTCTAATGACAAATATACTGAGTTAAAACAGCAGATTAAGTCCATATATCACAAGCATAAGGGATGCTATGGCTATCGTAGAATTACTCTTGCCCTGAAAAGTACAGGAATAATAATCAACCATAAATGTGTATATCGCCTTATGAAAACCATGGGAATTAAATCACGTATCAGAGCATTGAAATATCGCTCATATAAAAGTGGTTGTGTCGGGACGGTGGCTGATAACATTATGCAACGGCAATTTAAAGCGAACCATCCCAACCAGAAATGGGCAACTGATGTGACGGAATTTAATGTTAACGGTGAAAAACTTTATTTATCACCAATTATAGATTTGTTTAATGGGGAAATTATTACCTTCCGAATCCAACGTAAACTCAATTATGAGTTAGTGAAAGATATGCTCATTCATGCTTTAGCTAAACTTAAGCGACATGAGAAACCAATTCTCCATTCAGATCAAGGATGGCAATATCAAATGGCTCATTACCAACAGCAATTAAAGCAACATGGTTTAATTCAAAGTATGTCTCGTAAAGGAAATTGCTTAGATAATGCTGTAATAGAAAGCTTCTTTGGAATATTAAAATCGGAATGCTTTCATGGAGAAAAATTTCAATCAATTGATGAATTAGAGAAAACGATACGAGAATACATTCATTATTATAATCATGAGAGAATCAAGGTGAAGCTACAAGGTTTATCCCCTGTACAATATAGAAACCAGTTTATAAAAACTGCTTAACTAACTGTCCAACTTTATGGGGGCAGATCAT
>NZ_JAKTIM010000034.1:0-16677 GCF_027855455.1 Acinetobacter sp. AOR01_HL | reverse complement strand
TGACCAGCTACCACAACAAAATAAGGTAGCTTAACTAGAGCAGAGTATCACTTATAAATAAGCTTTTAGTTGTTCAAACATGTGGGACCACCTCTGTTTTAGTTGGACAAATAAGTCCAACTAAAACATTTTTATATAGTTATAAGTGATTAGCCGCTTATCCCGAAAAAGTGAAGAATAATTCCTATAGCGCAGCAACCAGCTAAAGTAGTCATCATTCCAAGTTTGAAACGGAATAAAGCAAGCATAGCTATGATTGATAACATTAGTGACCATGGGTTAATGCTGGATAAAACTGGAACTTGTAAAACCATTCCATATTTATGAATTACATTAACTTCAGCAAATAATGTATGTAATGCAAACCACACTGATAGATTAAGGATCACTCCAACAACAGCTGCTGTAATTGTCGAAAGTATGGCATTTAAAGCCTTATTATTTCTTAATGCTTCAATATATGGAGCACCAATAAAAATGAATAGAAAAGAGGGTACAAATGTTACCCATTTCGCTAATATACCTCCAAGAGTACCAGCCAAGGCAGGATTCAATGATCCTGGGTCTCGATACGCTGCCATAAAGCCTACAAACTGAACTACACTAATCAGGGGGCCAGGGGTGGTTTCAGCCATACCAAGTCCGATCAGCATTTCACTAGGTTTAAGCCAATGGAAGTTTTCGACGGCTTGCTGTGCAACATAAGATAAAATTGCATAAGCACCACCAAACGTAAGTACGGACATTTTGCTGAAGAATAGAGCGATATGCGTATAAACATTATCTTTGCCCATTAAAGTAATAAAAGCTATAAGTGGGCCGAGCCATAAGACCAAACCAATGAGAGTAATTTTTAGAGCTCTTGTATGGGAAGGTTGTACATGCTCTGGGATCTGCTTAGCAAAAGCAGCATCAATAGCTGCTAATGAAGCATTAGAGCTATTAGCGTCAGAATGAGATGAGGAGGCGTTAAATGCTTTACTTCCACTTTTATTTCCGATGTAACCGATAAGCGCAGCAACTAAAATAATAAATGGAAAAGGCAAAGCAAAGATAAAGATGCCGATAAATGACAAGATAGCGACAATGACCATCACCTTGTTTTTTAAGGCTCGACGACCTACACGCATGACAGCTTCAAGAACTACTGCAAGTACGGCTGCTTTTAATCCAAAGAATAATGCTTGAACAATACTAATCTGACCATAACTTGCATAAATCCAGCTTAGTATTCCTAATGCAAGTAGACCCGGTAAAATAAAGAGAGTACCCGCAACGAGTCCGCCACGTGTTCGGTGTAATAACCAACCTATGTATACAGCCAACTTATGTGCTTCAGGACCAGGAACAAGTGTACAGTAATTTAAGGCATGTAAAAAACGCGTTTCACTAATCCATTGTTTCTCTTCAACTAAAATTTTATGCATTACTGCGATTTGCCCCGCAGGTCCACCAAAGCTAAGCGCAGCTACTTTAAGCCATACCCAAAAAGCTTCACGAAATGAAACACCATGAAGTTCATGTGGGGGAATGCTTTCAGCTAAAGCAGTGGAATCTTCATTTGTATTCATTGCTATTTCACCTAAATTTTTGAAATTTAAAAAGTATTTGATGCGTTTAATCATTCAGTACAGAGCTATTTTTATTAAAGCTAGACAATAGGCCATTAAAGATTGCATTTGATGCGACTAATAATTGGTCATCATCTGTAATGTTTTCATGTATTCCTGCAAAGACGGTTTCTATGCCTGAAGCTTCGGGTGGCTCAATCCCGCCAATATCAAGATAGTGGACAATCTCTGCAATTTTTTTCAAAGCAGGTGTTTCTAAATTAAAACTATGTAAAAGAACTTCGAAGGTAACCCAGTGATTGATATGACTGAAAGCTGCACCATCAAAATCGAATCCTAAAGCTTCTTCTGGACATTCACTTGGTGTTTCTAACCAAATAAATGTAGGAGTTGAATCAATAAAAGTCTTGATTAGCCATGCAGAGGCTAGACGATCAATCCAAGGTCTCTTACGAGTTGCCCATATTTTGTTTTGATAACTATTTTTATCTAGAAGTTGAATATGTGCTTGTATTGCTTGAGGCTCATTCACTTCACCAAGTCGAGCTATTGAAAGCTCTAAAGCAGAAAGTTCATTTAGTACCTGTGCTTGAGTCTCATCGGGGTAATAGTCAATTTCTACGAGTGCATCGATACTTTTTCTTAATTTACGGATTTGCTTGAGCAGCTCTTTCTTTTCATCTTTAGATTGACGATCTCTTAACTCAGAGAGTTGTTTATAGAGGACATCGTATTCTTCTTTTCGACTGAAGAAAGGAGCTAATTCAAGGTTTAAAGGCTGCTCCGCATGGAATACATACGCAGAGCCTTGCTCTGAAATAACGTCACTTGCAATAGGATCAAATTTCTCGCTATGAGAAATGGGAAGTAAATACACACCATCTCTAAGGATTGCGGCTCCACTTGCTTTAAGAGAACGCCATACTCTCATACGTGTAGATGTGTTCTGTGTAGGCAAAGAGGATATGAGTAAAGATATTTTCATGTTGTATACTCAACTTATTTGTTAAATATATAACATTAATTTGGCTTGGATACAAATATGAAGAATCGATTTCTTATATCAAAAGAAATATTAAAGGGCGGAAATGGCTAAAGAAGAATTTTTTAAGTTTTTGATTTTATATAAATTATTTGGTTTTATTGTTTCAATATACATCAATATTTGTGAATTCAGTATTACTCATCACAAAAAAAATTGTTTTAGTTATAATTAAATTATTGATTGTAAAGTGTCTAAATTGTAGGGTGTTCAAAAGTTGACTGAGAATTAGGTTATTTGTAAATCTCAGTCAAAATTTTAATTTTTAGAAGGCGCTTATCGATTTAAGATAACATCAGCTAATTGATGGGCAATTTCCTCAATACTATTTACAGAAGTATTTAAGGCGACTTTATCGGCTAAATTCGGACTATAATCTAAAACGTCATTTTTAGTAATTTTGTGCCAAATCGGTAAAATCATTTTATGGCCATTCATTTCTCGAGCTACTAAGCCATCAAGTTCATAGTTGGTCCAGTCTTTCTTAATAAAGTCAGTTGAAAGAACAACGGTACCGTATTTAGAGTTTCGGAGACCACTATCAATTTTTTGACGTAAACTGTCCCCAACTTTTAACGTGAATTCATCGTACCAAACGTTTACTCCAAGTTGCTGTAATGTCTCTGCAAGCGGTCTGACAAAATCTTCTTTATCTTCTGAAGCGTGTGAAATAAACAAATCATATTCTGGTTCCGTCTCAGGTATTGTATTGTTGTAAGATGATATTGAAACATCAGTAATATATTGGGTAGAAGCTTTAATAGCATCAATTTCACGTTTCAGCTTCTTTTGATGTTCAATTTCGTCTTTCTGCTGTTTTTTAGTCAGGACCTCTAATTTTTTTCTTTCCAGTATTTCTTCTTTTATAAGGTTCTGCTTTTCTTTCAGCAGCTTATTATCAATATCAATCTTTTTCTTTTGTAAGTCTGAAAGTTTTGATTGTATACGAGCGTTTTCTTGTTCTTTCCTACTAATTTCTGATAACTTTGTTTTTAATGTAGAGGGGCTAGTTGTCTTCCCGATAGAATTTTGAATTTGTAAAATTTTAGAAATTATATCAGCTCCCTTTTTCTGCTCTAAGCTCATTCGATGAGTAATATCTGCTAACTCCTTATTTAACCTTGTTATGGTACTGCTTATAGTTTGTATTGACATGTTGGCTCTATGATAAATATAAAGGGTAAGATTATTATTTGGTTAGGCGAAATACAAGGTTTATGTGTTACATCACTCTGTAAGCGTAGAGCAGTGCTCTGCCCAATCTGCCATTAATTCTTTACGTTTATCTAGATAATCTCCACGCAAGTAAGAAGCTTCAACTTTATCTGGTAGTTTGTGCGCTAATACATGTTCACAGACTTCACGCGCATAATTAGTTTTTTCCGCAGACCAGTCACGAAAAGTAGACCGAAAGCCATGTGTGGTAATTATACGATTCTGTTTTGGATCAATATAGCCTAAGCCATTTTTTAGTTCTTGTTCATGCATACGCTTGATTAGTGTAGTCAATGGCATGTCGGAAAGCATTTCACCACTACGTGGGGCGGGGAATATAAAATCTTCTAATTGAATATATTCTCGAATGAACTCTTAATTGAGGTAAAATTACATGAACTGTCTTAGAATGGGTAGTTTAAGATGATTTGTAATTTACAATCATTAGCTTACTAAGCAAGAATAGTGTCAGGTGAATGAAATATAAACAAATGATTGGTTGAAATTTTATTGTAGTAAAAATAACAGTAAAAAACTAAAATTAAATTATTTTTTGTATGTTTATCAGTGGTTTGGTTGTTTAATTTGACTAACACCGCTTCCGCCAAAATTCTTAAAAAGCCCTTGTTAATGACGAGGGCTTTTTTTTATGCATATAAATTACTAAAAAAATGATCGTGCTCCTTTCTATATATTTCTAAGTATAGTCTCTCCCGTTCGAGGGTTCGTCAAAGTGACATTTTCTAGCGCTTGAATGTACCAAGAATGATTCTTCTTGGTGAGTACAGTAAGAATGAGAGTATCAATCTGATGAGGCCCTTGAGGATGAGCTACGCCTGCAGTGAGGCGGCTCCAAAAATGTGAAATACATATATCCTCACTCATAGGTATGAGGTCTATCAGCTCATTCTCTAGTGTTGAATCACGATAAATGGTTCCATGAATAGGTTGATGCAGTGCAATAATTTCATCAACACCTTTAACGTAGTGACCGAAGCGATTAACGAAAGTCGCATCTTTATCAAAAAGAGCAGCAAAGGCCTGCATATCATGCTTATTCCAAGCGGTTTGAAATGCTAAAGGTATTTCTTTTGGGGTTATTATGTGTTGACTCATACCAGCACCACTGTTTAATTTTTTAAGTCTATTTTCAAATATTATAAATAAAGATACTTCGTCATGCTTAAATGAAACAGGTGATCTTAGTTCGCCTTCCAAGAGTATCTTCGTTTTAACCCACACAACTCACCACACCAAATAGGGTAGGTCGAGTTATGAGTAGAACGTGTAAATAACTGCTCGCTCAATCTGCTCAATGGAGTTAAGTTTTTATAAAATCCAGATAAAGATATAAGTTAAAAAGAATTGATGCATACAACTTTAATATAATGTTAATAATCAAACATTATGTATAAATTTAAATACACTCTTTCATTTTTAAAAAACTCTTTTAATAATTCAGAGCTAAACAATTAAGTTTAAAATATGGAGAATTTGTATACAGGATAGCTTTTATTAGTTTAATTAAAATGAGAACTATATAAATCTTGTGAATTCTAGTTTTTTACTTCATTAGTTTTGTACGTTTTTATCTTAAAGATAATCATAAAATTAGAATTATAATATTAACTATTTGATTTTTATTTATAAATTAAAATTAACGGCTAAGGTTCTTACTCTGTGAATAAACATCAAGACTAAAAAATTTAATCTTGCTTTAAGTTCTCTTAATTAATTTATGGCCTATCTAGATTTCGTTAATGGGTCAGAAAAATAAATTATGACTTCATTTAAGCCAAATCAGAAAATTAAGAGAGTATAAAAATGAACCAGTTTGTAACGAACACGAAAAATGTAATTCGTGGAAAGTATCATCCGGAATTTTTGCAGAATGAAGTCTTAGCCGATATTTTTGCTCATACTGCACAAACTCTTCCTGATAAAACGGCTTTAATTGAAGCAGATAAAACGCTGAGTTATGGTGAGCTGTATCAGCAAGCCTTAATTATGGCTCAACATCTGGCTTTAAAAGGGGTAAAGCCAGGTCATATTGTAGGGCTATGGCTGCCGCGTGGTATTGAGCTTTTAAAAGCTCAACTGGCCATTTGTTTAAGCGGTGCAGCTTGGCTTCCTTTTGATATGGATACGCCCGCGGACCGTATTGCGGTATGTCTTGAAGATGCTGAAGCGGTAGGAATGATTACTACAGATGAATGGTATGAACATTTAGCTGAAGTGCCGCAAACAAAATGGACCAACACCGAGCTGCAAAAACCATTAAGCGAAAGTGTAAGTTTAGCGAAAACCACTCCAGATCAACCTGCCTATATTATTTATACCTCGGGTTCGACAGGTAAACCCAAAGGAATTGTGATTACTCAAAAAAATATTTGTCACTTTTTACGTAGTGAAAATAGTATTTTGGGTATTCAAGAGCAAGACAAGGTCTATCAAGGCTTTTCAGTCGCTTTTGATATGTCGTTTGAAGAGATTTGGCTTTCTTATTTGGTAGGTGCAACGTTGTGGATTGCACCGAAGTCACTTGTCAGTGACCCTGAGCGGTTATGCCAAACCTTAAAGCAGGAACAAATTACAGTACTGCACGCTGTTCCAACATTACTTGCTTTATTTCCTGAAGATGTACCTAATTTAAGAATTATTAATTTAGGTGGGGAAATGTGTCCGGACTCACTGGTTGACCGCTGGGCATTACCTCATCATCAAATGTTTAACACCTATGGACCAACCGAAACCACGGTTTCTGCAAGTCTTGAGTTATTAGAACGCGGCAAACCTGTCACCATTGGCAAGCCCTTACCAAACTACGGTATGTTGGTCATTAACTCTGAAAGAGAGTTGCTCGAGCAAGGTGAAACAGGGGAGTTATGTATTTTTGGTCCAAGTGTGGCACAAGGCTATTTAGGACGACCTGATTTAACCGCAGATAAGTTTATTGAGAACCCTTGGGCAATGAGTATAGAGGAAGAATTACTCTACCGTACTGGGGATTTGGCTAAAATTGATGAGTTTGGTCAAGTACACTGCTTAGGTCGTGCCGATGACCAAGTTAAAATCCGTGGTTTCCGTGTAGAGCTTGGCGAGATCGAAGCTGCGCTTTGCGATATTGACGGAATTGGTACGGCAGCCGTTATTCTTCGTCCTGAAGACGGCATTGATCAACTTATTGCGTTTATTGCGCCAGAAATTGATGCAAAGCAAGCTATAGAAATTAAAGAACTACGGCATAACTTGAGTCAGCGATTACCGCCTTATATGGTGCCAAATCGTTTTGAGATTATTGAAGAAGTTCCACGTCTATTATCTGGGAAAATTGACCGTAAAGCTTTAAAAGCAAGACCGCTCACAAGTGTGGTAGATCGCAGTGAATCTGACCAGCCACAGAACCCAGCTGAAGAAATCTTGTTTGAAATTTTGAATCGTTTGTTCCCAAACATGCCGATTAAACTCGATTCCGATTTCTTTGATGATTTAGGCGGGCATTCACTACTTGCCGCTGTTTTAATTTCAAATCTGCGTGAGCATGCGGAATATAGCCATCTGACCATTCAAAACTTATATCAAGCGAGAAGAGTAGGCGCGATTGCTGCACTCATGTTAGAGCAGCCTGAACCTACTTTATTTGATAGCCAAATTGGACAAGATAACCCTCGTAATCAGACTTATAAATGGTTATGTGGTATTGCCCAGCTCGTTACTATTCCGGTTTTAATCTCGATTAATATTTTGCAGTGGTTAGCGCCATTCTTTACCTATCACTACTTTACCGGTGGAACCCGCGACAGTATTCCGTATGCGATTGCGTTGTCTTTATTGGTGTATGTCAGTGTCATTATGAGCAGTTTTGTACTGTCGATTACGGTAAAACGACTATTAATGTTAGGAATTGGCGCAGGGCGTTATCCATTATGGGGATTAACCTATTTCCGTTGGTGGCTAGCGGACCGTATTAGTAATATTTCACCTGTCTATCTCTTGTCGGGTTCGACTTTACTTAACTTATATTTGAAAGCACTTGGTGCAAAAATCGGTCACGACGTTACCATTAGTTCTGTACATATTCGTATGCCATCTTTACTGACTATTGAAGATGGCGTGAGTATCGGTTCTCAGGTGAATTTAGAAAATGCCAAAGTTGAACATGGCCACTTGGTATTAGGTTCAATTCACCTTAAACAAGACAGTTATGTAGGTTCGTATGCTGTATTAGAAGAAAATACAGTGTTAGAAAAACAGGCCCATGTAAATGCCTTAACTTCAATTGAATATGACACGGTTGTACCTGAGGGCGAAATTTGGGATGGAACACCTGCTCAGAAAATAGGGCATATAGATGAGCAAGCTAAATTGCCAGAGCGACCTAAACTATCGTTTATACGTAAAATTGCTGAATATGGATACTATGGCGTTAGCGCATTAGTCATTGCCTGTCTTTTCTTTATTCCAATTTTTCCAAGCTTCCTTTTGGTCGACTGGTTAGATGTAAATGTATTTAATATTAACCCGAACAACCATTTGCAAATCGCGCTTTATTATTTCATTTTAGCGATTCCGGCTAGTGCAATGATGATGATGATTACTGCGGTGATTTCTTCAGGTCTGCGTAAAATTGCATTGCCGCGTCTTGAAACCGGAACCTATGCGGTTCATGGCAGCACGTATTATCGTAAATGGTTTGCGGCCCAAATTTTAGAAACCAGCTTGCAAACCTTACATGGCTTGTTTGCCACCATTTATGCGCCTACATGGTTCCGTATGCTGGGAGCAAAAGTAGGTAAAAATACCGAAATTTCTACCGCAACCGGGGTCATTCCAGAAATGCTGACTTTGGGTGAAGAAAGCTTTATTGCCGATGCTGTAATGCTGGGTGATGAAGAGATTAAAGGCGGTTGGATGTCTTTAAAAGCAACCAAAATCGGTAACCGTAGTTTTGTGGGAAATAGCGCTTATATTGCTGATGGGACAGTGTTACCAGACAATGTTTTAATTGGCGTGCAATCAAAAACACCAGATAACCGTGAAATGTATGATGGACAAACTTGGTTTGGTTCTCCGGCGTTGCTGTTACCTGCACGTGAAGCTGCTGAAAAATATCCTGACCATTTAACCTTTAAACCAAGTATTAAGCGCCGTTTAATGCGTGGTTTTATTGAAGGGCTTCGTATTGTATTGCCGGCCGCACTTGCGATTGGGGTGGGTTATATGATCGTGCTAGACGTTATTGATGTGATTAATAACTACAATATTGAGACAGGACTGGTTGCATTAACGCTCGCAGGGCTGCTTTATGGTGTTGGCTGTTTCCTTATTGTTGCGCTATTAAAGTGGATTTTGATTGGTCGCTATCAACCGCGTTCGGCACCTATGTGGACCATGTTTGTATGGTTAAGTGAAGGGATTACCAGCTTATATGAATCAGTTGCGATTCCTAACTTCTTAAACTACTTAAGAGGAACGCCAATGTTGCCATTCTTCTTGCGTATTTTAGGGGTTCGTATTGGTAAAGACGTTTATATGGATACGGCTGATATTACCGAGTTTGACTGTGTCAGCATTGGTGACCGTGCCGAGTTTAATAGCTTTTCAGGCCCGCAAACTCACTTGTTTGAAGACCGCATTATGAAAATTGGGCAAGTAAATGTTGGCAATGATGTAGTGGTCAATGCGCGCAGTATTATTTTATATAACGCAAACGTGAGCAATCATGCTGTGTTAGGTCCATTAACACTGGTCATGAAAGGTGAAAATATTCCGGCTAAATCTGCGTGGATTGGTTCACCGGCTGTGCCTTGGGTTCATAAATAATAAATTGTTGAATTGAAAAAAAGCCTCTATAAATAGAGGCTTTTTACTATGTGTGGTAAGCGAACTTATTTATTCAGTTGCCGTAAAAGCGTCATGGTAAGTAACTTCACCTGAGGGAATATGGTTAATGAAGCTTAAAGCTTGAAAGTATTCATTAGGCACATCAGGTAAATTTAAATCAGGGTAAGATTTAAAACCAAATCGACTGTAATAATTTGGATCACCTAATAGAACGCAACCTTTTCCGCCTAATTCTTTTAACTTTTGAAGAGCTGCATTCATTAAAAGAGAACCAATGCCAATTCCTTGTTTCTTTGGACATACAGAAATAGGGCCTAGGCCATACCAACCAGTGTCACCTGACGTAATTGTAACTGGTGAAATAGCCACATGACCTACAATTAAGTCATCTTCTATAGCAACCAAAGAAATTGTAAGTTGCTTATGTTTACGAAGGCTATTTACAATAAATTGTTCAGTGTGGCTAGAATGCTCTTCATTTAAGAACGCGGCTTTCGTCAACGCTTCGATATTTTTAATATCTTCGGGTTGTTCATCTCGAATTGTAATATTCATATTTTTCTTTCTCTTAATAAATAGCAAGTTATATCAACGATTGTCTAGTTGAGGGCGGACCGTCTGGAGTCCTAACAATGTAATTTGATAAGGTTGGCTATTTTTAGACTTGATTAAACGTTTTGCTTTTAGCTTTTTAAATACATCTAAAGAACAATCAGATAGCACGAAACCTTCTCGTGTGTAGCATTCAACGAAATAGACTGTGCCTGATGCGTCACGCTGGTATTTAATATGTCCGCCTTTAGCAAGGACATGGAGAGTTCGTTGTTCGAACTTTGAAAGATTCATGTTGGAGCCTTGATAATAATCAAACGTGCAAATAGAGGTGATCAGAAATATGACCACAGAAAAATTGCAACATTGATAATCAACTCAATAATAGAAATTGAGAGTGATTATCAGATGATTACTATCTCCAACATATGAACCTCTTTGAGAAGGGGGATACTTTTATTCAAAGGATATATTAACTGTATATATCACTTAATAACAAATGTTTTTTATATTCATAGACCTTTCATTTATATAAAATCAGGCAACAAAAAATTATGTATGAGTTTTAGTAAATGAAAAAAACAATTTTTAGCCTAATTTTCGCTACCTGTGCAGCTTTTTCAAATAGCATTCAAGCAGAAGAAGTTTATTATCAACAAGAAGATATCGCTTATGCTTTTGAACTAGATTCAATCGAATTTTATTTACCAAGTAAAAGTAAATTTAAAATTACTGCTACCAGAAAACTAGTTGGCGTACCTGAAACAAAATTTTATACAGGTGATTTTGATAAAGATAATATCGCACAATTCCATATGGCTTTTGACTGTTCACATAAGACGATACAGATTTTAGACTTTATGATTGGTGATAAAAATAATGGTGAACTTAAGTACAAGAGCGATAAAAAGAGTGAAGTAATGAAAGCCACGCGTGATAATGATTTAGCTATGCTTAATTTAGTGTGTGAAAATGCTAAGGCTATAAAATAGTGTCTGTGCATCATAAGGCTTGTTTTTAATACTCTTATATACAATTTTCTTGGCGACCCACCTTTGAAAAAATGAAATTAAAGATTTAACAATTATGATACCTGTACAGACATTCTCGGTTTTTGCAATTTTTTTGTTGTTTATTGCTCCATTGATTGGTGTTGTACTAACGCTAGGTTTATTAGTGAAAGCACTATTCTTTTGGCGAAATAAGGCTCAAAAGCCTGTGAGGTTTTTCTCTCAAAAAACATTATTCATTACGCTAGTGGCATTAATATGTGACCTGTGGGCAGGTTATTTATTTTATATGACTGAATCGGTAAAGTATGAGATTGCTCTTAAGCAGCATTACAAGGAACGTCGCAGTCATTTCGTTTTATCTCAAGATGCACAATATGGCGAACTGTTGATTCCCAAAGGGAGTTTAATTAGTCGTTACGATGCTTTTGACAACGGCGAGCCACAAGTACCCTTTAGCTTACGTGGATTAGAGGCTGTACGTTTTCCTCATCCTGTACAGGTTGCAGGAATGTGGGTAACTGCGATGGAGCCTCCTCGAATGGAATTGGCATGGGATCAGCATGTAGGTCCAGTTATGCGCTTTGATCCTAAGGAAGAAAATGGCTATGGTAAATGGGTTTACGATACGAAACGTCCTACCATCGCTTGTTCTCGTGGAGACATCGTGCTACTTGAAATTCCACTCATTGATTATGATATTCAAAAAGAATTTGGTAAACCTGAGCCTGATGGAGCGAATGCACGTTTTCGCCCGAGTGAGTGGGGTGTTCAAGAATGCGAAAAAGGTCAGGAGCCAATTAAAGTTAGCCCTGCGTATACTGGGACTGCACCAAAGAAACCTTGGTTTCAACTATTAGACTGACAATATCCCATGTTAAAAAATCTTTATTTAGCCTAATCATTACTGTTGTAGTCTTGTTCTCAATTTTATTTTTAGAATTTAATAGAGTTAATGATTATTTAATTTTTGGTTATCAAAGGTGAAAATATTCTGGCTAAATCTGCTTGGTTTGGTTTACCGGCTGTGTCTTGGGTTCATAAATAAGTAAGTGATGAATAAAAAAAGCCCCTGTAGAACAGGGCTTTTTTATATCTAAGTTTTTAATCTGCTTAAATATAGATATATTTGCAAGGTTACAATTAAATTAATGTATATATAAAGTTGTAAATAAATTTATTTTTATAAATAAAAAGCATCCTTTATATTAAAGAAGAATATATTATAAATATATTACTGGGTAATTACCCAATCAATAATTTTTTCTTTATATTGGTTAAGAATTTTACTATTCAAGATAGGTTCATTATTAAAGATGCTTGTTAATGTTGAGATAATAATATCACCATCAATAATGTCTCCAATTAATTTTACTATTTTTTCAATTAAAATAGAGTTATCAATTTTTATATCAAGACAACCCTCTAAATCTTTAGTTAAAGAGTGAGCTATTTCATTTCTTGATTTTCTAGCTTTGTGTAGTTTTGTAGATAACTGTTCCGGTAAACCTAAATTTTGAATGCTTTTATCAAGTGAAAGGTATCTAGATGTTATTTGCTTAATTAATAGATCAAAATCTTCATCCGTTCTTATTGCCTTGATTTCGTTTTCTGTATCTAGTTTAACAAGATATTTCTCTAGAGTGCGTAGTTTTACCTCTTCCTTTAGCTTTATTGCTTGAGACAGTCTTACACACATAGAGTCGAACCTAGTTGCTATAACTAAACAGCGACCAAACACTCCATGTAAGTAATCCGAATTTTCAGTTCTTTCAAAGTCGTCAAAAAAGATTTCTGGTGACATATTTAGCCTATATGAAAATTTAAACTTTTTAAAATTATCATAATACGTCTTATAAAAATTGTTTTTTAGATTGAAAAATAGCCTATCATTAATAGGCTATTTTATTTTTGGAGCTTCATTCATATATTGGTTGTTTAAATTAATAAAATCTATAAATAAAACCTGTTTTAAGAGTTTAATGTAGGAAAATATTAAAAAATTATCCTGTAGTATTTTCAGATCGAATCGAGTTTTCTTGCTCTTTTTTTGATGGAATTTTATCAATTAGATTGGTAAAAATAGTTGTCATATTTGATGATAAGTCCACTTCATCTCCTTTGCTTGAATACTTTCCATCACTTGTTTGATTAAAGTAACTTGGTATTAGTCCTTTTCTAATCTCTTTCTGCTCATCAGGGGTCATGCGGGCCATAAATGGCTCTAGGGCAGCAAGTTGTAGAAAGGTCCTGTGATTTTCTTGATAACATTCATAATGTTTAGACGCTTGTTTAGACAAATATAAAGCGAGTACAAAAAACATTAAAGAAATAGATAATCGCGAAATTAATAATAAATAATTTGTCTCAGCAATTTTTCCACTAGGTATCTGCGACTGTTCCCAGAAGGCAAAAGCAAAAATTCCAATTGTTGATATAATAGCTAGAATAATAGAAATAGAAGTATATAATCTATAATCTTTATATTCTTTTTTTTCTTCATTTCCTTTTTTTTCATAGTTTTTAGTTAATTCGTATATACCAGCTTTTTCTACTAGATTTTTAAAATCTGAGTGTGCGATTTCAATTGCATGAGATTTTGCTTTTACATTTGTAATGATAGAGTCAATTTGATCAGCTATTTGAGATTTTGTTTCTTCTAATTCTAGCTTAATTTTTTGGGTTTCATTGCCTATTATTTTTGAGTATTCTAATTCAATAATTTGGGTTCTTTCATTTAAATTAGCTAAGCTTTTTAGTGCTGAATCAACACCATCATTAAGTAAATTATGGCTTTTAATAATTTTATCATTATCTAATTTTAAAATTTTAAATTGGTTTTCATATTTTTTTGTCAAATTACTTATTTCATTTTCAAAACGCTTTAAAATTAATGTAGTTTCTTCTTTGAATCTTGTTTGATAATCTATATCAAATCTATCTTTTTCAATTTTAATTTCTTCATTTAATGAATTTTTAATACTATTAAGAGTTTTGAAGTTTTTATCTAGATTTTTAATTATTTCTTCATTTACTGTTTTTAATCTCTCAATAGTTTGGACAACAAAAGATTCAAGTGGTCTTAATATTATATTTCCTCCATCTTTTGATTTTAATTCAGGAGAAAGTCCTTTGCAAAGTTCTTTAAATTTTTCTATTAGAATTTCTGTGTCTTTAATTAAATCAAATGAATAATTAATTTCTTTGTTATAATTTTCTAAGATAATATCTCTAGGAAGAGTAGATGTATATTCTAAGAATAGATTTTCTATACTATATGTTAAACCTCTAATTTTATTACTAACACTATTTATTATTGTTTTTTGTTCAAGTAGATTGTTCTTAGAGTTTTTATGGGTATCTGTAAGCTCTAGGTGCTCATCTATTTGATCTTCTAACTCATTATAAAAAAAAGTATAGATTTTTTTATTATTCAAATTAATATTTCTAATTTCCCCTAAATTTTGAATAAAATCATTTTTATTAGATTCAGCATTCATTAAATTTCTTACCCCAAATTTTTTCATAAAATAGAATGTACTTATATTGTCATAATGATGAACTATCATCAAGTTACAATAAAATGAATAGGGTTGTGGATTCTTAAAATCTCTAATGAAGAAATCCTAAATTTTTAAAGAAAACATTTACAGTTATAGATGCAGCAAAGATGAGTTGATAAGGATTTATTATTTCTACTACTAGTAAACACTGGAAATATCAATTATTAACTCCCTTTATAAACCCCCATTTAACAATAACTCACCCATTATTTATCCTTACTTTTTAATGATCTAAATTAAAACAAATGTCATTTTGTGTGCTTGACTGCAAAAGGGCAGAGCACTATTCTTTGCCTGCTGGCCACATTGCCAGCCGGTTTTAGCAGACCGTGTATTATCTCCCGCATCAGAGCTTTTCCTTCTGAGGAATAGTCTTGTGTGGTGAACTACTCGTCCCTTTCCCGTAGCGGTAGAATGATCTGCCCCCATAAAGTTGGACAGTTAGTTAAGCAGTTTTTATAAACTGGTTTCTATATTGTACAGGGGATAAACCTTGTAGCTTCACCTTGATTCTCTCATGATTATAATAATGAATGTATTCTCGTATCGTTTTCTCTAATTCATCAATTGATTGAAATTTTTCTCCATGAAAGCATTCCGATTTTAATATTCCAAAGAAGCTTTCTATTACAGCATTATCTAAGCAATTTCCTTTACGAGACATACTTTGAATTAAACCATGTTGCTTTAATTGCTGTTGGTAATGAGCCATTTGATATTGCCATCCTTGATCTGAATGGAGAATTGGTTTCTCATGTCGCTTAAGTTTAGCTAAAGCATGAATGAGCATATCTTTCACTAACTCATAATTGAGTTTACGTTGGATTCGGAAGGTAATAATTTCCCCATTAAACAAATCTATAATTGGTGATAAATAAAGTTTTTCACCGTTAACATTAAATTCCGTCACATCAGTTGCCCATTTCTGGTTGGGATGGTTCGCTTTAAATTGCCGTTGCATAATGTTATCAGCCACCGTCCCGACACAACCACTTTTATATGAGCGATATTTCAATGCTCTGATACGTGATTTAATTCCCATGGTTTTCATAAGGCGATATACACATTTATGGTTGATTATTATTCCTGTACTTTTCAGGGCAAGAGTAATTCTACGATAGCCATAGCATCCCTTATGCTTGTGATATATGGACTTAATCTGCTGTTTTAACTCAGTATATTTGTCATTAGAGCGTACAGCTTTCATGTGATAGAAATAAGTACTACGAGCAATCTTTGCAATACTGAGTAAGAGTTTTAATGGATAAATTTGCCTTAATTCTGAAATAACCTGAACAGTGTCTGCAGTACAAAGTGTATTTAAGTACGTTGCTTCAGTTTTAAGGCTTTTAGCTTTTTTAAAAAGGCAACCTCCGCTCGTAAAGCGGTCACTTCATCAATGAGTTCCTGTTGAGATTTATCTTTGTCTTCTTTTATAGGCTTAGTTATTTTGGTTTTATCTTGTTTAACCATATTGGTATAAATCCTCGTAGTATTAAACCCGGCAATCCCTTCTTTATGATACTGAGCGAGCCACCTTCTTAAAATTGACGTCCCGCTCAGATTTAACCGTCTTCTAACTTCTCTTACCGGTATCTTATCAAGAAGCATTTGTACAGCCTTGATTTTAAATTCGGAAGAGTAGTAGGTTTTTTTAGTTTTAACATTCAGGCCATCTTCACCTTGTGCCTTATAGTTTTCAATCCATAAGCGGATGGTTTGGAGATCAACATTAAATTCTTGTGAAAGGATTTTATATCCTTTACTTCCATCTAAATAAGCTTGAATGACTTTTAATTTTAACTCTTTTGAATGCTTCGGAATTGGCATAGGGCACACCTCATAAGTTTAAAAAGTCTAACTTATGGGGTGCAGTTCAG
>NZ_JAKTIM010000033.1:0-80674 GCF_027855455.1 Acinetobacter sp. AOR01_HL | reverse complement strand
GTCTTTTGCACAGAAGTGAAGTTTTCAATGTCCATGGTGTCCATGACCTGACCACCAAAGCGTTCAGCCACGATACCTGTGTTAATGCCTTTACGTGCTGCATAGATTGCAGCTGTTGCACCTGCAGGTCCACCACCAATCACCAATACATCAAACGCATCTTTTGCATTGAGTGCTGCTGCGTCTTTTTCAGCTGAATTGGTATCAAGTTTTGCCACAATCTCTTCAAGGGTCATACGACCTTGACCAATGTGTTCATTGTCCTGGAATACCATCGGTACAGCCATGATTTTGCGTTGTTCCACTTCGTCTTGGAAGAATGCACCATCAATCATGGTTGCCGTGGTGTTCGGGTTATAAATGGCAATCAGGTTAAGCGCCTGTACCACATCCGGACAGTTATGACAGCTTAATGATACGAATACATCAAAGTTAGCTTTGAGGTTTAAGCCTTTAATCTGATTTAAAACTTCATCTGACACTTTAGGTGCATAGCCAGACACTTGTAACAGAGCCAAGATCAAAGACGTAAACTCATGGCCCATTGGTAAGCCTGCAAAGAACACACGAGGCTGTTCACCTGCTTTGGCCACACCAAAGCTTGGACGACGTGTATTGTTACCGTCAAAACGGGCTGTTACCTTGTCAGAAAGCTCAGCGATTTCAGTTACTAATTCTTTAATTTGAGCAGCTTTGTCTGATTCATCTAAAGCAGCAACTAATTCGATTGGACTTTCTAAACGTTCTAGGTAAGCTTTTAATTGAGTTTTAATGTTTTGATCTAACATCTGTTTTTACTCCAATGCATCCAAATTCTTTCAATAGATGCATAGTACGTTAAAACAATGAATAGGTAAAACAGTATGTTTTTATATATTTGATCGGTTTTTTAGATTTTATTATTTTTTCAATAAAAAAAGCCAACCTGAACTCATCCCAGCGCAGGTCGGCAAACTGGTTAAACTAGAGTAAGACCACACCAAATACAGCCCCAGCAATCAAAACATGCAATGGATGAACTTTTTTAATTAAAGATAATAAAGTTGCAATGACTACCATAATGATAAGTAAAGTATTTATTGCCGCTGCTTCAGAAATAATCCATGCACTGGCAAGCACAGTCCCCACAGTGACAGGTTGTAAAGCAAGCTGTAAAACACGGCGCCATTTCTTATCTTTGAATTTTGACCAGCCTCTCATCACAAATACAGTAATAAGAGATGACGGTAAAAATTTAGCAGTAGACGTCACCAATAGCCCAGACAACCCTGCTACATGCCACCCTACCAAAGGTACAATCATCATATTTGGACCAGGTGCAGCTTGTGCCATGGCAAACAACGCACTAAATTCTTGCGCCGTCATCCAATGATGAATATCGACTACTTGACGTTGCATTTCGGGCAAAATCGTATTCCCACCACCAAATGCAATAAGAGACAACTGAGTAAAAATGATTGCTAAAGTAAGTAGTACGGCACCCATTACACACGTCTCCAAATGATGGCTGAATAAAACGCAAGTAAAATCAGCATAGTCAAAAGTAAAGGAATTTTTAGAAAAGCAATGCTGACAATTGCCGCTACCACAACACAGATTGCTAATGGATTACGTAATAAGGGCTTAAGCATTTTCAAACCTGTTGCAACCAGAAGCCCTGCTGCTGCTGCTCCTAAACCTTCAAAAAGGTGCTTAACCATTAAGTTGTCTTGGAACTGCTCATAGACATAATGTAAAAGTACAACAATTACGGTAGGTGCGAAGATTAAACCAATGAGTGAGCTCACTGCTCCACGGACACCGCGAAACTCCATGCCAATCGCAACCGATAAATTAATAATATTGCCGCCCGGTAAAAATTGACACAGACCAAGTAACTCAGTGAATTTTTCAGGGCTTAACCAATGCCTTTGCTCTACAATAACTTTACGGGCTAAAGGCAGCACACCACCAAATCCAATTAAACCTAATGTTAAAAAACCTAAAAATAACTCTGTGCAAGTAGGAACAGTATCCTTCTGCACGGCAATCTCAACATGGTTCATTTTCGTTACTTTTCACTTTATCCGACCAAGATAGAATGATACTTTTATGATATATCTACAAATGCTTTTATTTTCATTAACCATACCCTAAAGGTATTCCTATGCTCGATTTATATAAGCTTCATGCCTTTGTAGTGGTGGTTGAAGAAAGAAATATTACTCATGCAGCAAACCGTTTGTTTATTCAACAGCCACCTTTAACGCGTTTACTTAAAAAACTTGAACAAGAACTCGGTACACAGTTACTTATTCGTCAGCCGCGCGGGATTGAACCGACAGAAGCAGGTTTGGCATTATTTAAAGAAGCACAACTTTTATTAGAACATGCCCGCCATATTCCCCAATTGGTCCAAGATGTTAGCCAAGGTAAAACTGGACAACTCAATATTGGCTTTACAAGTTCCGCAGGTTTGCATCCGCTCATTTCACTCGTATTACGTTCATATCGGGAAATGTACCCTGCTGTGCAAACCAAACTTGAAGAAGCAGGCAGTCAAAAGCAACTGGACTGGTTAATTTCAGAAAAACTTGATATTGCCTTTTTAAGAGCGCCGATTAGCCGAGATATTGGTTTGAAGCATCTTCATATATTAGACGAGCCAATGGTGGTGGCCTTACCTATCGGCCATCCGCTTACACGGAAGAAAAAAATTAGTTTAAGTAACTTGTCAGAGGAAAATTTTGTTTTATACCGTCGCTCTTCAGGGCAAGGCTTATATGACAATATTTTATATAGCTGCTATCAGGCAGGTTTTAGTCCACGCATTATTCAAGAAGCGCCGCGCCCTACTGCGACCCTCAATTTAGTGGCTGCCGGTATTGGAATTAGTATTGTGCCCGCTTCAATGCATAACTTTTGGGACCATGAAATCGTCTATCGCGAGTTTGATGATTCGATAAAACTAAATGCGCCTATTTACTTAATTACACGAGAAAATGAAAACTCAGCTAAAGTGTCAAACTTCATTGAACTCATGCAAAAACTATTACCTACAATGACCTAAGTGTAAAAGCTAGGCAATAAAAAGTGCCTATATAAAGGCACTTTTTAAAGTCATTTTTAGCAAAAAATAGCTCAAATAAATTTTACGATTTTAAGAGTAATACTTTTTCTTTAACCAAAGCGAAACCGAAACCAGTGAGATCAACACTGGTACTTCAACCAATGGCCCAATCACTGTAGTAAAAGCAACTGGTGATGCCAAACCAAAAGTTGCAATAGCTACAGCTAAAGCCAACTCAAAGTTATTACCTGCCGCGGTAAATGAAATTGCCGCTGTTTGAGGATAATTATTCCCCATCCGTTTACTCATAAAGAAACTAATAAAGAACATTACGACAAAGTAAATCGTGAGTGGAACCGCAATACGTAATACATCTAAAGGTAAGCTCACCACATCGCCACCTTTTAAACTAAACATCGCCACAATAGTAAAGAGTAATGCGATTAAACTTAATGGACTAATTTTTGGTAAAAACTTGGTTTGATACCACTCTAAGCCTTTTGATTTAACTAAAATCAAACGAGTTAAAAACCCCATTAAAAATGGAATACCCAAATACACCAAAACAGCATGTGTGATGGTCCAGAAATTGACATCAATCACTTGTCCTGCCACACCAAAATATGGCGGCAAGAAAGTTAAGAAAAGCCATGCATAGGTACTAAAAAATAAAATCTGAAAAATACTGTTAAAGGCGACCAAAGCTGCAACATATTGGTTGTCACCACAAGCTAAGCCATTCCAGACCAATACCATTGCAATACAACGTGCTAAGCCTATCAAAATAAGGCCCGTCATATACTCCGGATAGCTATGCAAAAAAACAATCGCAAGGATAAACATTAAAACTGGAGCAATAATCCAGTTTTGTACCAAAGATAAAGTTAAAGTTTTCTTATCCTTAAATACTTCTGGTAAAGCCGCATAGTCCACTTTTGCCAATGGCGGATACATCATTAAAATCAAACCGATTGCGATTAGAATATTAACGTTATCTACACTTAACTCATTTAAAGACACAGATGCCTGAGGAAAAAAAACTCCAATCGCTAAACCTAAAGCCATTGCTATAAAAATCCATAGCGTTAGATTTCGATCTAAAAAGGAAAGCCCTTGTTTGGTCATGTTCTACTCGAAGAAGAAATTAGTTGCGTTCAATACACAAGTGGCTCATACACTTATGCTAAATAAATCTGCATTTTCTAAGACAAAATTTAGGAAGATTAATCACAACACGTTGTCGTGATGAAAGGCTGATCTTGTTGTTTTACATTTGTCCCACTCTCGTCATTTTCTATCACCTTTAAAATATCTAAAGCCCAGACAGGTAAATCAGGATTTAAGCTGTAATAAACCCACTGTCCTTTTCTTTCATCCAGTAATACGCCATGAGTTCGTAACAAAGCTAAGTGTCTAGAAATTTTGGGTTGGCTCAACTCAAGCTGTTCGGTTAGCTCACAGACACAAATATTTTGTTTATTTAGAACTAATTTAAGAATATTTAACCGAGTTTGGTCAGATAGACATTTAAAGAAATCGACTTGGTTGATCATATCTTCAACAAAATATATTCGTTATTGCAAATATACGGATATCCATATATAAATGCAATATCTTAATTCATCGATAAATTTGTCATGACTGAGCTAGTGAAGATTTACCATAACCCTGCTTGCGGAACCTCACGCAATACATTGGCGCTTATTCGTCATGCAGGAATTGAACCTATTGTTATTGAATATTTGCAAACGCCCCCAAGTAAAGATGAACTAATCCAACTCATTAAGGATTCGAACCTAAGTGTACGTGAAGCAATTCGTAAAAATGTTGAACCCTATAAAGATTTAGAGTTAGAACAAGACCATTGGACCGATGAACAGTTAATTGATTTTATGGTGCAATATCCAATTTTAATTAATCGCCCATTTGTGGTTACACCAAAAGGCACGCGACTTTGCCGCCCTTCTGAGATGGTGCTAGACATTTTAGATTCACAAAACTTAGGCTATTTTGCAAAAGAAGATGGTGAAGTGATCATTGATGAACAAGGCCGCCGTTTAAAGTAATTGAAGATACTTATTAATATAAAAAGCTAAATGGCATGGCACCATTTAGCTTTTTGAATAAAACAGCTTAAAAATAGGACTTAATAAAAGGAAGCAGTTGCTCTCCTATTACCATGCCTAATAAACCGACTAATGCAACAAGAGGTGGTGCTGGTGACTTAACATTTAAAACATAATATAAGACACCAACAAGTAACCCTACAGCCAAAGATAACAAGTACATTTTCATCGTACATACCTTAAGGAAACAAACTATTTAATGAGGCAGGTTCCCATACTGTTTTATTTAAAATGCAAAACACGAGCACCCGAGTGCGCCCCAGAAAGATTTTTTGTCCTTATCATTTACAGGAACATCAAGCATCCAAGCGTGGCTGTGTCCATGCATTCCACAGCTGCTAGCACATGCACACAATGCACTTTGTGACTGTAATGATTGATTCGAAGGTGCATTACGGTTTTCAGATAAACGCCACTGACCACCGAAGCGTTTTACTGGCGACCATGTTGGAGATGCTGGCGGTAACGGCGGATCATCTTGCTTAAACTCTGCCCCTGCGTACACCACTTTTCCACCTAAAACAGTGAGTACAGACTCAATCCATTGGATATCTTCTGCTTCAACTTTGAAGTAGTCATCAGACAATACCACCAGATCAGCAAGTTCCCCTGCTGTGAGTGAACCTTTGACATCTTTTTCACCTGAGAACCAAGCCGAACCTTTAGTCCAGAGTTTAAGCGCTGTTTGACGGTCTAATAGATTTTTTTCATCATACAAAGGTAACCCACCTACTGTTTTACCTGTAGTCAGCCAATACAAACACACCCAAGGGTTATAAGAGGCCACACGAGTCGCATCCGTTCCCGCACCCACAGGAACACCGAGTTCTAACATTTTCTTAACGGGTGGCGTTGCTTGGGCAGCTTCGGCACCATAGCGTTTTACGAAAATCTCACCTTGATATGCCATACGGTGTTGAATGGCGATACCACCGCCCAACGCACCAATACGTTCGATATTACGCTCAGATACAGTTTCGGCATGGTCAATAATAAATCGTGTCGCAAATGGCTGTTTTGAATTGACGCGCTCAAATACATTGAGTAACCGACTAATACTTTCATCATAAGTTGCATGGATACGGAATGGCCATTTCTTTTCAGCCAAGTGCTCTACAATAGCTTCGAGTTCACCTTCCATTTTTTCTGGTAAATCCGGACGTGGCTCATAGAAATCTTCAAAGTCACCCGCTGACCAAGTCAGGTTCTCACCTGCTCCATTCATTCTAAATAATTCATCACCATCACCCGGAAATGTCATTTCTGTCCAGCGACGATAATCATCAAGCTCTTGGCCTGCCTTTTGAGCAAATAGGTTATAAGCAATTCGCACAGTCATTTGATTTTGATCATGTAATTGCTTAATCACATCATAATCTTCAGGGTAGTTTTGACCTCCACCACCTGCATCAATTGCTGAAGTAATACCTAATCGGTTCAACTCACGCATGAAATGACGAGTTGAATTGACTTGATCTTCAACTGGCAATTTTGGTGCTTTCCCTAAGGTCGAATATAAAATCATAGCCGATGGCGTAGCGAGCAAGAGACCTGTTGGCTCACCTTTTTCATCTCTTACAATCTTGCCACCTGACGGGTCTGGTGTGTCTTTGTTAAAGCCTAATACATCAAGGGCAGCTCGGTTGAGCATCGCACTGGCATATAGATGTAAAATGAATACCGGAGTATCTGGCGCAGCTTTATTAATTTCTTCTAAAGTCGGTAAACGCTTTTCAGCAAACTGGAATTCAGTCCAACCGCCTACTACACGAACCCATTGTGGAGCTGGCGTATTATCTGCTTGTTTTTTGAGTAAGCGTAACGCATCGGCAACGGATGGCACACCTTCCCAGCGCAGTTCCATATTGTAATTTAGACCACCACGAATAATATGCAAATGACTGTCATTTAGACCCGGTATAACGCGACGACCATTTAAGTCTACAACTTTACTTGTTGGAGTTGCGAGTTTCATAACCTCATCAGTTGTACCCGTGCGGACGACTTTACCATCTGCAATCGCAATTGCTTGTACTTCGGGGTTCTGAGGATCTAGTGTTGTGATTTTACCGTTTATGAGTATGAGGTTTATTTCGGTCATTCTGAACTCCATTCTTGTGAATTATCGTTCTAAAAAATAAAGGTATAGCAACATATATATTTCATTATTCTTTTTGATTTTACACGACGGAGTCTGACCGTTTTACATCCAATAAGAGTGGTTAATTCTGTTACTTTTCTTTCGGGAAAAGTAACCAAAACCATTGCCATCTGCAAAACTCGTTCACTTACAATCTTTTCAGATTTTGTCCTGCCTCAAACAGTTGCAGATGGCTTTTCCACTTATCAAATATAGTCAAAAATCGAATAAATCAACTTAAATATCGAAATACCCTTAATTCAACTATTTCTTATTTTGCAGGAACTGGTGCAAGTACTTCATGTTTTGATGTTGTACGCTCAGGTGCCTTATGTACCATCGTATAGGCATAGTCCACACCCATACCGTAAGCACCAGAATGCTCACGTACAATCGCCATAACTGCATCGTATGTATCACGGTGTGCCCAGTCACGCTGCCATTCGAGTAATACTTGTTGCCAAGTTACTGGAACCACACCTGCCTGAATCATGCGCTGCATGGCGTAGTCATGTGCTTCTTTCGATGTACCGCCTGAAGCATCTGCGACCATATAAATCTCATAATCGCCTTCAAGCATGGCGCCAAAAGCAAAGGTGTTATTGCACACTTCAGTCCACAAACCTGAAACAATCACTTTTTTACGATTATTTCTTGCAAGCGAATCCCGTACTTTTTGATCATCCCATGAATTCATTGAAGTACGTTCTAGTAAAGGAGCATCTGGAAATACATCTAAAAGTTCTGGGTAGGTATGACCAGAGAAGCTTTCAGTTTCAACTGTCGTAATCGTGACAGGAATATTGAATGTTTTAGCTGCTTTTGCTAACCCTACAGTATTATTCTTTAATACTTGGCGATCTATTGACTGTACCCCAAAAGCCATTTGCGGCTGGTGATCAATAAAAATAACCTGACAATTGGTTGGTGATAGTTGTTCTAAAAGTGATTTATTCACGTCTAAACTCCATTATTCATTATATAAGGCTTTTAAAATTGCCTACTGGTTATTATCAAAACAAATAAAAATGTAAAAACATAGACAGCAAAACAGCTCGAATCTGTATCCTGTATGGATACAATCAAATCAATGATTGCTTTTTAATTTTTATAGTTTAATCATGGATATATATTTTTTAATTTTTAGTTATCCATGGATCGATTAGACTGTATTTCCTCTTTTGTAAGTGTCGTAGAACATGGGAATTTTAGTAGCGCAGCTAGAGCACTCGATATTTCTCGTGATTTGGTAGCCAAACGTGTTTGCTACCTCGAAAATGATTTAAAAACAACGCTATTAAATCGAACAACCAGACAAATGAATCTGACCAGTTGTGGGGAAAAATTTTACCAACATTGCAAGGTTATATTGAGTGAATTTGAATGGGCAACTTACGAGATTAGCTATAACCAGCAATATCCTGAAGGCGAACTCAAGCTCAATACGCCCATGTCTTTTAGCAACATTTTCCTTCAACATATCATTTCAGACTTTATTGAGAAATATCCCAGTATTAAAATTGATTTGTTTATGACAGATCAGCTATTAGATGTGAATCAACACAAATTTGATCTGACCATACGCTTAGATGGATCTGCGCCAAGTTTGGCAAATAGTAAAATTTTAAATACCTATCAACGTTATTTATATGCAACACCTGAATATTTCAATCAACATGGATTACCTACTTCTTTAGAAGAACTTAAAGCACATAAGTTTTTAATTTACTATCAAGATAGCCGACATAAAAAATTGATTTTTCAAAAAGATCAGAAAGAAGTGTCTTTTAATTGTTTCCCTGTGATGACGTGTAATAATGGTGAACTATTATTGGATATGTGTTTAAAAGATCACGGTATTGTTTTTCTTCCAGAGTTTATTGCAGAGCCTTATTACAAAGAAGGTAAGTTACAGAAATGTTTGGAAGATTATACCAGTCAGCCACTTCACTTATATGTCACATGGCCAAACCGTAAGATTTTATCGAAAAAAGTAAAACTATTTATTGATTTTTTAACACATCAAATCATTCCCATAAAATAACCAATCTGGGCCTTTTCCACAGGAATTGGCCCAGATTTTTAATTCGTTTGAGTTGTTTCAATTTTCTTATTTTTAAATAAATTTAATAAATTTTGCTCGGCAGATACTGTACTGTTTTCTTCAATAAATGTGGTTGCGTAGTGCTCTAAATGTTCTTCCATTAATTGCGTTGCTCGTTTTTCATCGCCTTGTTCAATGGCATCTAAAATTGCACGGTGTTCATCTGCCGAACAATTATTATGTTTTGGAATTTCATATAAGCCAATTAATAACGAAGTCCTCGCAATAAGTGTCTGCAAATAACTGGTCATTATCGTATTTTGATTAGCTTCAATCAGCTTTAAATGAAATTGACCTGATAACTTAATCCACTCTGCCCAATTTCCAGCTAAACGCTCATGAGACTCTTGATCTACTAAGCTTCGAAGCTCACTCAAATCTAGGCGATGAGATTTTTGTGCTAGTTTTTTTACAGTGGCGATTTCCAGCATGCTGCGTGCTTCAAAGACTTCTTTTGTTTCATTTGTGCTATGTTTTGCGATGAGTGCCCCACGATTGGGCTGAATTTCAATAACCTTATCATGTGCAAGTTTGACGAAAACACGTCTTAACACTCCTCGCGTTACACCAAATGCTTCACATAAAGGTGCTTCAACTAAACGTGCGCCTGGTGCGAGTTGTCGATTTAAAATAGCATCTACAATTGCGTTATATATATGGTCATCAATTTCATCATTGCTCATTTCTACGGCTTTTTTTGGTGCATTCGATGACATTGATTTCTCCATTTTTATTAATGTCTCCTCTTTTTAGAACTTCATCTATTTTGAATAGTGTAAGTTTAACTTAAGCGTTTGGAAATATTTCTCTCATTTTCACACTATCTATGCTGAGCTGAATAATTCAATATTAAATCTCTAAATATCCACTTATATACCTAAATTTATTTGCTTTTTATAAAAAATTAAGCACGTCTCCGTTTATAAATATCTCTCTTCATATTCCAAAATTGTATCAAGCGAAATCACTCATCAATACTCCATCTCAATTTTGGCATAACTTTTGCTCAATAAAATTGTGCACAATTTAAATATTACATTGTGCACAATTTTAATTTCATTCTTTTAGTCAGTATTTAAAGCTGCTGAAGAACGTGCCCGCCCAACATAGGGAAGTGAGTGTTCAAGATGAATAATACCGAAGCGATAATTAAACCTTCTTATGATGCAAAACTAACAAATCAAGACTTAGCTCCTTTAAAAAAGCAAACTTGGGGTGCTTATAATATTTTTGCTTTCTGGATGTCGGATGTTCATAGCGTCGGTGGTTATGTCATGGCTGGAAGCCTTTTTGCACTCGGGCTCAACAGCTGGCAGGTACTTTTATCTTTACTCATCGGCATTGCAATTGTTCAGTTTTTTACAAACCTCATTGCCAAGTCTAGCCAACAAACAGGCACGCCCTATCCTGTGATTTGTCGTGCCACTTTCGGTGTGCTTGGTGCAAATATTCCTGCCGTTATCCGTGGTCTTATTGCTGTCGCATGGTATGGCATTCAAACATATTTGGCCTCAAGTGCATTCTTATTGGTCATTTTAAAGTTCTTTCCAGAATGGTCAGTCTATGCTGATGTTTCAACTTACGGCTTTCTTGGGCTTTCCTATTTAGGATGGGTTGGCTTCATGCTGCTTTGGTTACTACAAGCAATTGTTTTCTGGTCTGGCATGGACAGCATTCGTAAATTTATTGACTGGGCAGGTCCAGCTGTCTACGTTGTAATGTTTGCCATGGCAGTCTGGCTCATCTGGAAAGCTGGCTGGCAGAATATTGATTTAAATTTAAGTGGGGTTCAATACGACGGTTTTGCAGTTGTACCAGTCATGATTGGTGCTGTTGCGCTCGTTGTCTCATATTTCTCAGGGCCGATGCTGAATTTTGGCGACTTCTCTCGTTATGGCAAAAGCTTTAACGCGATTAAAATGGGCAACTTTCTTGGCTTACCAATTAACTTCTTAGGCTTTTCTTTACTTACTGTGGTGTGTATTGCGGCAACGCTTCCAGTATATGGAAAACTTATTACAGACCCTGTCGAGATGGTTGGAAAACTGGATAACACCTTTGTGGTGATTCTAGGCAGTTTAACCTTAATGATTGCCACCATTGGGATTAATATTGTCGCTAACTTTGTTTCACCTGCCTTCGATTTTTCCAACGTTTCACCGAGCAAAATTAGCTGGCGTATGGGTGGAATGATTGCAGCAGTAGGTTCAATTTTCATTACCCCATGGAATTTGTTTAATAACCCTCAAGTGATCCATTACACCATTGATATTTTAGGTGCATTTATCGGTCCACTTTTTGGTGTACTGCTAGCAGATTTTTATCTTGTTAAAAAACAAAAAATTGTGGTAGATGATTTATATACTTTAGATACTCAAGGTTTGTATTGGTACAAAAATGGTTATAACCACTCTGCTTTTTATGCCTTAATTCCAGCTTCATTAATTCCTATTCTCTGCGTACTTTTACCACAACTGTCTGGGCTGGCTAATTTCACATGGTTTATTGGGATGGGATTCGGTTTTGTCATTTACCGATTTCTTAACCAACCACTTACCCATACTAAATCGGCAATGACTAAGGTAAAAGCACAATGAAAATTAAAATTATTAATCCCAATACTACTCAAAGCATGACTGACAAAATTGCTGCATCAGCAAAGATAGTCGCAAATTCTGATACTCAAATTATTGCTGTGAGTCCTCAAATGGGCCCTGCAACAATTGAAAGTTATTATGATGAAGCCCTAAGTGCCGTAGGTGTGCTAGAGGAAATTCGCCAAGGTGAACTTCTAGATGTAGATGCTTATGTTATTGCCTGTTTTGGTGACCCTGCGCTTTATGCTGCCCGTGAAATGACGTCAGTACCTGTGATTGGGATTGCCGAAGCAGCTATGCGAACTGCAAGTTATGTAAGTACTGGTTTTAGTGTGGTCACGACCTTACAACGCACAGTGAATATGAGTTGGCATCTGGCTCATCGCTATGGGGCTACACCATTTTGCAAAAATGTTCGAGCTTGTGACATTGCAGTTGAAGAATTGGAGCTTCCTGACTCAGACGCTTACCAAATTGTACGAGATGAGTGCAAAAAAGCACTCGCGGAAGACAAAAGCGATGCAATTGTTTTGGGCTGTGCAGGTATGAGTGATTTATGTCTAAAGCTACAAAACGAATTGGGAGTGATTGTTATTGATGGCGTTGCAGCAGCAGTTAAACAAGCTGAAATGTTAGTCCAGTTAAATTTAAAAACCAGCAAAGTTGGTGATTGGGCCTCACCTCCTGTAAAGAGTTACACAGGCATATTGTCAGGATTTGGAGCACATTAGAAATAAATTACTGTTTCAATTCCAACTCAAAACGCTGCGTTGGAATTGAAACGGCTGAAAACCAAAGAATTAAACTTCGGCTAACTCTGGCTGTTGTTCATTTTTATAAAATGGCACATCACCGTTAATGGTTGCACGGTGCATGATGCGATGAGCATCGCCATAATCAAATAATGCTTTATGTTGTGTGCAACGGTTATCCCAAATCGCGATATCACCATCTTGCCACTTCCAACGCAAATGAAATTGCTCTTGGGTCGCATGTTCAAACAAGAAATCAAGTAATTGCTCACTTTCTTGTTCAGGTAACTCATTAATGTGTGTGGTAAAACCCTCGCTTACGAACAACAAAGGTTCACCTGTAACCGGATGAGTACGCACCACTGGGTGAACCACTGGTGGGTTACGCTTAAAGGTTTGCAAAAGCTTTTCACGTTCTTCTTCGTTATGGGCAAAACGCTCAAGCGGAAAAGACTTACGAATATCGTGGGTTGCAGTTAAACCACGTAGTTTTCGCTGTAACTCAAGCGGAAGTCCTTTAAAAGCTGCTGTGTTGCTCGACCACAACGTGTCACCACCTACAGGTGGAATTTTAATAGCTTGCAACACACAACCTAAAGGTGGAGTTTTACTAAAAGTCACATCTGTATGCCAAAGTTCATTGTCACGCAAATCTTGTTTCCAACTGTCGAGCACCATCACCTCAGGTACATCTTCAATTGAAGGATAAATCGGGTGCACATGCAATGTGCCAAAACTACGGGCCAAGTCTGCTTGTGCTTGTGGTGCTAATTGTTGCTTTCGAAAAAAAATGACCTGATGATCAAGCAAAGCCTGCTGGATTTGTTGCGTTGTCTGTTCATTTAACGCATTCAAATCAATATCGTGAATAATTGCGCCAATGGTAGGCTTGATCACTTCTATATTTAAGTTTGCTACTACTGTATTCATCTTCTTTACTACAACTGCTGACCATACCAAGGAGAAAACTGTTTTTGTAACCAACGTAAAAACAGCTCAAAACTAACTGCGACAATCGCAATCACAATAATGCCCAAAATCACCGTATCGGTAATTAAGAACTGTGCTGCCGATTGCACCATAAAACCAATACCACGGTCTGCTGCAACCAACTCAGCTGCAACTAATGTTGACCAGCCCACCCCAAGACCAATACGAATACCGGTAATAATATGAGGCAAAGCCGTTGGTAAAATGACATGCCAAAAGACTTGTGACTGGCTTGCCCCTAATGACAATGCCGCACGTTCACGATTAAGCTGATGGCTTAACACACCATGCGCACTACTAATAATGACAGGCGCCAAAATCGAGAAGAAAATCAAAAGTACTTTTGTGGTCTCGCCAATACCGAACCAAATAACAAGTAAAGGCAAATAAGCTAACGGCGGAATTGGACGTAATAATTCAACCAAAGGATCTAGAACAGCACGAACCCATTTGTTCAGACCCATCCATAAACCCAGCGGAACACCAATCACTACGGCAGCAATCAAAGCTAAAAATACACGAGAAATGCTGGCTGCCAAATGTTGCCACAAAGTTGCTTTCATAAAGCCTTCTTGGCTGACCGATATAAATTTTTGCCAGACTGCCTGTGGACTCGGTAAAAACAGTTCAGGTACAACATGCAAAGCAGTAATGAGGAACCAGAGTGCAACTACACTTCCCACACTGATTATGCTGACCGCCAAAGTACGATGCTTCTCAAAAAATGACGATAGAAATGAAGCATTTTCTGTTTGCACATTTAACTCAGGTTTAAGCTCTGCTTTGTCATATTCATAGACGTTATCTTTAGTGTTCATGTAGGTAACGCCTCCTTACCGCTTTGTTTTTGTGCCCTTAAACTTTCAAATAGCTGTTCTCTGAGCTGAATAAATTGAGAATCCGATTTAATTGAGCGAATAGACTCGCCCTGACGATATCGATTAGCAAAATCGAGGTGTAGAGTTTCTACAATTTTGCCTGGATGCGCTGTCATTAGTACCAGCTGATTGCTGAGTAATAATGCTTCTTCAATGTCATGAGTAATCAAAAAGAAGCTTTTATTTTGTTGAATCCATAAATCGAGCACTAACTGCTGCATGTTTTCACGCGTAAAAGCATCTAATGCGGCAAAAGGTTCATCTAATAAAATAAACGGCGCGTGACTGATCAAAGCTCGGGCAATACCAACACGTTGTTTCATACCACCGGAAAGTTCCCAGATATTGGCTTTTTCAACGTGACTTAAACCCACAATTTTTAAAATTGCGTTTACTTGTGCTTCGATCTCTGCACGCTTTAAACCTTTTAACTGCAAAGCGAAGCCAACATTATCTGCAACATTTAGCCAAGGAAGTAAGGCGTGATCTTGAAATACAACAGCACGAGTTACATCTGGTCCAGTTACGACTTCATGATTTACAAGCACATCACCAGAACTCGGCTTTTGAAACCCTGCCAAGATATTAAGCAAAGTTGTTTTGCCACAACCCGACTCGCCCAAAATCACGGTTAAAGAACCTTCTTCAATGGTTAGGTTAATGTCTTGTAAAACTGGCTTTTGCTGTTTAGGAAAAGTCAGATGAATATGTTTGGCTTCAAGTACACTCATGACAACTCCTTAAGGCTGCAAAAATGAAGAATTCACATTGCCTTTATAATCGGCTTTAAGTTGATCGACTTTGCCCTGACCTTTTAAGAATTTCGCTGTATCAAAAATATTTTGCGCAAATTCACCATCTAATGTTTGTTTTTGCTGAGCGTGGTCAAGGTAAATATTTCCACTTAATAAAAGCGGGATATCTTTTGCATCAGAACCTGTGAGCTGCGCAATTTTTTGCACGTTATCGGCATCTTTAACGTAAGCGGCTGGGTCTTGGTTATATTTTTCGAGTTGCTCAAGTGTGGTTTGAACAAAAGCTTTAAAAAAGTCAGGATTTTTCTCTGCAAAGTCTTTACGTACAACCCATAAGTCATAAGTTGGAGCGCCCCATTCACCGACTTGTTTTGAGTCGGTTAAAACCGTACCAGATGCTTTGGCTTTACTTAAAGCAGGTTCCCACACATAGGCAGCATCAATATCACCACGTTCCCAAGCAGCTGAAATTTCAGGTGGACGCAAGTTAATAATTTTTACTTTGTCTTCTGGAATGTTCCAATGTTTAAGTGCAGACAAAAGGCTGTAATGGGTTGTCGAAACAAACGGTACAGCAATAGTTTTGCCAATTAAATCTTGAGGAGTTTTAATACCTGATTTATTACTTACTACTAATGCTTCAGATGCACCAAGTTTTGAAGTAATTAAGAATACTTCAATCGGTAAATTACGGCTTGCCGCGGCAGCAAGTGGGCTTGAACCAATATTACCAAGTACCACATCACCTGAAGCAAGTGCATTGACAACATCTGAACCCGCATCAAATTTTTTCCATTGAATAGTACGTTGACTATGTTTTTCATAGTCTCCATTCGCCTGTGCAACTTTGCTTGGGTCAACCCCAGTTTGATAAGCAATCACGACAGGTTTATTGTCACGAACTGAAGCACTTGTATTATTGTCTTTTTTATTTTGCCATACGATAAATGCAACAATTGCGACTACTACAATTGCCGTGATGATCAACGGTTTGGTCTTCGTGCTCATAATTTCATGATCTTTCAATAATATAAGCTCATAGTATGCAGCTGGCCTTATAATGAAAAATAAAAAAATATGAGTTGCTTATCTGGTTTTTATAAATAACTTTTCTTCATAAGTTTTTATCTTTTGGTAAAAAGCAAATTTCAAGCAAACTTACAGATTAGTGGTAAAATTAAATTACTTATATATCAATAATTAAAAACGATATTCCCAAATCATATGATTAGAAGACCCTGACATCCCCCTTTTAATTATTTTATCCTACTCATATTTCATCATTTTTATTTTTGTCTCTATACCCAGATTTTTGCATCTAATTAATTTTCGAGATTTTTTATAACGGTCAGATTTTTATTATCTTTTTCTGGTTTATACATGACGCAAATTTAATTTTTATTTTTAAGAGGAGAAAAATTCTTTTGTTTAAACATTCTCAAATTTTGAAAAAAACATTAATTACAACGTCTTTGCTTACATTCAGCCTCTCAAGTCATGCAGCCCTTACCTTTGGCAATGCTGAAGAAGGTCAACTTAAAGTAAGCGGTACTGTTCGAGCCAAATATGTTTATGATTTCGACTCTGAACCGTCTACCAGTAAATTTTCTTTTAATGACGCGGTATTATGGTTAGATTACAACTCCCCAAAATGGATTGGTCGTTTAGATTATCGGGTTTATGAGTATTATGGACGTTTAGGCGATGCCAACTGGCTTACCGATGCATGGATGGGTTATAAAATTAATGACAACAGTAAAATTATTGCTGGCTTAAACCCCGTTCCTTTTGGCTTGGGTCGCTTTTGGGGAAATACTTATTATTTAGGCATTGCCAATAGTGCTGGTTGGGAAGATGTACACAACCTTGGGGTGAAATATGATTTCAATGATGGAACCAATGAAGCACAACTCGCCTTTTATCCTACCGATGGTGGCACCTATAGAGGTAAAAGCAAAGACTCGAGTCGTTTTAGTATCAACCCTGTCAATGCAGATGACTCTGTACCGCAAGGCACTAATACCAAAGAAAAGAACTCAATTGTTGTTCGCGGTGCTCATACCTTTAAGAATATCTTAGGCCAAGAAAATTTCTCTACTCAACTTGGCGCCTCCGCATGGTATTCCACCATTGAAAATAAGCGTTCAGGACAAGATGGCGATCGCCAAGTTTATTCGGTTTTTGGCAATACCAATTATAATCAATGGAATTTACAGCTTTTGGCTGGTTATCAAGACATTGATAATGCCGACACCCAATATAAAGATCATCTGACTTTGGGCGGTTTCGATTATTCATTTAACTCGGCAACCAAAGGTCAGATTTATTCAGCCGAACTGAGCTATTTATTTCCTCAGCAGTTTGGCCCAATTACCTCTGTTCGTCCGTACTTGAACTATAGTTCTTATCGAAAAGAACAAGACGGGTTTAAAGACTCTACCCGTTTTATTCCCGGCATTGCCTTTAACTATCAAAAATTGACAGTACAAGCCGAGTTGCTAATGGGTAAACACGATCCATATCTAGGAGACAGTGAAGGCCTTGCGGCTGGCGGAAGCAATGATAAATGGAATAAAAAAGCATTTGTGATTTTTGCTTATTACTTCTAATTCTAAAAATAAAGGCCAACATCTGTTGGCCTTTATTTTTATCTAGATATTTATTTTTACTCTAGTCGATTACTGGTGAATTATTGAGAGGAAGTTCTGTTTTATCTTCATTAATCACATCGACATCTTGGGCGGTGGGCTCAAACTTAATCAGTAGTCCAATCACAATTAAAGGAATAAACGCAAAGATAGAAATAATCAGATAAACATCGGTTTTATATCCAGCCATCCAGATTGGTAAAACAAACAAAGCAATTGCTTGAGCAACGCCCGTTACTGCCCGGTTAAAGCCAACCCCAACGCCACGAATCGAAGCTGGATAAGCCATGGTTGGATAAACCATCATTTGTGCACCTGGCCCAAAACCTTCAGCAAAAAGCCACAAACCCAGCATGCCAATTGCGGTGTAAAGTAAAAGGCTATTATCGGGTTCACCAATGAATGCCAATGCAATGAGAGCTATAAACTGGAGTAAAAAGCCTGTAAGCAACACATGACGAGATTTAAATCTGCTGGCAACAAATACACCTAACAGCCCGCCCGTAAATGCAAATAGTAAATTAAGTCCAAGTGTGGTGGTAATGGTCGTCAAGACATCGGTATGAAAGAATCGCGTTAAAATAGAAGGTAAAAAGAAGGCAATGGTCGTGTACTGAAATGCCACCGAAATGTGAATCACAATGGCCACAATCGTTCTTGGCAAATAGGTTTTATTAAATAAAACTGTAAAACCCTCGCGCTTTTTCTTTTCAGCAGTTCTTTCTACTTTTTCAACTGTAGCGACTGCATTAATTGCATAGGATTCTTGTAGAACTTTAGCTGCCCCCTTTAAATCGCCCTGGTTTGCAAGCCAAATAGGTGACTCAGTTAAATATTTACCCCGAATAAAAATAATGAGTAACGCTGGCACTGCTCCAAAAATTAAAGATGCTCGCCATAACCAGTTGCTATGCTCTGGTGGTAAAAGAAAATAAAGCGCCAAAACTAGACCAAAACACACCGAAGAAGCGGCATACCACATTGGGCACCATGCGGCTAAACGCGCTGCCTTATTGCTACTACCATTAAATTTGGAAAACTCAGATAAGTATGACATTGCCACAGGCAAATCAATACCAACACTAATTCCCATAATAAATCGGGCTAAAATCAAAACCCATACATTCGGTGCAAAGCCTGCGACAATTGCCGCAATGACAAACAGCACCATGTCCGCCATAAAGACCCGATAACGGCCGATTTTATCTGTCAGCCAACCACCAATCAGGTTACCTACAATGGTTCCGCAGACAATTGCTGAAGCCACCACCCCAGTCATCACAGGGCTTAAAGAAAACTCTGAGATAACTTGCTCAATACCAAAGGACAGCGTTGTTAAATCATAGGCATCAATAAACACCCCAATCAGTGCCAACCAAATAACTTTATTCGACTTACCCTTCCCTGCAAATTTGGAAATTAATTGTGAAACATCATCGGGAGATTTAATTTCATAACGATGGCTATGATCGAGTTCTTGTGTGCTCACTTAATAATTCCTGAATTTTAATCACAGAAACAAAATAATGATTATTCACATAATACAAAAACAAATTAATCTGATGTTTTAATCTCAATTATAGAATTATCTTTTCATTATTAACTCAGCAGTAAAACCGATATAAAAGACAAAATAAAAGCTGGCATTTAACCAGCTATTTATTTAAAGACTTCCTAAAATATTAACTCGCCTGAGCAAGTTTTAATTCTTTTAGATTACGATATTTTGCACCGCGGTGATTTTCAGGTAAATATGGCCCAGCACCAAATAATTTTTCTCGTAAAGTTCCTTGTGTATATGAGGTTTGATATACCCCTCGTTTTTGCAACTCTGGAACAATAAATTCGACCACATCGGCAAAGGTTTGATGAGCCAAAATATAGGCAAGGTTAAAGCCATCAATATCGGTATCTTCAACCCATTGTTGTAAAGCATCTGAAACTGTTTCTGCCGAACCCACTAACACAGGTCCATTACCGCCTAAGCTGTTCCAGTTTGCAATTTCTTCAATGGTCCAGACACGTTCTGGATCTGCATTTACATAAGAATCTAATAAAGATTGAATGGCATTGGTTTGAATATATTCAACTTTATCGGTGGGTTGATATTGTGAAAAATCAACACCCGACCAGCCAGACAGCAAGGTTAAAGCACCATCATAGCTTCCATAGCTTTGATATTCTTTAAACTTAGCCTGTGCTTTTGCATCGGTTTCATCAGTGACAATCGACAAAAGCGCATAAATTTTAACAGAGTACGGATCGCGGCCTTCCTGAGCCAATTTCTGGCGAATGCCCTGCACCACTTTTTTAGTGGCAATTTTAGAAGGCGCTGCAATAAATACACACTCGGCATTTTGACTGGCAAACTTCTGCCCACGTGAAGATGCCCCTGCTTGGTAGAGTACTGGTGTTCGCTGCGGTGATGGCTCACAAATATGGATGCCCGGTACAGTAAAGTATTTACCTTCATGCTGAATTGGATGCACTTTTTTATGGTCAGCAAAGATACCGCTTTCACGGTCACGAACTACCGAACCTTCTTCCCAAGAACCTTCCCAAAGTTTGTAAAGGACTTCTAAATATTCATCGGCAATATCATAACGATTGTCATGGTTGACCTGAGTTTTTAGGCCCAAGTTTTTCGAACCACTTTCTAAATAAGACGTCACGATATTCCATCCAACTCGCCCTTTGGTTAAATGGTCTAGCGTGCTAATACGTCTAGCAAAAGGATACGGATGTTCAAAGGAAATAGAGGTCGTGACACCAAAACCCAAGTGCTTTGTGACTGCGGCCATCGCTGGCACAATCTGTAGCGGATCATTGACCGGAACTTGTACTGCACCTGTTAAGGCATATTCAGCACTTTGATGATAAACGTCATAAATACCGAGTACATCTGCAATAAAAATACCGTCAAAAAAACCACGCTCAAGAATTTGTGCTAAATCTGTCCAATATTCTAAATCTTTATATTCAACAGATCGATCTTGAGGATGTCGCCATAATCCAGGAGATTGGTGAGCAATACAATTCATTTCAAAAGCATTAAAACTAATTTTCTTAGTCATAAAATATTCGCCAGCATTTTATTTAATTTTTATACTAAAGCAATTTTTATGTTTTCTTTATAATATATACCCCAAACAAAATATGATTTTATTCTAATAGATTTTTATAATTTAATTTAAACAATCAAAATAATATTAAGCCACTAAAAATAGCAGCTTAATATCTATGATTATCAATTATTGTTTAGCTACTTCACCAATACGCCATTGATAAGGTGGTAATGTGCCGTTTACACTAAAATCACCAATAATTCGATTTTTAAATACTCTCGGGTTATGTGAAGCTAAAGTTCGTACGTTACGCCAGTATCGATCTAGGCCTAAATCTTTGTCCGTTGCAGAAGCACCTAAAGCGTCAAATAAAATCGTAGAAGCATTTAAAATTAGATCGGTAATTACCGTTTGAGACTGCGCACTTTCAAGTTCGGCAAGTGCATTTTGCTCCTCTTCAAGCTGCTCATTATTTTGAAATGCAGCTAAGTAAGCACGTTGTAAGCTTTGTGCTACTTTTTCAACAATCGCTCCTGCACTGTAAGCCGCACCACGGATTTGGCCTACTACTTGTAAAATTTGCGGATCCTGTTTTACAAATTGAGCATTTGCATGCGTGTAGTTTCGGGTACGTTTAGCAACAGCTTGAGAAACATCATAGGTTGCAGCACGCCCTAGACCTGTAATGATTGCCAGTTGAACCAGTTGATAGTAAGCCGCCGAATATTTAAAACGGTCATCGTCAGGTAAAATTTCAGCTTCATCAACCAATACATCGTGGAAATATGCCGTACCACTTGCAGTAAGCTGCTGTCCAAAGCCATTCCAGTCATCGACAATTTCGACACCTTCATCTTCACGGCGAACAACAACTGAGCCAGACTCTCCTTTTAAATCTGTTACCCCAACATCCACCCAGTCTGCATATAGGCTCCCTGTGGTGTAGTATTTTTTGCCTTTAACGCGAATTTTTCCGTCACTATCTCGATATAAGTGCGTTTCAAACTGATCGATTGACTCTTTCCCGCCTTCAGACCATGCACTACCCACTGTTTCGCCATTGGCAATTCGGTTAAGCCAACGCTGTTGAAACGCCTTATCTTTACTCACCAAGACATCTTCAGTAAAACCAAAATGCACACGCAAAGCTTGCGGTAAGTTTGAGTCGGCTTCTGCAAGTTCAATGAGCAATGCAAATAGTTCAGGAATAGTTGCATCAAAACCACCATGAGCTTTAGGAAGTCGTAACCGTGTAAAACCAATATCTTTGAGCCACTGAAGTTGTTCATACGGCAAAATATGTTGCTGCTCACGGATTAAAGCCCCTTCTTTAATACGGGCAAAAGTCGGTCTGAAGTTACTTGCCAATTCATCATACCGTTCAGAAGGTCCTTCACCCCATACCCGCGAAATGATTGAAGCCTGACTCAGTGCAGCGTGAGTTAATGAACCGAGATGATGCTCAAAATTTAAATTTGTCATGTAAGTAAAACCAATATTGCTTTGCTTTTACCATAAAATATTTATTTCACATGAAAACGATTATTTTTTTATAACAGTATTCAATCTTGATATAACACCAATCAAAAGCATGGCATTGCTAAGCAATTTGTTTTTTGTGAAGACTATGCTGACTTTGCAATAAGGTTTGCATATATTCTGAATAGACAGAAAGTTTTTCGAAAATATGCTCTGAGTAAAACATGTCATCAATTAAGTGTGTCATTTGATTGACAGTAAAGATATCGCATAGGCCGACCAGTGCTGCATTCATTTGAGCAAACAGAGCGCATAATTGAACATGCGTTTCATCCTTATTTTTAAATAATAATTTACGCATATCCAACTGATCCAAGTCTTTTAGACCCTCATCTTTTACGACTTTTACCCAATGAATTTTTATTTTTAAGAACTGTTCAAGTTGCTTTAAAGCCTCTAAATCAAGCTCTAAATGGGTAATTAAAAAAACTGTAGAGATATCACTTCGACATAATGCTTTAATTAAATTTAAATAAATAAATTCAGCTTCTCCCATCTCTATTAGTTCTAAATCTAGATATATTTTTAGGCTTTCTAAAACTTCGTCTACCTTAAATACGACCTTCTTGTCAGCTTGATAGTATTTATTAAGGATATTTAGCGCAGGTGGAGTCGCCGGTGTTGTATAAATGGCTGCTTTGTTTAAGTTTGCAAAAATAAATGGCGAGAATAGATAAGCCAAACTGCTTTGCTGTGGCTCAATGTGAGACTGAATTAAATACACGGTTTGAGTTTTAGAAAAATCCCTGAGTACTTTCGCTCTAAGTAAGGTTGCTTCAAGATTCACATAAGTCTGTTCCAACTGATCTATTACCAAGGTGGAAATAGACTGATTTTTAATAATTTTATGAATAATGTTCAGTTGAGAAGTGATAAACATTTTTTAACATCCAAGCTATTTTAGAAGCGCTACACTTACACTTAGGTCTTTAAGAAACACGCAACAACCAGACCCTACACAAAACAACAATGGAATAGAAAAGAAGAACACTATCATGTACTTATATAAAATCTAAAACAGCGTTCACATTGAGTCTTGAAAGTTGATTTAGGTTGGCGGTAAATCCTGTTCATTTTTATTTTGAACTTTAGAGGACTGGATATATAGCTACAGATGATTGAAAAAAAACTATAGCACGCTATCAAAACACGGTTTAACTGTTATAGTTTTATAAAAAATTTCTGTATCTACATATACAAATACAGTGAGTGCATGATTAAGAAAACTTCTTAAGGTAGGTAGTTTTCATGAGACGATCTATTGCATATCGCCAGATATTTCATCAATGTTTCAATGCAACATGTATTTTTACAAATGCAACATCAAGCCTAAACTTTGTTAACAGATTGAGAACAATCAATCGTTCTATTCTCTTGAAATATCAAGCAATTATGTTGCTTTACCCTGTTGGCACTTTACTTGCTAAGAACATTTATCACAGAAGTAAGCTTAATTGCCAAAGTACTTTTTTGCCTGAAATTAAGTATTTAATTCATTTAATCATCATCAGCTAGTTCACAGGGGGAAAGTTTATGAGCCTCGGTCTAACCGCTTTAGAATTAGCACGAATACAATTTGCTTTTACAGTATCCTTCCATATTATTTTTCCGGCCACCTCTATTGGACTTGCCTGTTTTTTGGCAGTTTTGGAATGGAAATGGTTAAGAACGCAAAACCCTATTTATAAAGATCTATTTAAATACTGGATTAAGATCTTTGCCGTTGCGTTTGGTATGGGAGTTGTTTCCGGTGTCGTGATGAGTTACCAGTTTGGTACCAACTGGAGTGAGTTTTCACGAGTAGCAGGAAGCATTACTGGTCCTTTACTTACCTATGAAGTCTTGAGTGCCTTCTTCTTAGAAGCGGGTTTCTTAGGAATCATGCTATTTGGTTGGGGCCGTGTTGGTCCTAGAGCCCATTTCTTTGCAACGCTTATGGTTGCCATCGGAACATGTATTTCCATGTTCTGGATTCTATCTTCCAATAGCTGGATGCAAACGCCGCAAGGTTTTGCCATCGAAAATGGCATTATTGTGCCAAAAGACTGGCTAGCTATTGTCTTCAACCCGTCCTTCCCTTACCGCTTTGCACATATGGGTGCTGCTGCCTTCTTGGTTTCATCTTTATTGGTAGTGGGGACATCTGCTTGGCACTTGGTGAAAGGCCGTCGTGATGAATTGGTGAAAAAATCATTCTCGATGGGTTTATGGATGGTGCTTGTGACTTCTTGTTTACAAGTGGTGATTGGTGATAACCACGGTTTAAATACTCGTGAGCATCAGCCTGCCAAACTTGCTGCAATGGAAGGTCACTGGGAAACCAATCATAACGAGCCTATGCCTCTACTGTTATTTGCCATACCGGATATGAAAGAAGAACGAAATCACTTTGAAGTGGGCGTTCCATATTTGGGTAGCTTAATTTTGACTCACAGTTTAGATGGGCAAGTGACTGGCTTAAAAGAATTCGCACCTGAAGACCGTCCAAACTCGACCATTATTTTCTGGAGTTTCCGTGTCATGGTGGGTCTTGGCGTCCTTATGGTCACCTTATCACTCATTGCTCTTTGGTTACGTAAAAGAGGAAAACTCTATGAAACATCATGGTTTCATAAATTTGCTGTAGTGATGGGGCCTGCAGGCTATGTGGCAATGTTGGCTGGATGGATTACTACCGAAGTAGGCCGTCAACCTTGGGTGGTATATGGCATTATGCGAACCAAAGATGGTTTATCACATACTGTTTCAGCAGATCAGGTGGGTCTAAGTCTCTTTATTTTTGTGGTGGTGTATACCATCGTTTTTGGTAGTGGAATTTACTACACCTTAAAACTCATTAATAAAGGCCCTGTATTTATCGACACGCCAAATATGGAAGCAGGCGGCGTAGGACACTTTAAAACACCGATGCGTCCACTTAGTGCAGTTGATGAAAATATTGACAGCAAACAAAACTCTGGGGAGAACCGTCATGATTGATCTTTCTTTAATATGGGTCGGTATTATCGGTTTAGGTGTTTTAATTTACGTGGTCATGGATGGCTTTGACTTAGGAATCGGGATTATGTTCCCCTTCATTAAGAATAGCCAAGAACGTGACGTGATGATGAATACCGTCGCTCCTGTCTGGGATGGTAATGAAACCTGGATGGTACTTGGGGGTGCTGGCCTGTATGCAGCCTTCCCGCTGGTCTATTCTACGGTTTTATCTGCGCTCTACCTGCCTATTATTTTCATGGTCATTGCCTTGATTTTCCGTGGAGTTGCTTTTGAATTCCGTTTTAAAGCTCATCGGACCAAACACCTTTGGGACTTAGCTTTTATTTGGGGTTCAGTTTTAACGAGCTTCCTCCAAGGGATTATTTTAGGGGCCTATATTCAAGGGATTAAAACCGAAAACGGTATTTTTGCCGGTGGCCCTTTTGACTGGCTTACTGCATTCTCCATTTTCACAGGTATTGGTGTAGTTGCCATGTATGCCACTTTAGGCTGTGGTTGGCTCATTTTAAAAACTGAAAAAGGCTTGCAGCAACGTATGTATGAGCTGATGCCAAAGTTAATTATTGCGCTGCTCATTATCTTTGGTGCCGTCAGCTTATATACGCCGTTAACACACCCCGAAATTGCCGATCGTTGGTTCTCTTTACCAAATCTGTTCTATTTTAGTCCAGTGCCTATTTTGGTCTTATTGTTTGTTGGCCTGATTTTATCGGCATGTAAAAAACAGCAAGATCACAAACCATTTATATATACCTTGGCATTGGTCTTCCTTGCCTTTACTGGTTTTGTAATTAGTTTGTGGCCAAATATCATTCCACCATCAGTTACGATTTGGCAAGCGGCAGCGCCTCATTCCAGCCAAATGTTTGCTTTAGTGGGTGCGCTTATTTTGATTCCAATCATTATTACTTACACCATTGTGTCTTACTGGGTATTCCGTGACAAAGTTCGTGTAGGTGATGAAGGTTATCATTAAGGTACGAGGGTGTTATGAAAAAGTCGTCAGTTAAACTCAGTCAAACCCAATGGTTTATTCTGTTATGGCTTGGTGGTTTTTTAGCCTTAGCTGTAATTGCGAGTTTGTTTAAAGTGATATTGATTTATGCTGCCCCTTACTTAAAGTAAACCCATCCTTATAAACAAATGCCGTTTGTAGATTCTGCAAGCGGCATTTATTATTGGCTCAGTGCATCTTTTATTTTGTTATTTCGTGCAGCCCATACATGTATAAATCAGAACAACTCGCTCATAGCATTCGCCAACTTATTGAAAGCGGCACTTTAAATGCACATGAGAAATTACCTTCATTAAGAGATCAGGTCCAACGTTCTGGTTTTAGTTTAATGACTGTGATGAATGCTTATCAGGAGCTTGAATCACAAGGTCTGATCTATTCAAAAGAAAAATCGGGATATTTTGTTGCCGAGCAAATTGCACTAAAACCACTGGAACAATATTCGGTCGTTTCACTCAATTCTAAAATTGAAATTAATTCTTTAGTTTTTAAATACCTTAAATCGATTCAACATGAGTCTGTTGTGCCTTTTGGTTCAGCTTTCCCTGATAGTCAACTTTTAGCTGCTCCCAAACTTATTCAAATTATGGGGCAACTTGCACGGCAAAGGCAAAGCTATGACCAGACAGCAAGCCTACCTCCCGGTAATTTAGCGTTAAGAAAACTAATTGCTCAGCGCTACTGTATGCAAGGCATACAGACCGATCCAGATGACATTGTCATTACATCTGGAGGATTAGATGCACTCAATCTTTCTTTACAAGCAGTAGCCAAACCGGGTGACTATATTCTATTGCAACAAACCGTGTTTTACGGTGCTTGGCAGGCTGCTGAACGTTTAGGGCTTAAGGTCATTACCATTCCCGAACATCCACAACATGGTTTTGACCTAGAGGCTTTTGAGCAGGTTATTCATACATATCCAATTAAAGTATGTTGGCTCATGTTAAATAGCCATAATCCGATTGGGTTTACGGTCAGTGATGAGATTAAATATAAAATTGCCAAACTGCTTCATGAACACCAAATTTACTTAATTGAAGATGATGTCTATGAAGAGCTTTATTATGGCGGGCAAAAACCACTTTCGATGAAGTACTTTGACCAACAAAATCTGGTACTGCACTGCTCTTCATTTTCTAAAACTTTAGGGGCAGGTTTTCGGGTAGGTTGGGTCTATGCGGGTAAATTTTCGGACCATATCCAACACTTACAGCTCATGAGTACTATTTCAGTGAATGCACTCATCCAAAATGCCTTGGTTGAGTTCTTGTCTCATCATCATTATGAAAAGCATTTGCGCACACTTAGACTTTCACTTGAACGTTATAAAAAGCAGTTTTACCACTATTTAAAGCAACATCTGCCCGCGATCTGCGAGATTTATTATTACCCAAGCGGTTATTTTCTATGGGTTAAATTGCCTCATAAACTCGATAGCATGCAAATTTATGAAGAACTCATCCAACAAGATATTGGTGTTGCGCCAAGCCCACTCTTTAGTGTCTTACCCGCACAGCAACATTATTTAAGAATCAATTGTTCTTTTGATTGGAACGAAAAAATTCAAGCTGCTTTAGATCAAGTCATCAAAACCATTCAACAAAGGGTCGAAGCAAGCCTGTAAAGTGATGCTTCGACCTAAGCACAATTTTAAAGTATTTAATTTATGATAGTTTCATCTTAAAGCGCGATTTTAAGGGTAAGAATATCTGGATGTTAATATGGAAATAGATGAAGAACTGACTCTTAAAAAAATACAGATTTTTTTGGCCTTTATGCGCTGTGGCAACTTGTCTAAAACCGCGGCAGAAATGCAACTGAGTAATGTCAGTGTTCATAAAGCACTACACTCTTTAGAAAGCGCTTTACGTTGTCCTCTTTTTAAAAATGAAGGCCGTAACCTCATTCCTTTAAAAAGTGCTTATGTATTTGAAGAACGGGCGCAAAAAATCGTACAAGACATTTTTATTACCGTAAATAAAACCAGAGAAGCCGCTGGCTTTGCAGCCAAGGTTTTACATTTAGGTTCACTTTATTCTTTGACTGTAAATACGATTCCAAATGTGATTAGCGGTCTTAAACTCAGACGTAGTGAGCTTGATATTCAACTGTTGCTGAGTTCAAATCAGGATTTGGTGAAAAAGCTCAAAGCAACTGAGCTGGATGCAATCATTGTAGCTTTAAATGAAACCACTCAAGATGATGACTTTGAAATTTTGCCGATGTTTTCAGACGATATCTTTCTGGCAGTCAATAAAGATTCAAAATATGCTGAGTTTAAAGATATTGATTTAAGCCTTTTAAAAGAAGAAACTTTTTTAACTTTAACCAAGGGTTTTGCAACTCATAACGACAGCGACATCATTTTTAAAAAAGCCGGTTTTTCACCTAAAGTTGCTTTGCAGGTCAATGATATTTTTACCTTAATTAGTATGGTTAGCTCAGGTGTAGGTTTCGCACTATTACCTGGCCGTATTTCTGCGGTTTATGAAAGTTCGGTAAAACTTATTCCTCTAAAACAGCAATACCACATGCAACAAGAAATTGGTCTGGTCTTTTTAAAAAGTAAAGAACGTGACCCAAACTTACTTGCTCTCATTGCTGAATGTCGAATGTTTGCCTCTAATTTTAAAAGATAGATATCGGCAACTTATTAAAGAATAATGAGTTGCCGTTGTGCGATTTTCAAAAATTTATCCAAAAATCGCATTAACCGTTAAGAAGAAGACAGAAGGTCCAAGTAAGCACCCTAGTCCTGTATAAAAGGTTGCAACTAAAGCGCCATAAGGTACCAATCGAACATCAGTGCCAGCTAGGCCCGCTGCGGTGCCACTGGTTGTTCCTGCCAAACCGCCAAAGACCATGGCAGAGCGTGGACTTTTTAGATACATAAATTTCGCAAGCAGTGGCGTCCCTACCATAAAGAAAACTGACTTGATTAATCCAATCGCAATAGAAAGTGCGATCACATCAGAGCTTGCGCCAATTGCGGTTCCTGTAATTGGACCGACAATATAAGTCATTGCGCCTGCACCGATCGTTGTCATAGAAATGGGATCTCGATACCCCATGCCCCATGCGACCAGAACCCCAATTGCAAAAGGCACAACGCAACCAAGCATTAATGCAATGAGACCAATTTTGCCTGCTTTCTTGACTTCTTTAACATCAACTTCAAATGCAGTTGAAGCGATAGCTAAATCACGAATCATGGCTCCGCCCAACAGCGCAAAACCAGAAAAAATAGCGATGTCCGAAACACCTTTGGTTCCCTGCGTATAAACTCCTGCAAAGTAAGCAACAACTAAACCTAAAGTAATCGCGATTGCAGAGCTTTGTAGCTTTCCTTTCGTCAAATATTTTGATAGTAGATGGGAAACGAACATCATTAAACCCGTTACTGCAAGAGCAGTAACTAATGCATTTTTTGATAACACAGCAATTATAGCGTCCATCATTTAATTCCTTTTTGATTGAACTTTTTGTAGTTTATATTTGCTTAGGCTATTTTTTCCTTACTTTCTAACGTCCATTCATAAGTTTCATAGTCGCCACTAATTCTATTTAAATAACGGATGACTAAAACCGTGCCAATTAACGATGCAATAGAGACAATCAGCCCTAACATGCCACCCGATAATGCTGCAACGACATTTTGACCTGCTGACATCGCAACAACGATCGGAATATACATACCAGACCAATATAAAACGCCAAATTGTGTGACTTGAGGTAAGTAACCTTTTCTTGCCAACAATTCTTTAGACAAAATTAAGAGAATCATTGAAATAGCAACGCCACCGACATTCGCTTTAACACCTAATAGCATGCCTAAGGTGTTACCAAGATAGTCGCCTAATAAATGGCAGATCGCTAATATTGCTGTTCCATATATAATCATTGTAAATCCCTCATATCCTTGGGTTATTACTCAATTTTTAATTTGTATTGTAATTACAAAGAAACATTATTTTCGTTTTGCATTGCTAACTGAATGCTGTCTAAACGTGTTCCCTGAAATGACAATACAGTTCCTTCTTTAAATGTTCGACGTGCAAGCGTAGTAAGTACCGTTCCCGGCAAAGCTTCGATCTGCAACCTTACACCTCGCTCCCATGCAGCTTGGATAGTACTTTCCCAATCTACAGTTCGGCTCATATTAAAAGCCAAATCATCACCAATCTGTTCTGGCCTGCCAAGTGTACGAGCCGTTGTACCACTTAAATAACGTATTTTAGGCTGCTTTAAAGTCACTCCCTCCATAGACACTGCAAGTTGCTTTGCTTGCTGACTTAATAATTCACAGTGCGATGGCACCGATACATCTAATTTTTTTGCCATCACGCCTTGTTGCTTTGCTAAAGCAGCAACTTGGTTCATGGCTTCAAAGCTTCCTGAAATAACGATCTGGTTATGTGCATTAATATTTGCGACAAAAACCTCTGGCGTTATTTCATAAATCTGTTTGACCCATGTTTCAACAGTTGCACGATCTGCACCAATCAAGGCGGTCATACCATAGCCAACCGGATAGGCGTTTTGCATGAGCTCGCCGCGATAGGCAACCAAACGAATAGCATCTTCATAGGATAAAACTCCCGCTACAACCGCCGCTGACCATGCACCGATTGATAAGCCCGCAACATAATCTGGTGTTAAGTTTTCCGCTGTTAATAAGGCTGAACTCACCACACCTGAAATCAGTAAACAAAGCTGTACTGCACGTGTCGATTGCAATGCAGCCAGACTATCTAGCATCAAGACATCTTCTTTGAGTGCATCCGATGCACGCTCAAGGTACTCTTTAGCTAGAGCTGTTTGAGCTAAGTCGTGTAACATATTGCTTCGTTGCACACCTTGTCCCGGATATACCCAAATTGAAGCCATGATATCTATTCCCTAATTCCATGGGTTTTCTAATAAAACAGCACCATCAGGACGTTTTAATAGAACTTTTCTGCTATTCCTTGCCCATTCTTTTAATGCCAAACCGCCTTGTGGAAGTTGAAGCTGTATATCCACATTCAGCCCTGCTTGCTGAAAATTTTCGAGTAGCTCAATCGCCTGCTTTTTAGCAAAAGGTTGTTCAGCTCGAATCAACAAATCTATGTCACTTTGCTGGGATACTGTTTTAATGCCCGTTGCCAGTTCAAACCCGAAACTTCCTGTATATCCCCAACATTCTGAAAAGTTTTTCATAATGCTGGAAATGCTCTGTAAACGTTCTGCCAAGTGCTCAAACTGTTGCGTGTCTACGCGAGTCAGCGCTTCTGGCTTAAGCTGTCTGCTAATTAAAGATCTTGGCATTTGAGCTGCATATCGTTGATAGCGAAGTTGTCCTCTTACACCCACAGCCACCTGATCTACAGGAGTAATTGCCCGTCGAACCACAACAGGATCACCACGTTGCAATACCTCTCTCACCCAATGCGGAGCATCATCAGCCAAGCAATCGACCGTCATACCCCACAACAAATCATGGGCTTCGAGCTTAAGTTTCATAACCATTGCTCACGCAATAATTCACGGACCTTTTTAGACATTTGACGGTTTTGGCCATGCAGTCTTTGTTCCAGTCCTCTCGATTGCTCAGCATTAATTTCTTTAAACGCTTGAGCAATTGCCTGTTTCGCTAACAAAAGATCATCGTTTGTCGGTTGTTCAGGGTTTTCAACAGATAACAGTTCAGATAACAAACCAAGCGTGGCATAACTTTCAATGTCATAAGCCATTGGTGGAATGCTTGAGGCCAATTGCTCTAACTCATCAACCGACCGTAAGGTAACGCGTGCAGCAGATTCCTTACCCATTGCATGCACCATAACACCTGAATCTTTTAAGGCAATAATACGATTGGCTTGGTATCCATGCGCCAAGAAAGCACCAGACATCGACTTACCAACCAATAAACTCACAATAGGATGACCTGCCAATCTGGCTCTAGCATAGCTATCTACTGCACCCGCTAAAGCTTGATGAATACCTAATAATTCTTCGCGGCGCCCATAGGCCTGACTTGGAACATCAACTAAACATAAAATAGCGCGTTTAGTTTCCGAATGAATATCAGCTTGAATCACTTCATTAACTGCTTTTGCTAAACTCCAGCCTTCTAATAATCCAACTTCCCCTTGTTTTGCTCGAGGGAACAGATTATTGCTGTCTTGAACAACGGCAATCACACGTACCGCTTGCTGATCAAGCTGACCATCAGCCACCCAAATCGAAGCTGGAAAACCTTCAACTGTTTTAAAGCCCTGCGTGAGTGCTTTAAACCAATGTGCACCACGAGTAGATGCTTTTAATGTATCAACGGCGATATTCATGCTTGCTCTCCTTGATACAAAGCTTGAACTTGTGCTGGGGTAATCTGCTCAGCAGTATCAACTTGTTGTAGCTTTTCTAAATAGAATGAGTAATTTGAACTACGATGCTGATGAGGTACGCCTTGAGTTAAATAATCGATGACTCGCTGACGAATTTTCTGGCGATCATCGTCTACATAAGCATCTGCCAAACCACTAGCAAACCGTTGGTTCCCGCCAGTAATACTCCATATAAATGGACGATCTTTGGCGTTATATTCTTGTACACCAGCTTCTTGTTCTATCACTTGGGGGCCATTTAGACCTAAACGTCCTTCTTGTGTCATTACAATATAGCTACATAGTCCAGCTGCAATTGACATACCGCCAAAACACCCTACACTACCAGCAACCACGGCAATCACGGGTTGATACTGCCGTAAATTCACAATTGCAGCTTGAATCTCAGCAATTGCAGCCAAACCCAGATTTGCTTCTTGTAAACGAACGCCACCCGTTTCCAACAATAAAATTGCAGCTGTTGGAATGCCTTTTAGATTGTCTTCAACCGCAAGTTCTAAGGCACCCCCAATTTTGGCACCGCCCACCTCACCTAAACTGCCACCTTGAAATAAGCCTTCAATAGAAATTAAAACCACTGGGCGTTCTTGAATAGATCCTTTTGCAATCACCACGCCATCATCGGCTTGCGGCACAATATTCTGTTTAACGAGCCAAGGCGACATAACACGGGCAAATGGGTCGAGCAACTCTCGAAAAGTCCCTTCATCTAATAATGCTTTAGCACGCTCTCTCGCACTCAGCTCAATAAAATCTTGTTTATTTAACAAACTCTGAATATCAGTCATGAGCAATCTCCTCCAATGCTTGTTCCAGTCGTAAGCGAACGACACCAGGAGTTGCACCAAAGTCATGAATATCAATATTGACCGCTGGCGGTATTTGCGCAGTAAAAATTCGTTCAAAAAGATTGTGCCAACGTGCTGCACTGCCATCTACCGAAGTCACCACTTGAATAGAAGCTTTTCCAGTTTCACCAGGTTCCATCAAAATTTCTAAATCACCTGAACCAACACATCCTACCAATGCTTTTTTTACAGGTGGCTCTGTGGCCACAAATTCAAAATGAAGTGTTTCCATAATCAAAATCCCTTTTTATTTTTCACAGATGACTGCTCAACACGATCTATAAACAAGGTTGCTGCCAACAAATCTGCGGCACCACCAGCAGACGCCTTCATCCGAAGCAGGTCAATCTCTAAAAGATGCAAAGCACGTCGACCTTCTAAGCTTGAACTGCCACCCAAATCCAATACTTGCTGAGCACCTTGTTGCATACGCTTTAAACCAGATGTGCCAGAGCGATAAAGCACACAGGTATCGGTCAAATCTGTCATCATGGCAAGTAAGGCATCTAAGCGAGCAAACTCTTCTTTCATGGGTTTACTACGACTTTGATAAAGTTGCTTTAACCCAAAATTCACAATAGTTGGAAAGCCTTGTTGTGCCTGTTCCTTGGCACCTAAGATGCCTAATTTCTTTTGTACTTGCTGACCATGACTTAAAGCCTGCTTTGGAATAAAGCGATCTTCAAACTGAGCAATCTGGCCTGCTAACTGGCATAGCTCAACAGCAGAAAAGTACTGTTGATTCGTGTGCGCTAATGCTGCTGCGGTAACCATTAACCCTAATGCCCAAATTGCACCGCGATGTGTGTTGACACCATTTGTCGCCAACATCATGGTCTTTTCACCTTGGCGGCCAATTTCTCCAATGTCTTCGCGTAAGGCCAGACAAACTTTTCCGTAATGCTTCGCAGCTTGAGCCATCGCTTCAAACATGGGTCCTAAACTTTTCGCAGAGCGCTCCATTAATTCCAAAGTCAGGTCATCATGTGCACCACTGCCACGGCGATCTACCAAGGCTGGTTTAGGCGTCAGATTAACTTCATCAATTAAAGCCTCGACCGCCATATCTGCTAAAAGCTGACTATCGCTAAATGTTTGATATTGTACTTGTGCCATCATTACCAACTCCTGAATTTTGCAGGTGGTTGATATAAACCATCTGACCATGTCACCAAGTCGGCAATATTTTTCGCCGCTAAAAGTTCACGTGTGGCATCGGTACGGCGAATACCTAAATCTTCAGGGAATACCACCAGACCTTCACTTCTTAAACGTGCTGTTGTTTTTGGGTCTTGAGTTAAACCAATACTGGTCACACCTGCCACCGCAGCAATCATGGCTTGACGCTCTTCTTGACTGCTTGCTTTATATAGATAAGCAATGCCTTCTTCGGTCAGTAAATGGGTCACATCATCGCCATAAATCATGATCGGGGCTAAAGGCAAACCTGCGGTTTTAGCCACATCAATCGCATCAAGACGTTCTACAAAAGTTGGCTTACCACCCTCTTGAAAGGTTTCCACCATTTGAACAACTAACTTTTTACCACGTGCCAAATAAGTTTCGGTTTCATTGGCACCTTGCAAACGCATATCTAACCATGCAGGTGTATCGTGACGACGTCCGCGTGGATCATGCCCCATGTTTGGTGCACCACCGAAACCAGCCAAACGACCTTTGGTAACGGTCGAAGAATGCCCCATGCCATCAACTTGCAAAGTTGCACCAATAAATAGATCAACGGCGTACTGACCTGCGAGCTGACACATCATGCGGTTGGAACGTAAAGCGCCATCACGACCTGTAAAGAAAACATCGGGACGAGCAGCAACATATTTTTCCATACCGAGTTCAGTACCAAAACAATGCACGCTTTCAACCCATCCCGTTTCAATCGCTGGAATTAAGGTTGGATGTGGATTCAGAGTCCAGTTTCGGCAGATTTTTCCTTTTAATCCTAAAGACTCACCATAGGTCGGTAAAATCAGTTCAATTGCCGCAGTGTTAAAACCAATACCATGGTTTAACGATTGCACATTATGCTTTTCATAAATTCCGCGAATTGCCATCATCGCCATGAGCACATGCACTGGCTTGATATGTTTCGGGTCTCGAGTAAATAACGGTTCGATATAAAATGGCTGATCTGCGACCACCACATAATCCACCCAAGAGGCAGGAATATCGACACGGGGTAACTCTGAGACGTCATCGACCAGTTCATTGACCTGAACAATCACGATACCGTCACTAAAAGCAGCAGGTTCAATAAGTGCTGGAGAGTCTTCGGTACTTGGACCTGTATAGATATTGCCTTGACGGTCTGCCATAAAGCCCGCTGAGAGCACTACATTTGGAATAAGATCAACCACCAAACGTGAATACAACTCGATATAGGTATGAATCGCACCAATCTCTAGTAAACCATCTTCAATTAACTGACTAATACGCAAACTTTGTGGGCCAGCAAAAGAAAAATCGAGCTTACGCGCAATACCTTTTTCAAACAGATCAAGATGTTCTGAACGCCCTACGCTTGGCATGATCATATGCAAATCATGCAAAATATCTGGATTGGTTTGAGCCAAAGAGCGCGATAAAAAATCAGCCTGCTTTTGGTTATTCCCTTCGAGTACAACTTTGTCACCCGGTGTAATTAAGGTTTCCAAAACTTTAATAATGTCTTGAGTTGGAATCACCACACCATCGGTATATTGGTTTGCCATCTCTAGTTTTAATTGTTTGGCATGACGCCGCTTTGTCCATAACCGTTCTTTATTCTGAACTGATCCTTCCATGTGCTTACCTATAGATCGCAGTTTTGTTCTGAATCTATAAAAACGCGTTATGGAGTTTCGATCAATCAACCTACATCATTAGTTATTAACCTCAGGTTAATGATTAATTTATATTCGATGAATTTCTTCAAAAAACCAATCTAGACAGATTTTGACTTTAGGCAAATTTGCATACTCTGGTCGGTACACCAAATAATAAGAAAATGACGAAGATAAATGAATTTGAGGAAATAAACGCACCAATCGTCCAGTCTGTATATCTTTTTGCGCCATGACGCTACGTGCTAATGCCACACCATGACCTTCCATTGCAGCCTGTAAAACGGCTGATGAACTGTTAATTTGCATACCACGACGAATATTGATGTTATCCACACCCACACTTTTTAGCCAAGATTGCCACCTTGGAAACTGTTGATGTTTTTCCATCGAAAGGTCATGAATTAAAGTGATATTTTTTAGATCGTTCGGCGTTAAGAGCGATGAGTGTTCATTTAAAAATGCGGGCGAGCATACCGGATAAACCTCTTCATCCATAAGTTTAACGGCTTCTAAACCTTGCCATTGTCCTTGACCATATCTGACACCCACATCGACTTTTTGTTCTAAAAAATCTACGGTTTTCAAGTTAATGTCTAAACGAATATCAATATCTGGATATTGTTTTTGAAAATGATCAATTCTTGGTAATAGCCATTTTTCGGCAAATGCTGGACTGACCGCAATATTAAGCACACCTGATAGAGAATCTTGTTTTAATTTCTCCAAAGCCAAAGTGAGCTTATCAAAACCCGCCCGAATATCTGGTAAAACCGATTCAGCCAGTTCAGTAGCGACCAGCCGATTTTTACCGTTAGTTTGCCGATGAAATAAAGGAAAACCTAACCAATCTTCAAGTGTACGTACCAATTGCCCCACTGCGGCCGGAGTCACATTCAACTCTTTTGCGGCAGCAGAAAAACTTTTGTGGCGTGCGCTGGCTTCAAAAGCACGAAGTGCATTCAAATAAACTGGTGAATTCATAGGCACTAAAGTTTTTCTTTATTGGATAAGTAGATTATCTCATTTGTACTTATAAATCTTTATTTCTAAAATGCTCTGTAATCTATTCATAACGATTAAATTTTTACATCTTGAGTAGGCTTGCTCACTCACTTTATTTATTTTGTTATTGAATAAAGAGAATTGCGTTTAGGAGGAGAGTAGTCATGTTGATCCATGCCGATTTTTCACAGGCTGTGATTATCAAACCTGAAGACTATCACTGGGTGAAATCTCCCCGTGGGGAAGTTGATCGTGTCATGCTCGATCGTATTGGCGATGAAGTAGCCCGTGCAACCAGTTTGGTGAAATATGCACCCCATACAACCTTCCCTGAACATCGACATCATCATGGTGAAGAAATCCTAGTACTTTCAGGCGTATTTACTGAAAATCAAAATCAGCACTACCCTGCTGGATGGTATTTACGCAGTCCCCATCAGTCGGGACACCAACCATCGAGTGAAGAAGGTACATTGATTTTTGTCAAACTTATGCAAATTCCTACGTCAGAAACGCAAACCTTACGGATCAATACCAACGACCCAGCACACTGGCAAGAAATAGGTTCGCGTTTAATTTGCACATTGGTTGATGCAAGTTATGAACACACTTATTTAGAAAAACTCAAGCCGCAGCAACTTTTTACTGAAAAAGCTGAGGGTGGAATCGAAATTTTGATTACCCAAGGTCAATTAGTTGATAAAGAAACAGTTTATGAAACTGGCACATGGATACGCCTACCACCGAAAACACATGCACATTTTCAAGCGGGTTTATCTGGCGCTTCTCTTTATGTAAAAACCGGACACCTAGCCTCAGCCATTGCTGAATATAATTAAAGGCTCTTTATGCTTCAAAATACCATGCACCGCCAAGTATTAATTTTGGCGAGTTCCCAATCACTTTTCCAAACCGTTTCTGTCATGGTCATGACCATTGGTGGCTTGGCTGGGGCAAATATTGCAAACACCCCCACACTTTCAACGTTGCCCATCGCCTCTATGTTTTTAGGTACAGCCTTGATGATGTTTCCGGCCTCAATATTAATGGCACATATTGGACGGCGTAACGGTTTTCTATTCGGTGCTTTTTTAGGTGTGCTCGGCGGCATTATTGCATCAATCGGAATTTTTTATAGTTCACTTAGCCTTTTAGCCTTAGGCACGCTATGTGTCGGGGCCTATCAATCCTTTGCTCAGTTTTATCGTTTTGCTGCCAGTGAAGTCGCAAATGATGCGTTTCGCTCACGTGCTATTTCTTGGGTGATGGCAGGTGGAATTGTTGCAGCTCTCATTGGCCCGACTTTAGCACGCTTCGGCGGACCTTTATTCCAGCATTTAGAATATATCGGTTCATTTTTAATTATTAGTATCATCTCACTTGTGGCAATAGGCATTTTATCTAACCTACATATTGCCGATACAGTTGAGCAGAAATCCAACTTTACTGCTGGTCGTCCGTGGCAACAGATTGTCTTTCAACCCACCTATTTAGTTGCTTTATTTGGTGCAATCACAGGCTACGGCATTATGATTTTAGGTATGACTGCCACACCAATTGCTATGCGACATTCACACCATGAACTTGGGTCAATTACGACAGTCATTCAGCTACATGTGCTTGGTATGTTTCTGCCTTCATTCTTTACTGGAAACTTAATTGCTCGCTTTGGTGTGCTTAAAATCATGTTTGCAGGTCTTTTATTATTTGCCTGCTATATCGGATTTGCTCTCTCAGGTATTCAGTTCACATCTTTTGCTATTTCTTTAATTTTATTAGGTGTGGGATGGAACTTTTTATTTATTGGCAGTACTTCTTTACTCACAGGAACTTATTCTGTGGCTGAAAAAGCCAAGGCCCAAGCCATTAACGATATGACCGTTTTTGTTGTCGGTTTGATTTGTTCGTTTAGCGCAGGTGCTTTACTGGATTTATTTGGCTGGAAAGCAATGAATATAGCGTTAATACCATGGTTGGTGATTGCCGCAGCTTCTCTCTTCTGGCTAAGCCAAAAAAGAGAAAAGCAGTTTGTTTAAATTCTTTTTAACGCGGTTTGCTCAATAGCCATTCTAGATTTTGACGGACCGCAGGCCACTCATGTTTTAAAATACTGTAAACATGAGTGTCCCGCAAAATATCATCTTTCACAATTTGATGGCTTCTTAGCACACCGTCTAGCTTTGCACCCAAGCGTACAATCGCGGCTTGACTTTGAACATTTAAAGAAGATGTGCGTAACTCAACCGCAATACAGTTTAAAGTCTCAAATGCATGAGCCAACAATAACTTTTTACATTCAGTATTTACAGGCGTACGTTGTGCAGACTTTCGATACCATGTTGAGCCAATTTCTACACGGCGATGGGCTTCTTCAATATGCATTAAAGTTGTCATGCCCAGCGCTCGCCCCGTTTTTCGGTCTTCAATATAAAATGGCAACATAGAGCCGGATTTTTGCAAATCAAGACGTCTTTCAATTTCAGCAGTCATCTGTTCAGGTCTTGGCACACGGGTATACCAAAGATTATAGAGTTCCCCATCGCAAACGGCCTCTTTGAGCGCTTCAGCTTGAGTTACATCTAGCGGCTTTAAAATAACGTGTTCACCCAATAACTCAACAGGTGTAGTCAAAGACATCTTTATCTCCTCAATTGATATTAAGCTTTTATATTTTCAAAATTATTTATTTAACTCAGCCACACTGTACATGGCATTCGCTATAGTTTGATGACCAGATTTCGATAGGCCATCTGCCGCGCCTAAAATGTCTCGGCGTTCTTTGTTTTGCCCAAGTTTTGATTTTCCTTGCAGCTTGGTAATTTCAATCTCAATACCTACAATGGCTTTTAACATCAGTTCAAGATAATCCTTTGGTGCATCGGACATTTTCCATGGTTCAGGTTGAGATGCTTCATGAGTACGGGTTAAACGAGCCACTACACCACGAACATAGCGTTCATCATCTCGAATCGTCACTTTGCCATAAGCATGCACAACCCTATAGTTCCATGTGGGTACTTGTCTGTGCTGTTCATGTTTGGATGGGTACCAGTTTGGTGAAATATACGCATCGCCTGCTTGAAAAACGACCAATACCTCATCTCCATTTTTAATGTCCTGCCAAACAGAATTATTTCGTGACACATGAGCATGTAGCATGCCAAATTTCCCTTCATTTGCTTGTAACTCGAATGGAAGATGATTTGCATCTAAGCCATTACTTCCATGCGTAAAAAGCACCCCAAATGGATGTTCTGTAATAAGAGAATGCAATACATCCAAACGGTTTTCTGCAAAATCATCAGGGATATACATGGCTAAAAACCTCGCTGTAAATATCAGGGCTATTTATATTTTGTGTTGTAAATTTTCTGGTTTATGTGGTTTATTAAAAAGAACCACTTTGTATTTTTTTAAGTAGACCAGAATTATGGCAAGAATGGCAAAAGTTGTGGAACTTCCGTCTATTGCAAAGATTGATAAAAGCCAAGGAAAGATAAGTGCTCAACTGACCCAAGCTTTGCGTGAAGCTGTACAAAGTGGTGATTTACAGCCCGGCGATCCGTTGCCTTCTTCACGTGAACTGGCTCAAACACTTGGGGTCGCTCGCGGAACGATTATCGAAGCTTACGATCAGCTTTTAGCTGAAGGTGTGTTTGACTCTCAAGCACGAACGGGCACCTATGTGTCTCATGCTTTAGCTAAAAAAACTACACCGCAACATTCTCAAAAAGAGACCACACCTAGCGTAATCCCTTTAACGAAGTCGGCACTCTCCTATGCTCAAGTGCTTAAAGAGTTTAAACCGCTTCCTCATGCCCCTTTTGCAGTATCTGTTCCCATTGCCCGCACCCAACCGAGCGACATCTGGCGTAAGTTTGGTAATAAATTTAGATCTCGAGGTGCAGGTGTTCCTTCAGGATATGGTGAACCTCAAGGTGTATTATCACTAAGAATTGCTATAGCAGACTATGTACGACGGTCACGTTCTGTACACTGCGAACCTGAACAAATTGTGATTACTCCCGGTATTCAGCAATCACTTTATATTTGCAGCCAAATTTTATTTGAGGCGAAAGATGAAGTTTGGGTTGAAGATCCGGCTTATCGCGGTACAACAGCCATTTTTGAGCATACTGTACAAAACATTCGAATGGTGCGTGTTCCTGTTGATGAAGAAGGCATTCAGGTTGAAACCGGAATTAAACTTTCTAAACAAGCGCGTGCTGCGTTTGTAACACCCTCTCACCAATATCCATTGGGTATGCCGATGAGTCTAGCAAGACGCACGGCATTATTAGCTTGGGCAAAACAGCAAAATGCATGGATCATTGAAGATGACTATGACAGTGAACTTCGCTATAACGGACAGCCCTTCCCATCTTTACAAGGCATGGCACCTGACCAAGTCATTTATCTTGGGACTTTCAGCAAAGTCTTATTTCCATCGCTTAGGCTTGGCTATGCAGTGTTGCCTAAAGAACTGGTAGCTCCTTTTTGTGGGCTTAGAGTATTAATTGATAGACACCCGCCTGCTGCCGACCAACACGTTTTGGCTGCTTTTATTCAAGAGGGTTATTTAGAACGGCATATCCGACGGACTCGAAATGTCTATGCGGAAGTCCGTGAATACATTATTGGCTTGATTGAAAAATACATACCTCAAGAGTTTGCTTGGTTACAACCGGGCGATCAAGGCATGCACATGGTGTTATGGCTTGCTCAGCATATTAATGATATTGACGTTGCAAGCTCGGCAGTCGATGCAGGTATTGCCATCAAAGCAATTTCACCGACATTTTCAAAAGAGCGGCGACGTTCGGGTTTAATTGTCGGCTTAGGCGATTTTGAACCCGAACTGATGCAACAAGCTATCAAAAAATTATCAAAGATTATTCAACAGCAAGCCAAGTCAATGTAGGTAAACCTTACAACAGCAACCATAGATGAATGGCAAATGGCCCAATGAGTACCATTAAAATACCTGCAATAACCATAGTTAAACTGGCAATTACACCTTCTTCACTATTTCTTTGCTGTGCTCTGACTGTACCAAAACCATGCGCTGCGTTACCAAAGGCGGCACCATTTGCCACATTAGAACGGATTTTAGTAATTGCCAAAATTGCATCGCCACAAATCATACCGACCAAACCGGTAATAACGGTAAATAGGGAAACCAATGCCGCCGAACCATGAATATCTTCAGCTAAAATCATGGCAAAAGGTGTTGAAATAGAACGTGCCATCAAACTGTTGGTGACTTCAGGGCTAAAGTGGAACCACTGCGCCATTTTATAGGCAGTCATCACGCCTACACTCATGCCCACAATAATCGCAATCGTAAGAACTCCGAGGTTTTTACGAATCGTTTCCCGATAGCGATAAATCGGTATGGCGAAAGCTACCGTTGCAGGACCTAATAAATTAACAATCCACTGGGTATCTTCTGAATAAGTTTGGTATGAAATTCCAAAAATCGTCATCAAAATGATGGTAAGTACAGGCACACTAATTGCGGGTGATAACCAAAGTTTTGGATGTTTTTGATAGATTCGCTTTGCCACAACATAAGCGACCAAAGTCCAGATGAGACAAAGAATTGACCAGATATTCATGTCATTATGCTCTTTAGATATGCTTATGTTGAAGACGTTTTCTAGCCTGTAAGTAAGCCTTCAAACGATTGTAATAATGAATAGTCAGTGAAGTGCTTAACATGACTAAAATGGTTCCAACCGCAATGCTTAAGACGATTTGCCATCCTTCGGTCATAAACAGGGTTTTATACTGGACAACGGCAACGACTACAGGCACAAAAAACAGTAATAGCTCACCTAAAACCACAGTTGCTCCCATTGCCACCTGATCCATTTTGATAATTTTAAAGAACAGGCATAAAAGCAATAAAAACATACCTAAAATACCTGCCGAGACAGGCACACCGAGTTTTTGGTGTAAGAGATATCCGATCCACCAAAATCCAGCCAAAATGAGAATTTGTTTAACTAACACGAACAGTGATGGTTGTGAGGGTGTTCCAGAAGCAGATTCAGTACTCATTTTTCGAAATTAAATGGTTAACTACACTATTATGCTAGCTTGGTTAAACCTGCTAAATATGAATTATTCATGTTAATATTATTCCAAAATGGAATAATCTATTCTTTATTATGCTTTCTCTAAAATCATTACAGTGCTTTGTTACTCTGGTTAAAACTAAAAGTTTTACCCGTACTGCTGAAGAGTTATATCTGACTCAGCCCACCATTAGTAAAATATTACAACAACTCGAAGAGCAGCTTCAGGTACAGCTTTTGGTTAAACCCGATCATGGACGAAAAAGACAAATTGAATTAACCGAAATTGGAGAACGTATCTATCAACATGCGGTCGAGCTTCTTCAGGCAGAGCAAAACATCTTTCTTGAGATAGAAAACTATCAACAATTAAAAACAGGTACTTTAAAACTTGGCGTTCCACCTTTAGGTTCCCAGCTCCTAACGACTGCCCTATTTGACTTTCATCGTCAATGGCCAGATATTGAATTAGCTTTTATGGAAGTGGGTTCACGCGGTATTGAACAGGCTTTACTCAATAATGAGCTAGACGTTGGTGTTTTATTGCAACCTTTTGATGAACAAACTTTTAATAGCATCGAGTTATGTAACTACCCTTTAATGGTACTTTTACGTCGTGATGCAACTTGGGCAACCCGCAAAAAAATAAATCTAGAAGAGCTACAACACCAATCATTTTTAATGTTTCCTGAAAATTTCTCTTTAAACAGTATTATTCTCGATGCTTGTAAGCAGCATGGTTTTTACCCAACCATTGCTTGCCGTACCAGCCAATGGCATCTCTTGGCAGACATGGTGTTACAACGTATGGGAATTGCGCTTCTCCCTCAATATTATACCGACATGCTTGACCCGACTTTATTTGCAGCAGTGCCACTCGAAAAACCAAATATTCAGTGGCACTTAGTCATGGCTTGGAAAAAGAATCTTCCTGTTTCACCAGCAGTACAAGCTTGGCTTAGCATTGTCCGTCAACATTTTCAGCACATTAAACCCTAACGTTGACCACTGAAATAGCTTAGTTCAAAAACCGATAAAGCTTTTCCACAAAAAAGCTACCCAATCTTGGCTTAGCTCACTTAGACTAGACCCATCTGTTTATCACACGGACAATAACAATGAATAACGAGCATTTTAAGCTGTATACAGATTCACAATTTCTAAGTCCCTATGCATTTACAGTTTTTGTAGGACTACACGAAAAACAAATTCCATTTGAAATAGCAACCATCAACTTAGGTCAGCAAGGCCAGTTTGAAACATCTTTTGTAGAAAAGTCATTAACTGCCAAAGTGCCTGTACTTGAGCATAACGATTTTGCCTTATCAGAATCTTCTGCCATTTTGGAATATCTTGAAGAGCTTTATCCAAACACAGCTATTTATCCAAAAGATATTCAAGCACGCGCAAGAGCAAGACAAATTCAGGCATGGCTTCGATCGGACTTAGTAGCCCTAAGAACTGAACGTCCAACCGATGTTATTTTTATTCAGCCCAAGTCCACTCCACTTTCAGAAGAAGGCAAAAAAGCTGCGGAGAAACTTTTCTTTGTTGCAGAAAAACTTCTTGCGTCTGATGCCGAATTTCTTTTTGGTTCATGGAGTATTGTGGATGCTGAACTTGCCCTGATGTTGCAACGCCTTATTCAAAATGGTGATGCTGTACCAGAGCACCTAAAAAATTATGCATTACAGCAATGGCAACGTCCGAGCGTACAAAAATGGCTTGCCTTGCGACATAACTAAACCCTTATATTTACACCAAACATGAGATAAAAAATGAGTGATTCAAACTATATTCCTCCACAAGTTTGGCAATGGACTGGAGAAAAAACCGATTTAAACCAACCTACCTCAGGTGCGCGTTACGAGCATACACTTCCAGTAGGAAAACATCCGCTCCAACTCTACTCTTTAGCAACGCCTAATGGTCAAAAAGTTACTATTTTGCTTGAAGAGCTTTTAGCGTTAGGACATAAAGATGCTGAATATGATGCTTGGCTGATTAAAATTGGTGAAGGACAACAATTTGGTAGTGGCTTTGTAGAAATTAATCCCAACTCTAAAATTCCAGCGTTAGTTGACCATAGCCAAAACCCACCATTAAGAGTGTTTGAATCTGGCTCAATTTTGCTTTATTTGGCTGAAAAGTTTAAAGCTTTCATTCCAACTGATATTGCTGCACGTACTGAATGTCTCAATTGGTTATTCTGGCAAATGGGCAGCGCGCCCTACTTAGGTGGTGGTTTTGGGCATTTTTATGCTTATGCACCCGTTAAAATTGAATATGCAATTAACCGCTTTGCAATGGAAACAAAACGCTTACTTGATGTATTAGACCAGCATCTGGCAAAAAACGAATATTTGGCGGGTTCTGAATATAGCATCGCTGATATTGCAGCATTCCCTTGGTATGGCGGTCTTGTTAAAAACTGGGTATATAACGGCGCGGAGTTTTTAGGTGTCGATCAATATAAATATGTTCAACGTTGGGCAGATGCGATTTTAGCGCGCCCTGCGGTACAACGTGGCCGTATGGTCAATCGTACCTTTGGTGATTTAACTACGCAGTTGCATGAACGCCATGATGCGAGTGATTTTGAGACCAAGACTCAAGATAAATTGCAGAATCAGTCTTAAAAATATCATTTAGTTTTTGACTTACCCGCAAGATATTTCATTTTTGCGGGTATTCAAAGTTGGCAAAATAGCCCGTGTATAACTCACTCAGCCAAGCGACAAAAACTCGTACGCGTGGCGAGAGCTGCCGATGCTGCGGATATAAAGCAGAAACTGACATCTTCGGGATTTCCCACTCAGATAAAACCTCAACTAGTCGCCCACTTTTTAATTCATTTGCCACATGGTAGCGCGGTACTTGAATTAAGCCAGCCCCCTGTAAGGCAGATAATACATAGTTTTCAGCATCATTTACCGCGATCCAACTTTTCAAAAAATAATCTTGTTTTTTGCCATTCACCATCAATTCAAATGGATAATTCCGTCCGCCTGATATCGAAAAGAAATTAACACAATAATGTGATAACAAATCTTCTGGTTGCTCTGGCGTTCCATGTTTATTTAAATAGTCAGGACTTGCACAAATCACTTGCGGCATATCGACCAAATGTCTAGCAATTAAAGTGGAATCATCTAAACGCCCCGCTCTCACCACGCAGTCTATGCCTTCCCTGATCAGATCAACCAAGCGATCCCCCGTACTGATTACCAGTTCAATGTCGGGGTATAACTCGTGAAATTGATCGATATTGGGTAAAACAATTTTAGTCGCATGAGCGCCTGATAAATCGACACGTAATAAACCACGGGGCTGAGCAATTACATTGCGTAAAGATGATTCGGCATCATCAAGTTCCGATAATATTTGTGTGCAGCGTTCATAAAATGCCTGTCCATCTAGTGATGGCCTTACATGCCGAGTCGTCCGCTCTAGTAAACGGCACTGTAAGTTATTCTCTAACTCCTTAATGGCATTACTTGCTGTAGGACGTGGGATATTTAGCTGATCGGCTGCCTGACTAAAACTACCCAGCTCTACGATACGGGTAAAAAGTTGCAAAGTATCAAATTTATCCATGGTGCTATCTTTTAACCCTATCCATTATTAATATATACGGAATTATCTTATCCAATTCTGATGATTTATCCCATATTTCTATATTATTAAAATAAGCCATACTTACTCAAACAGGCAATCTAAAAATGAATATTTCAAGAAAAACAGCTCTGGTTACTGGCGCATCACGTGGTATTGGCCGTGCTATTGCAGAACGCTTAGCTCAAGATGGTTTTTATGTGATTGTTAACTATGCTGGCAATAAAGCGCATGCCCAAGCCACTGTAGAACATATTATTGAGCAAGGTGGTCAAGCCTCAGCTATTCAAGCGGACGTTGCAAATGAACATGAGGTGAGCCGTTTGTTTCAAGAAGCAAAGGCCATTAACGGTCGGTTAGATGTGGTAGTTCATAGTGCCGGTATTATGCCTATGGCAAAAATTACACCTGAAAGCCTGCCAGATTTCGACAAAGTGATTCATACCAATTTACGTGGCGCGTTTTTAATATTGGCACATGCGGCCGAAACAGTGCCAGATGGTGGTCGGATTATTGCGCTTTCAACCAGTGTAATTGCCAAATCTTTTCCGGCATATGGTCCTTATATTGCTTCAAAAGCAGGTGTCGAAGGTTTGGTACATGTGTTAGCAAATGAGTTACGTGGACGCAATATCACTGTAAATGCTGTTGCGCCCGGCCCGACAGGCACTGACCTTTTTTACAATGGAAAAACTGAAGAGCAAGTAGCAGCTATTGCAAAACTTGCTCCATTGGAACGAATCGGGACACCTGACGAAATTGCTGGCGTAGTTGCCATGCTGGCTGGTCCAGATGGGCGCTGGGTAAACTCTCAAGTCATTCGTGTAAATGGTGGATTTGCTTAATTTTAAAAACCGTGCGGATTATTTTAATCTGTACGGTTTTTTACTAAATAATAAAATTTCTTAAATCTATTTTATTTTAATAACTTTATAAAATTAACTAATACTAATTTATATAAAATATTCACCGCTCTTATTTATCAAAATAATATATATAAATAGATATTCCTTATTTTTGCTTATATTTAAAACCGCGTAAATTGAACCTTAACAATCTGAATCAAAGATAAGGATATATTCAATGAACGCTAAATTAAATACTGAAACTCCGCAAGGTTTTATCTCAAATGGTTCAAATACATCCTTTTCAGCCGAAGATATTCTTGCCAAAGCACAGCAATATGCACAAGAACACGAACTAAATTTTAGTGGCAGTTTATCACCTGTTGACGCATGGCAACTCGTACAACAAGGAGAAGCTGTTTTAGTTGATGTGCGTACCAATGAAGAACGTAAATTTGTGGGTTATGTCCCTGAAAGTATCCATGTTGCATGGGCAACAGGCACATCATTTAACCGTAATCCACGCTTTTTAAAAGAACTTGAATCAAAAGTTGGTAAAGACAAAACCATTCTTTTGTTATGCCGTAGTGGCAACCGTTCAGCACAAGCTGCCGAAGCCGCATTTAATGCAGGTTTTGAACACATTTATAACGTTCTTGAAGGCTTTGAAGGTGATCTAAATGGACAGCAACAGCGTAATCAGAAAAATGGCTGGCGCATCCACCAACTTCCTTGGCAACAAGACTAATACTTCAATCAATTTTCAGTGAATCAAGGAAAGCTTGTGACTCAATGGAACATTAATGCGGTTGTACAAGGTTTACAACAAGCAAGGCATGACTGGCGTCAGCAACAGCACAGAACAAAAGAATTTGGAGGCCGTGAACTTCCATCTAAAGAAGCTTTAAAAATTATTTTAGATGACCTGTGCGGCATTTTATTTCCAATGCGTTTAGGCCCTGCCGACTTACGTCAGGAAACTGAAGATTCTTATATTGCCTATACTTTAAATCGGGTACTAACAGCTTTACATGCTCAAGTACAACTGGCTTTAAATTATGAAGCGAAACGACATTTGATTCATTCAAGCCCAGTGCAGCAGCCACAAGAACTTGCTCAAACTATTGTGCAGGATTTTGCCAACACTTTGCCCTCTATACGGCGCCTTTTAGACGGCGATGTGCGGGCGGCTTATGAAGGTGATCCGGCAGCACATAGTGTAGATGAAGTATTACTCTGCTATCCGGGCATATTTGCGATTATTTATCACAGAATTGCCCATCAGCTCTATGCTCAAGTGCCTTTATTGTCACGCATTATTTCGGAATTGGCCCACTCTGCTACGGGTATTGATATTCATCCGGGTGCGCAAATCGGTAAAGGATTTTTCATTGATCATGGTACGGGTGTGGTGATTGGTGAGACTTGTGTGATTGGGGAACGCGTTCGTATTTATCAGGCCGTGACCCTTGGAGCAAAACGCTTTGAAACCAATGATGATGGTGGTTTGAAAAAAGATTATATACGCCATCCAATTGTTGAAGATGATGTCGTGATTTATGCAGGTGCCACTATTTTAGGCCGTATTACCATTGGTCGAGGGTCAATTATTGGGGGGAATGTTTGGCTAACCCATAGTGTTGCTGCAGGTAGCCAGATTTTACAGTCACCGAATGAGTCTTATCAAAAAAATCATATTGCCGGTTAAAAACTATAGATGTGAAATAAATAGATAAGGAGATAAATAAACAAAGAACGTGCAGATTAATAAAATGCTTATTTCTAGTTTAAATATATTTTTATTTAGAAAATAGATAACTCATTAATAAGCTCAGTATTTAAAAAATTTATAACGCGATTTTAATTTTAAAACCAGAACTAATTCTAGTTTATATGCATCCTAGAATTTTTATTTTCAAAAAGCCAATGCAATAAGGAAAAATGATTCATGGCGAAAAATACAGACAAAGCCCAACTTGCACTTGGGGACCATGCGGCCCGTCAACTGGCCAATGCAACCAAGACAGCTCCCCAGCTTTCTACAATTACTCCCCGCTGGCTGACTCACTTACTTCAATGGATTCCTGTTGAAGCAGGTATTTATCGCCTAAACCGTGTCAATAATACCGATGATATTCAGGTGGCTTGAACACAACGTGATGAAGCAACTTTACCTCAAACTTTTGTTGATTATGACCCAGAGCCACGCGAATACTTTTTAAATGGTGTATCTACTGTTTTAGATGTGCATACACGTGTTGCCGACCTTTACAGCAGCCCACACGACCAAATTAAAGAACAGCTTCGCTTAACCATTGAAACCATTAAAGAACGTCAAGAAAGCGAGCTTATCAATAACCCTGAATACGGTTTACTAGCAAGTGTGACAGATGACCAACGTATTTCGACTTTAAATGGCCCACCCACTCCTGATGATCTTGATGATTTGCTACGTAAAGTCTGGAAAGAACCGGGATTTTTCCTAGCACACCCTGATGCGATTGCAGCATTTGGACGTGAATGTACACGCCGTGGTGTACCGCCTCCAACGGTTAGTCTGTTTGGTTCTCAGTTCATTACATGGCGCGGAATTCCACTTATTCCATCAAATAAAATTCCTGTAGAAGATGGCAAAACTAAAATCTTGCTGCTTCGTGTTGGTGAAAAGCGTCAAGGGATTGTTGGTTTGTTCCAACCGGGTCTTGCGGGTGAGCAGTCACCGGGGCTTTCAGTACGCTTTATGGGAATCAACCGTAACGCGATTGCGTCGTATCTAATCTCGTTATATTGCTCACTTGCAGTATTAACAGACGATGCTTTGGCAGTGTTAGATGATGTGGAGGTGGACAAATATCATGACTACCCAGTTAACTACAAGTAATCTGCAAGGTAGTCCAACAGGGCCTGAAGTGACTGGTGTTAACCCACCAGCCAACTTCCCTGATGAGTCCACCATTGCTCGACTTGCTAATGAGTTTTTTTCAGCATTACCAAGCTCAAGCAGTTCAGCTTCTCCATCGGGCCTTAAGTTGGACTTACCTGTCGGAGCGCCACCGCACCCACCGCAACCGGGTGAACCATTTTCTGCACTCAGTGGTCGTGCGCCCAATATCGCCTTTCAGAAAAGTCTCAATCCGGAATATCCTGAACATATTCCAAATTTGCCAGACTACCCTGAACGCCGAATTGTAGCGTCTGCGCCTGTGGTGGGTGGAGCTAATTTGCCACGCCCACCATTTGAACCACATTTACCACAAGCAGTTCATAGTGAACCAAATGTGCCACGCATTGAACCAAGCTTGCCCACTGGTGCAGGTGAATCACCTTATTATTTTTTAAATGATTTTTCTGCCCGCAATGCAGCAGAACCTTCTGTTAAAGGTGTTGAAGATAATTATTTGGTTGCACAGTCATTTCAATTACCACATGGTGATCAGCTCAAATCTTTATTGATTGAAGACCGCTTTGCAGCTGATGCACCTACACAAACATCTGCAAGTTCTTCTTCATTTTACTTTTTAGACTTGCCTCAAACTGGACAAAGTTATAGCCATTATCAACCATCACAACCAACCTTTGTGGCAAGCAGTGCGCAACCACTCGATGTGCATGCCATCCGTCGCGATTTTCCAATTTTGCAAGAACGCGTCAATGGCCGTCCATTAGTCTGGTTTGATAACGCCGCAACTACACAAAAACCGCAGCGTGTGATTGACCGGATTGCTTATTTTTATCAGCATGAAAACTCAAATATTCACCGTGCTGCCCATGAGTTAGCGGCTCGTGCAACCGACGCCTATGAGCATGCAAGAAATGTAGTTGCCCGATTTATTGGTGCACCCTCTTCTAAAGAAATTATCTTTGTTCGAGGAACAACCGAAGGGATTAACCTGATTGCAAAAACATGGGGTGAGCAAAATATTGGCGAAGGTGATGAAATTATTGTTTCTCACTTAGAACACCATGCCAATATTGTGCCTTGGTATCAACTCACTAAAAAAACTGGAGCGAAATTACGAGTCATTCCTGTGGATGACACGGGCCAGATTATTTTAGAAGAGTTACCAAAACTGATTAATGAACGTACTAAACTGTTGTCGATTACTCAAGTTTCGAATGCTTTAGGTACAGTCACACCTGTTGCTGACGTCATTAAAATTGCCCATGCCAAAGGTGTACGCGTTTTAGTTGACGGTGCTCAATCTGTTTCGCACATCCCTACCGATGTACAAGCTCTTGATGCAGACTTTTTTGTGTTTTCTGGACATAAAGTGTTTGGGCCGACAGGCATTGGCGCGGTCTATGCAAAACCAGAGTTGCTAGAAAGCATGCCTGTTTGGGAAGGTGGCGGTAACATGATTCAGGATGTTACCTTCGAACAAGTAGTTTACCAACCTGCACCAAACAAGTTTGAAGCTGGAACTGGGAACATTGCCGATGCTGTCGGCTTAGGTGCTGCACTTGAATATGTCGAAAGTCTAGGCATTCATAACATTGCTCGCTATGAACATGATCTACTCGAATATGGTCAAAATGCGCTGAGTAGTGTGTCTGGTTTACGTCTGATCGGAACGGCACATTATAAAGCCAGTGTGATGTCCTTTACTTTACAAGGCTATTCAACCGAACAAGTCGGTAAAGCTTTAAATCAACATGGTATTGCTGTACGTTCTGGTCACCACTGTGCACAGCCAATTTTACGTCGTTTTGGTGTAGAACAAACCGTGCGTCCGTCTTTGGCTTTTTATAATACGACGGAAGAAATTGATTTATTGGTGTCGGTGTTACATCAACTGACTCGGAATAGGCGTAGCAATTAAATCTATTTCTAGACTAGAAGAGACTGCTTTTGAGCGGTCTTTTTTATAAATTATTTATTGAAGCTACTTTAGCTCAAAAGTTATATATAGTAGTAACAAGTCAAAGTAGTTATCACAGCGGAATCTTATTATTTTAAATTCGATTTCTAAGTTAGCCTTCGGCTCGAGCTAAAAATCATTGATAATCTAAAAAATTTAAAGTGCTTATCACGGCGGAGTCTTACCGTTTTCAAATCCAAAGAAAGTAGCTAATTCCATTACTTTTTTAAAAAAGTAACCAAAAACTTTCTCATCCACAGAACCTGTTCTCTGTTTTCATTTTTCAAAAAATATTGCAAATACATTATCTTTATAAATTATGGGCAGGCTGTGGATGAAATTTAGCACGAGCAAATGCAAGTATAGACTCCGTTGTGCTAGTCTAAAAACTTGCAGATAACTTTAACCTGAGGAAATATCAATAGATATCCAACTTAATTAAACAAACTCCAAATCAATCTCAACGCAATCCCAATCAACAACACTCCCATCACCCTCTCAAAATAAACCCCAAACTCCAAAAACCGTTTACGTACAATAGGCTGAGCAAACAGTACGCTCACCACCATAAACCAAATGGCATTGACCATACACATCCAAACCCCATAAAAAACCTGAACTTTCATTGGTGTAGCCGTACTTACAATCGTCGTAAAAATTGCCAGAAAAAAGATAGTGGCTTTTGGGTTCAATGCATTAGTGAGAAAACCCATTGTAAAAGCTTTAAATAAACTCTGAGTATCACTGTCTGCTTGGCCATTAATCTCAATAGTGGTATTCGGCTGGCTACGTAAGCACTGCCATCCTAAATACACTAAGTAAGCCGCCCCCGCTGTTCTGATCAGAGACATGAGCCATTCACTTTGCTGAATTAAAAAACCAATACCAACAAGTGTATAAAACACATGTACTGAAATTCCGAAACCAATACCAATTGCGGTTAGACATCCAATCAAATAACCATAACGTACACTTTGTCTTACCGTAATCACAAAATCTGGTCCCGGTAAAATCACCGCCATAAAGTGAATAAGAGCTAGCGTTAAAAACTCATGCCCATACAACTGCCACATAACAATTTAGTTTCCTGAAAATCACTTAAAAGATTGTATTGCGATTTTTTAGACGCGATAATCTAGTCAAAATCCAAATAACTTTTGCCTCATGAGCACAAATCAAAGTCTGGTTCTGTTAAATGAAATGGCGACTTTCGTTAAGGTTGTCGAGTCGGAAAGCTTTTCTGAAACTGCACGCCAGCTTGGTACAACACCTTCTGCTGTTAGCCGCGCGATTGCCCGTTTAGAGCGTGCTTTAGGCACCCGCTTACTCTATCGGACCACACGGAAACTTCGTTTAAGTGAAAGTGGACAACAGGTCTATCAACGCTGTTTAGATATGGTGAATGCGGCACAAGCAGTCATGGAAAGTTCGGGCCAATTTCATGTCGAACCCGAAGGTATTATTCGTCTGAGTGTTCCGAAAGCTGTAGGACATTTTATGATTCATCCGCATTTACCCGAATTTTTAGGACGTTATCCAAAAATTGATATTCAAATGCTTTTAGAAGATCGTTATGTAGATCTCATTGATAATGGAGTCGATTTAGCGCTTCGAATAACAGAACAACCACTAGGTGGCCTTATGGGTCGAAAGCTGATTGATATTGATCACTTGGTTTGTGCTACACCTGAATATTTGTCCAAGCACGGTACACCGAACCATCCTCATGATTTAAAGCAGCATGAATGTATTTACTTGGGCGAACAAGCCAGTGACTCAAAGTGGAAATTTCAACAAGGAAATAAATCGATAAGTGTTGCCGTGCGTGGTCGTTATGCTGCAAATCATACGGGTGTGCGTTTGAGTGCTGCATTACAGCATTTAGGTATTGCGAGCTTGCCGTACTTCGTTGCACGCCATGCTCTACAACAAGGCACCTTAGTTCAGGTTTTACCAGATTGGTATTTTAAGACCTATTATAGCGGTGGGCTGTGGTTACTCTACCCACCGACACGGCATGTCCCGCCTAAATTGAGTGTGTTGATTCAATATTTGGCAGATAAATTAGCAGCAGAGCCGACTTTATTTAATTTAAAGTAATATAAATTCAAAGAATTAGCACGATGGAATCCTACCTTTAATCTCTAAAGCAATCAGCTAATTCTGTTACTTTTTTTGAAAAAAGTAACCAAAAAACTTTCTCATCTACAGAACCTGACCACTGTTTACATCTATAAAAAATATTGCAAAAACATTATCTTTATAAATTATGGGCAGACTGTAGATGAATCTTAGCTCGAGTAAATACTATCTAGAGTCCTGATCTTTAGAGGTTATTAGCACGATTACTCAACCAATAGATCTTTTGGATTAATCGTATCGCCATAGACTGGTTTTAAGGTTTTTTCATAAGCCTGATGAATCACACCTTCTTTTGCCAGTTTCTCTAAGTCTTGGTTCAACCAGTCCAGTAACTCTTTATCGCCTTTTTTCACTGCTGGTGCAATTAAGTCCTGCTCACCTAAATTGGTAATGCCAACGGTGTAATTTGGATTTTCTTTAGCCCAAGCTAAAACCAGCAAGTTATCATGGGCAAGCGCAGCACCACGACCATCTTTTAAAGCATCAAAAGTTTCAGTGTTTTGTTCATACTTTTGTAGTTTAATTTCAGGATGAGTCTTGGTGAAGAATGAATCAGCCGTTGTACCTTTATTTACCAACAAAGTTTTATCTTTAAGTTGAGCCACATCAGTAATCGGATGACTTTTAGGAGAAACCACCCCCAAAGCAACTTTTAAATAAGGCTTAGCAAAATCGACCACTTCTTTACGTTCAGGTGTAACGGTAAAGTTTGCAAAAATTATATCCACTTTATTTGCTTTTAAATATTCAACACGATTAGCCGCTTCAGTTAAAACAAACTCAACTTTGTTTTCATCACCCAGCAGATCTTTAGCAACATGCTTGGCAATCTCTACATCAAAGCCTTGGTTTTTACCTTGTGCATCTAAATATCCAAACGGCGGTTTATCACTAAATACGCCAATTCGTACCACACCATTCTTTTTGATCTGTTCAATACTTGACGTAGTTTGTGTGGTATCGGCCGTTTTTTCAGTAGATTGAGTTCCTTTATCACATGCAACTAAACCTAAACTCAGTAAAGAGGCAGCTAAAATATGCTTCACGTTTTGAAATGTTAATGTTGTCATTATTTCACCCTATCGTTCTTGTAAAAGTCTTATTTAGAATCACAGCGCCTACTTTTAGGCACTGCTCTAGCGATATCGAAAATTATTGGCCTACGTCTAAAAACACATTCGGATTAACCGAGTCACCGTAAATTGGTTTCAAGGTTTCATCATAAATTTTCTTAATTTCACCGCTTGTTCTGAGCTGCTTGATTTCAGTATTGAGCCAATTCAATAATTGGGTATTGCCTTTTTTAACTGCTGGTGCAATAAACTCTTGATCACCAATAGACTGAATACCTGCAACATAACTTGGGTTCTTCGCGGCCCATGCCAAAGCATAGGTACTATCTTGTGAAATTGCGTCACCACGACCGTCGGTTAAAGCTTTGAAGGCATCCGAGTTTCTTTCAAACTTGAGTAAATTCACTTTTGGATAATGCTTGGTAAAGTAAGTATCCGAACTTGTGCCTTTATTTACAATTAAAGTTTTACCTTCTAATTGAGCAATGTCAGTAATCGGCTTGGCTTTAGGCGAGACAATCCCAAAAGCCCCTTTTAAATAAGGCTCGGCAAAATCGACAACCTCCTTACGCTCAGGGGTTACTGTAAATGTCGCGAACACCACATCGGCACGGTTTGATTTTAAAAACTCCACCCGATTTGAAGCTTCAGTCACAATAAACTCAACTTTCTTTTCATCACCGAGCAAATCTTTAGTCACCCGTTTTGCTAGAGCCACATCAAAGCCCTGATTATTCCCCGCACTATCTACATAACCAAACGGCGGATCATCGGCAAAAACAGCAACGCGTAGAACCCCATTTTTTTTGACTTGTTCTAAAGAATGGTCTTCTTGAGCATTACTTGCCTGTTCAGTTGATGGTGTTTTACTACATGCAGTTAATAAAACCCCAGCAACGGCAAGACTGCTTAATATTTTTATTGAATTACGTTTAAACATTCACTTCCTCATGATTCAAATAATAAAAATTTAGTACGACAAAATATTTAAGAAAGCTTTCGCTCGTTCTGTTTTCGGCTGTTCAAAAAATTCTTCTGGTGAAGCCTGTTCAATAATCTTGCCCTTATCCATAAAAATAATGCGGTCGGCAACCTTACGGGCAAAGGACATCTCATGTGTCACAATCAACATGGTCATTCCTTCATTCGCTAACTTGAGTACCACATCGAGTACTTCCCTAACCATTTCTGGGTCAAGCGCAGCGGTAATTTCATCAAGTAAAATCACTTGAGGTTGCATGACCAATGAACGAACAATGGCAATACGCTGTTTTTGTCCGCCTGAAAGCTGTCGTGGATAATCAAGTTTTCGCTCAAACAGTCCCACTCGCTTTAGCAACTCATCTGCTACTTGTTCTGCTTCATCGCGGTGGCGTTTTTGTACTTTGAGTGGTCCAAGCAAAATATTGTCAATGACGTTCATATGCCCAAATAACTCATAGTTCTGAAAAACCATGCCAATTTTTTGACGAGCATTAGTCCAGTCCACATCTTTGCCCAAAACACCTGAGCCAGTTAAACGAATCTCGCCACCCTGAATCGGTTCTAAGCCGTTAATACAGCGCAATAAGGTACTTTTACCACAGCCCGATGGACCTAAAATAACAACCACCTCTCCTTGTTCTACATCTAGATCAATGCCCTGTAAAATATGACTTTGTGCAAATGATTTCTGTAATTGTTGTATCGATAACAAAGGCATAATTACTCCCAGACCTTTTCTAAATGTGCTGCCAAACGAGATAAGGGATAGCAAATCAGAAAATACAAAATAAAAATAAAGCCATAAATCCAAAGAGAAGCGCTCGGCACGGTCAACAGCGAATTTTCAATAATTTGCTGGCCAACTTTAATGACCTCAACCACACCAATCAGGACTGCCAAAGAGCTGGTTTTCACCATTCGGGTAAACAAATTAATCGCGCCTGGTGTTACTCGTTTTAGACTTTGCGGAAAAATGACGTAGATCAAAGCTTGAACGTGGGTAAGTCCGAGCGCATAGGCCGAATCGCGTTGATGCTGATCAATCGAAGTAATGGCTGCACGAACCAAATCGCCCATTTCTGCCGTACCCCATAAAACAAATACAACAACGCACACCCACATTGCTGAAAACTGCCAGTTAAACCATGTCGCAAAGCCGAAATAAAACACAAATAGCAAAACTAAAATTGGAATGATTCGAATGGCTTCTAAATACAGGCGGCACAGCGCTTTAACGACTATGTTTTTAGAAGTCATAATGACGCCGAAAACTGTGCCAAAAATTGCAGAAAAAAAAACCGAAATAAAAGCAATTTTTGCAGTTGCCCAAAGTCCCCACATTAAACGTTCGAGGTGACTCGCTTGAAATAGATAATCAAGTTCCATGGCTCACCTTCCGACTTCTGTGCTCCAGATAACTGGTTAAAATAGACACGGGCAATAAAATAATCAGATAAGCCGTGATAAGTAAGAACAAAGCTTCGGTGGTTTTATAGTCCATACCAATTAAGTCTTTGGTGACAAAAAGCAGCTCAACAACAGCAATGGCACTCACCACAGAACTTTCTTTAATTAGAAATAGGCAATTTGCCCCTATTGCCGGAATTGAAATGGCAAGCGCTTGAGGGAAAATGACATATCTAAAAATTTGAGTCGGTTGTAGACCAATACTTTTTGCTGAGTCAATCTGCCCTTTTGCAACAGACTGCAAACCCGCTCGAAAAGCTTCAGCCATATAGCTTCCACCTAAAAAGGTCAATCCGATCACACCGCAAGTGAAACCATCAATTTTGATACCGAGTTTTGGCAAACCGTAATACAAAAAGAACAGTTGAATTAATAAAGGGGTATTTCGAGATAACTCAATATAGAACTGGGCAATTCTATTTAGCACCCGCACGCGATATGTGATTAAAATGCTGCAAATTAGCCCTAAAATAATCGCCAAAATAATGCTGATAATTGAAATTTTCAGCGTGGTCAAAGTTGCAGAGAAAAATTGCGGCAACACACTATGGATATACTGCCAGTTCAAGGAAAATTCCAACAAATAATATTAAAACGTTATAAATATTTAGCTTTCGTCAGCCATTAAATATTTGTGTAACAAGTTTATTTTTTTCCCAATTGGTCTAAAACTATTTTTATTAGATAAGCTTTTCTATAAGTTTGATAAATTCGATTTGGCAATCGAAAACCTTCAAATCAGTTGAATACAACTGCTTAAAACATATTCACTAAAACAAAGATGAATAATAAAGCCAATAAAAAATCGGACACCAAGGCCCGATTTTTATTAAATGATTTTTAATCTATTGCTTATTTTCTAAGTACATCACCAATACTTGGGTCTTTATCAAAAACCGATTTAGCATATGGGCAAAGCGGAATTACTTTTACGTCTTTTTCACGAACAAAGGCAACCAAAGCATCAAGTAATTGGCGACCTACGCCTTGTCCACGATAATTTTCGTTTACATCTGTGGCATCAATAATTAGCATGCTTTCGCCTGCCCATGTATAAGTCATTTCGCCTGCAACGGTTTCACCATCAAGTAAGCTAAAGCTGCCGTGTTTTGTATCATCTTTTTGTTGAATATTCACAATGAATTCCTCATATTACAAATCGTATTTATTTAAAAATGACTTTGTATAATCTTTATCTATAAGAACAAATTTAACTGTAAAAAAATAGCCTATTTTTAGCAGTGAGTCTGTATGCTTTTTAAATACAATCTTCACTTAAATTAATGAAACTCTTGTACCAGACTATTAATGTGCGCCACCGCAGCAGTTCGGTTTTCAACGCAAAGTTTTTCAAAAACATGCTCTAAATGTTTATTCACTGTCCGTGGACTCAGCTCCAAAATTTCTGCAATATCCTTATTGGTTTTCCCTAACAACAACCAGTGCATGACTTCTGCCTCACGTTGAGTCAACTGCGGGCAATATTTTAAAATATCAGCCATTTCCAAAGCTGGCGTAGTTGTCTTGATCTTGATCTGTATCAGATAATTTTTTGCCACACTTGGTTCAGTTTCCCACGGTGTAAGCAATAAAAGCTGTAATTGCTGAGATGGTGTTGAATAAGAACAGCTGGTTAATTTTTTAGGGTCTTTTTCATGCTCTAAGTCTGAAAACCAAGCTTTTAAGCCTGCTTCAAAACCTTCTAATTCAGGTAAATATTGATTTAGTAGATCACTAGCTTTTTGGGTTTTCCACACAATTTTACCGTGAACATCTAGCGCAAGAATGGCTGTTTCCGTTGCATCAATCACCTGTTTCTGTTGTTGCAATAGTTTGGCATGTGCCAAATGTGTTTTTACTCTTGCTAATACTTCTTCAATATTCAGTGGCTTAGTTACGTAGTCCACCCCGCCGACCTGAAAACCACGCACAATATGCTCTGTCTCAGACAAACCTGTCATAAAAATAACGGGAATAAACTGCGTAATTGGACTCGCTTTAAGCTGTATGCAACTTTCAAAACCGTCCATATGCGGCATATTGCCATCAAGCAAAATCATATCCGGTAAGCATCGGTGTGCAATTTCAATTGCACTTAACCCATCGGTTGTGACAAGCACGCGATAACCTGCCTGATCCAGACTTTCATGTAGCAAGCCTAAATTTTCCGGCACATCATCTACAATCAGAATAACAGCCTGCTCGTTTGGCGAAGCTTGCTGAAAAGAAACATGTTGCGTACTCATTGCTTATCCTGAATCAATCGTTGCGCGTGTTTTAAATCAAACTTTTGAATAGCCTGTTCAAGCTGTTCCCATAACTCATTATGCTCCGGAAAATTTTGACGGCATTGCATTAAAGTCTGTTGAATTCCTCGAATATAACCCTGTCCAATTAAATCATTTAACTGTTGCAAGCTTTGCGGTAAATCAAGCAGATCATTATTTTCCAGTTGTTTGACTGGTGTATGAACAGCAGCTTGCTCTTGCTTATATATATTTAAATCGAGTGTTTGAACTTCATTATTTTCAAGGAGTGTCTCTGATTTGGAATCAATCCACACCAAGCCCAACTTGTCTCCAATTTTACTCAGCAATAAATTGAGATCGATTGGTTTTAGCATAAAGTCTTCACTTAAGACGGCATCTTGTGGATTGACTTCGCGCTCTCCTGCATTGGCTGAAATAATTAAGATCGGCACATTAGTAATATTATTCTGACGCAATAATCGTGCTGTTTCCCACCCGCCCATCAAAGGCATATTTAAATCCATCAAAATCAGGTTCGGCTGAAAAATAGGTACACGTCTTAAACAATCAATGCCCGACTCGGCTTCTTCAATCATAAATCCCAAAGGTTTGAGAAAATTAGCAACTAAACCTCGGTCTACCGCTTCATTATCGACAACCAAAATTCGTTTTCGTTCGCCTTGATAACCCGTAATTTGGTTGGAGTAAACATTAGAAATCGGATGAACCACTTCTTTTGAAGGTAAGTAAAACTTAATCTTAAATTGTGAACCCTGATTGAGCTGACTAGTCACAGATAGCTGGCCACCAAGTAAATCGACTAATAATTTTACAATTGGAAGCCCAAGTCCTGTTCCGGTAAATCCGCCTTGAACCACATTACTGCCCCGTTCAAACGGGTTAAAGATTCGCTCTAAATCTGCCTCGGCAATACCACAACCCGTATCTCTAATTTCAAAATAAGCCGTTTGAAAACGGTATTCGACTTTTAAAGTAATTGTGCCGCTTGTCGTAAACTTTAAAGCATTGCCCAGTAAATTGATGAGCACTTGCTCTAAGCGTTTTTTGTCGGTACGAACGTAGTGCGGTAGGTTTTCTCCAATTTCATAAACAAACTGTAAATTCTTCTGTTCAAACTGTGTCTGAAACATTTGAATAATCTGTTCTATAAAATTAGGGAAATGAACATCTACTACATTTAAAGAAATTTTGCCCGTTTCAATGCGTGCTAAATCTAGTAAACCGTCAATGAGTGAAGTCAAATGCTGCCCACTACGGCTAATCACCCCGAGTGCCATTTTGCCTTGTTCAGAGAGTTGTTCTTGTTTTTGAAGCAATTGGCTATAGCCCAAAATACTATTTAGGGGTGTCCGTAGTTCGTGGCTAATGCCAATGACATAACGGCTTTTTGCGTCATTGGCCCGTTCTGCTGCTATTCTGGCATCTTGTAAGTCTTTTGAAGTGACTTCATGGGCAGCAATTTCATCAATCAATAATGCTGTTTGTTGATGCGTTTCGATTTCGGCATTACGACGACTTTCATCGTTTAACACTAACCACCATGCTGCAACACTCATCAATAAAAATAAAATGGTGTAAATTTTTACAAACAGCGTGAATAACTGAGGAACGGCTGCCGCATTAATGGTTTCTAAATAGGTTTTTTCTTGGATATAAACCAGACTTAAACTCACTGCCAAAACAATCGACAGCCCTAAAGTCAGCAATAAATATAAACTGACCCTGCTATTTAAACGGCTAGCCCAACGCTCTGGTAAATAGTGCCAGATGGCTTTTTTGAGCTGAACTGACCAACGTGCATCGGGTTTACATAAATCGTGACAACGGGCTTCAAGTGAACAGCATAGAGAGCAAATCGTACCGTTATAGGCTGGGCAGCCCGCCATATCAGCAAGCTCATAATCCCGTTCACATACCACACAGTTAGCAACCGACGTCGCCTGAATTTTTTCAGGCTGGCGTGCAATGTAATATTTGCCTTTGGTTAGGTAAGCAATAATAGGAACGCATAAAACCGCACTCCCCAAAGCAATGAAACTTGCTAAACCTTTCGCCATCAATCCGAAAAAGCCCAAATAGCTCAGCATCGATAACACTGAAGCAATCAGTAAAGCGCCCACGCCTACGGGGTTGATGTCATATAAGTAAGCACGACGAAATTCAATTTCTTTCGGGCTTAAACCTAAAGGTTTACAGATAATTAAATCGGCAACAACGGCACCAATCCATGCCAAAGCGATATTGCTATATAGCCCCAAAATGCGTTCAACCGCATGGCTAATGCCCATTTCCATCAAAACAATGGCAATAAACACGTTAAAAAGAAGCCAGACAATTCGTCCCGGATGGCTATGAGTTAAGCGCGCAAAGAAGTTAGACCATGCCAATGAACCAGCGTAGGCATTGGTCATATTAATTTTAATTTGCGCCAAGCAAACCAGTGCTAGAGTCAATATTAACGCTAGCTGAGGATTTGGAATAAACTGCTGATAAGCAACCCAATATAAATAAGTCGGATTGTCTAGTTCAGAGACAGGAATAAACAGCTGAAAAGCCAACACCATCAGCAGCATGCCCATCAAAACTTTTAAAAATCCAAAAATAATCCAAGATGGACCACCTAAAAAAACGGCAAAACGCCACGCGGTTCTGTTCTGTTCTTTTTGTGGTAAAAAGCGTAGATAGTCAGCTTGCTCACCAATTTGGATCACAAATGAAAAAATAAGAGTGCACGCCGCACCAAAGTAATACAGATTAAAGTCAGTTGAGTTTGAAACTGCCCCAACAAAATGCAGGCTACTACTTAAAATTTGTGGTTGTTTCCAAAGTACAAAAAACCACGGTAATAACAGCAATAAAAGCCAGATTGGCTGAGTGATTGCCTGAACTTTATTAATAAAACCAATGCCTTTGACCACTAAAGGCAAAATCACTAAGGCAGAAATTAAGTAACCAATAACTTGCGGAATGCCTAAAGCCAGATCAAGTGCCATTGCCATAATTGCGGCTTCAAACGCAAGCAAAATAAAGGTAAAGCTGGCATAAATCAGAGATGTAATGGTCGAGCCAATGTAGCCAAAACCTGCACCACGAGTAAGCAAATCAACGTCTACATTATATTTTGCGGCGTAATAACTAATCGGCCAACTGGTCAAAAATATGATGGTACATACGACAATTGCTGCCCATACTGCATTGCTAAAGCCATACTGCCAAAGCATGGTCGCCCCAATGGCTTCCATCGCTAAAAAGCTAACTGTCGAGATTGCGGTATTAGTTACCGTCCAAGGCGACCATTTTCTTACTGAGGTGGGTGCGTAGCGAAGCGCATAATCTTCGATACTTTCATCTGCCACCCAAATATTATATTCACGGCGTGTTTTGATCACACGTTGTGGCGCTTGTTGGGGGCGTGAAGAATCTGGCATAACACTCATGTTTGGCATGTGGCTGCATTAAACCCAGCAATCCTTATGCCAAAAGTCATTTATCATGGCGATTTTTTCTAATACGCACATATACGCAAAATAACGTATTTTCAATTTTTCCCAAAAATCACACACTCAAAACCATCAAAAAACAATGATCAATATTTGTGTTGATTGACCGAAAATGATTGGGAGATTGATGTTATGAGTGTATCTGAACATCCAAATCTGGACACTGTGCAAGGTACAGATTCACAAAAAGCAGTGAATGAAACCTTAGAAGATTATACTTTACGTTATGCTCCACACAGCTTTCGGCGCTGGAGTCCCAAAGTTGTTGCTATTACTGCACTTGGTGGTATTGCCTATCTTGCTGACTTTTCTATTGGTGCCAGTATTGGTATGTCTTATGGAACAACCAATGCTGTTTTCTCCATTTTATTTGCAGCGATTATTATCTTCTTAACCGGCATTCCTTTAGCCTACTACGCAGCTCGCTACAACATCGACCTTGACTTGATTACCCGCGGTGCAGGTTTTGGTTATATCGGTTCGGTTCTAACCAGTATCATTTTCGCCAGTTTCACCTTTATTTTCTTTGCCCTTGAAGGTTCAATCATGGCGCAAGGGTTATTGCTCGGTTTAGGCATTCCGCTTTGGGCAGGTTACCTCATCTCAACCGTTATGGTCATTCCACTCGTCATTTACGGCATGAAAGCTTTAAGTAAATTACAAGTCTGGACTACCCCACTTTGGCTCGTTCTGATGATTGGTCCGGTGGCCTATCTGATTTACCAAGAACCTACCTTAGTTAGCCAGTTTGCAACGTTTACAGGTCATGAAGGTTTTGCTCCTGTAGATATGGCAGCGATCATGCTTGGTGCGGGTATATGCTTATCCCTCATCATGCAAATCGGTGAGCAAATTGACTACCTACGCTTCATGCCTGCAAAAACAAAAGAAAATAGCAAAGCATGGTGGGCAGCGGTTATTTCAGCGGGTCCGGGCTGGGTGATTTTAGGGGCGATTAAACAAATTATTGGGGCATTTTTAGGTTTCTATTTACTCACTAAAATACCGGGCGTAAACAGCACTGAACCTGTTCAACAGTTTAATGCGGCGTTTCATGACATGCTTCCGGGCTGGGCGGCTTTAACACTTGCGGTTATTTTGGTGGTTATTTCTCAAATTAAAATTAATGTGACCAATGCTTACTCTGGTTCCCTCGCATGGACAAGTGCCTACACTCGTATTAGCAAACATTATCCGGGGCGTATTGTCTTTGTGATCGTAAACTTGGCAATTGCGCTTGCTTTGATGGAAGGCAACATGTTTGCGGTACTGGGTAAAATCTTAGGATTCTATTCAAACTTTGCAATTGCATGGGTTGTGGTTGTCGCAACAGACATTTCAATCAACAAATATGTTTTAAAACTTTCACCAAAAGAACCGGAATACCGCCGTGACATGCTCTACAACGTAAACCCTGTCGGTATGGTTGCTTTCCTTGTATCAGCAGGTTTATCGATTGCAGCATTCTTCGGATTATTGGGTAGTTTCCTAGCGCCTTACTCTCCAATTATTGCACTTGTACTTGCCTTTGTATTAACACCAATCATGGGCCTATTAACCAAAGGAAAATACTACATCAAGTCACACGATGACGGCGTTAAAGAACCACGTTACGATGCTGAAGGTACACCAGTAGCAACTGTTTATCACTGCCGCGTATGTGAGCAAGGCTATGAGCGTCCAGATATTATGTTCTCTCACAAACATAACGGTACAATTTGTTCTTTGTGTAAAACACTCGATGCTTAGCCCCCTTTACCAATTAAAAAAAGAAGCTTTAAAGCTTCTTTTTTACATCTGATGATTTAGCCAATCGGAAATAAACGCTCAGGCACCACATCTTTCATCACAATGGTTGAGATGAGCCGCTGCACACTTGGAATAGCAGATAGTTTTTCATCGTACAAACGCTGAAAAGCCGGTAAATCTTTAGCGACAACATGGAGTAAATAGTCAGGTTCACCAAACAAACGCTGCGCCTGAATAATTTGCGGAATCTCAATCACGGCATTTTCAAACTTCTCAACCGCCTGTTTATCGCCTTCTTTAAGCGTAATAAAAACAATTGCTGAAAACTCAAAACCGACTAAGTTTGGGTCGAGCTCTGCCCGATAGCCTTTGATAGCTCCTGACTCTTCTAAAGCCTTCACTCGTCTATGACAAGGTGAAATGCTCAAACCAACTTTTTCTGCCAACTCAGTGATAGATAATCGGCCATTTAATTGCAATTCAGCAAGAATCTTTTTATCTATGCGATCCATTTAGAAAAATTTACCCCAAATGTATGTGATATGAGCAAACATTTAAAAGCACATTCTAAATACATGAGCATATTATTTTCAACAAGCTCGAATAAATAGGGATTTTTTCTAAACCACGGGCGAAACCTTTGGAAAATTGTTTGCCGAGATAAGCATATGGCTTTTAACATTTTTATTGCATTTTGGAGTGTCTCCATTCTTTTTATTATTACGCCAGGGGCAGACTGGGCCTACGCTATTTCCGCAGGTATTAAGGGTAAAGTTGTCGTACCCGCTGTTGCAGGTATGCTATTTGGGCACTTTATTACGATTTTATTGGTAGCAGCTGGTGTTGGTCTGCTTGTAGCAAATAACCCAACTGCGCTTATGATTCTTACTGTTGCGGGTTCTGCCTATTTATTATGGATGGGAATAAATTTACTCATTACCCCTCCTACTCCGAATCAGTCTGGTTCTGAAAAGGCTCAGTCATGGTTGAGCTGGGCAACCAAAGGCGTTTACGTAAGTGGCTTAAACCCGAAAGTTTTTTTGCTCTTTTTAGCCCTGCTTCCTCAATTTATTGACACCACTGCTTCATGGTCAGTGACGACACAAATTCTTGCCTTTGGTGTTGTCCACATGATTAGCTGTGCAATTATTTACTTAATGGTGGGTTATGGTTCAGAGGCTATTTTGAAAACCAGACCACAAGCAGCACAGTTAGTCGGCCGTTTTTCAGGTGGTTTAATGGTCGTTATCGCAACGTGCTTATTGATTGGGCAAATTTAAAAGTCATTCAGCAAAAAGTTACTGGCCTCGATTTCAGGTCAGTAACTTAAATAATAAATATAAGAAAAAATTATCTCATTCGTTTGAGGTTATACGTCACGACTCCCCAAATAACCAGTTCTTGCCCCTCTTCAATATAAATATTCTGATAATCAGGATTTTCTGCTTTTAGCCACACTTTAGGGGGTTGAAATTGGGTATCAATCATTAAGCGCTTAACAGTAAAATCATTGTCGATAAGTGCAATCACGATATCGCCCGATTTAGCAGGAATACTACGGTCCACAATAAGCGGATCATCAATATCAATTCCGGCATCTAACATAGACAACGAATTGGCTTTCACAATAAACGTGGCATTTTCATTTCTAATTAAATATTCATTTAAATCGAGTGCTTGCTCAATATCGTCTTGCGCTGGTGATGGGAAACCCGCAGCAACACGTTCTGTCGCCAAAGGAATATGGTAAATTTTATCGTTGTTCGGATGCACCTGCTGTATTTTTAGTTTTGAAGTGAAATCTGTCTGGTTATCGGTTTTGACATTATTCAGTAACCAATTTTTGATAAAGTTGACTTGAGATTCAGGAACACGAATCACTTTAGTGGGTTCATTGAACTGTGCTTTACGGCCGGCGTTTTCCCGTGCACCGCCATGCTCGAATTCTTTCTTCTTTGGCATATCGCCTCCATTTCACCGTTCAAATCCTACACAGACAATGTAACTTGAAAAAGTTACATTTTCAAGTTGACGAAATATTTTTTTTGCATAACAATAAATTTCATGATCAGATTTTAATCCATTTTGCTTTTAACAGGGATGTTAAAACGGAAATGGTAAGTTGAAGAGAATCAAAACCTATTGTGAAATAGTCCTTATTACTGACTGTTTTGATTTTTATCAATGAAATTCTGAACACTTAAATATGAGTTAGATTCAGTTTTTGGTATGGAGACATGCGAAATGAAAAATCAACGTGATGCAGTTTTAGGTTATGCAGATGAACAACATGCCTACTATATCCGTCTTATTGAAAATGATGCGGTATTAGGCGAAAGCTATGGAATTTTCTGTGAAAATCCGGAAAGTGAAGCAGCCGAAAGTATTATGACGACACTATTTTTAAAGAAATCATTTTGGTTAAATGGCTCAGAATTCACAGATATCGTAAAAGGCTTACATCCCCTTACCCATTCATAAGTTTAAAATAATAAAAATAAAGGAGGCATAATGCCTCCTTTATTCTCAAAAACTGTTTGCTTAAGACGTAAAGCGTCCATAAGCATCGCGTTTTTGATTACGAGAGTTCTGACCACGACCATCTGAACGGCCACGGCGGTCATCATCGTCGTCATCGTCATCACGACGGCTGCGACCACGGCCTCGGCCACTTGAACGACCACGGTCATCATCTTCATCGTCATCATCATAACGGCTGCGACCACGGCCTCGGCCACCTGAACGGCCACGGTCATCATCTTCGTCATCATCATCACGACGGCTGCGACCACGGCCTCGGCCACCTGAGCGACCTCGATCATCATCTTCATCGTCGTCATCATAACGACTGCGACCACGGCCTCGGCCACCTGAGCGACCGCGATCATCATCTTCGTCATCATCGTCACGACGGCTGCGACCACGACCTCGACCGCCTGAACGACCGCGATCATCATCTTCATCGTCGTCATCATAACGGCTGCGACCACGGCCTCGGCCACCTGAACGGCCACGATCATCATCTTCGTCGTCATCGTCACGACGGCTGCGACCACGACCACGACCGCCCGAACGACCGCGATCATCATCTTCATCGTCGTCATCATAACGGCTGCGACCACGACCTCGGCCACCTGAGCGACCGCGATCATCATCTTCATCGTCGTCATCACGGCGGCTGCGGCCACGACCTCGACCGCCCGAACGACCGCGATCATCATCTTCATCGTCATCATCACGGCGGCTGCGACCACGACCTCGACCGCCCGAACGACCGCGATCATCATCTTCATCGTCGTCATCACGACTTCGACCACGGCCTCGACCGCCTGAACAACCGCGATCATCTTCTTCATCGTCGTCATCACGACTGCGACCACGGCCTCGGCCACCTGAGCGACCGCGATCATCATCTTCGTCGTCATCATCATAACGACTGCGGCCACGGCCTCGACCGCTTGAACGGCCACGGTCATCATCTTCGTCGTCATCATAACGGCTGCGACCACGACCATTACGATCATCGTTTTTATGACTTAAAGCACCAGCTTCACGAGCCTCTTCTGAGGTAAATTCATGTGCGTTACCACTGGCATGTGCAGCACGGCCAGCTTCACGAGCTTCTTCTGAAGTAAATTCATGCGCATTGCCACTGGCATGTGCAGCTCGCCCACCTTTACTGGCTATTTCTCTGACTCTTTCAGGATCCATACTTGCAAATCCACGATTTGAAGTACCTGAACTATTGTTATCATCTTCATATCTAGTATTAGCCATAGTTATATCTTCCTATATTAAAATTATAAGTCGCTACCGCTTTTATTGAACGGATAAATTTAAGATAAGAGATTTAAAATATTTTTATACCCATGCTATGTTTCAATCTTTTTAAATGTATATAATTTAAATTTCAAACAAAAACTCTAACTTCATTATTTAAATAAAGATTTTCTTAGTTAAAATATTTATAAATTATTAGCTAATTTTACTTTTTAAATACTCACCATACTTATTATTACTCAATCCTACATAACAATATATTTTTACAAATGCATTTAAAAATTCAGGCTAAATAACACAAACTTTCATAACGTACAAATCAATAAAAAACAAAAACATCTTCACTATTGAAGAAACAAACCTAAAATATAATTAAAATTATTTAAAAACAATAACATAAACCATTACTTTTGCATAAAAACTTTACTTGAGTGATTAAAATCAAGATTTAAAATTAACATATAATATTTGTGAGAAAAGAATGATGCAACCTACTCATACACACTCAACGCTACAATATATTCATATTTCTGTACCTGAAATTTTACTCAGTAATATTGAAATAAAAAATTCTTGGCAAGATTATAACCAAGAATGGAGCTATAGATTAGACCCACCTCACGCAAGTCATCCTTTTCAGAGAGACTTGTATATTATTAAATCAAAAAATATTGAAACGGAAGATATAAAAAAATTACTAGATAATATAGTTGTTAAAAACAATAAAAATAAAGATGACTTAAAAAATATAGTCGAAGCTGAAACAGTAATAAAAGAAATTTTAGATTTGTCTAATTATATACCTATAGAAAGTTGGCTAAATGATACAGGTAATCGATCAATTGTTGAAAGTATGATTGATAAAAACAAGGTTAAGTTATTGGATATTATCTAACCTAACTTGATATGTTATATTTTTTTACATCCTTATATATAAAATAACAAAGACAACTTTTTAAAAAAGACTATTTACTCATATTCACGTGCAGATTAACCAATATAGAGGGACTGAAAATTAAATAGAGGTAGTCTAGACATGGAAAATACAACGAATCAGTATCCATCAGAAGTTCCTGCACAAGTTCAACCTCATCAGCCAGGTGATCAGGAGAAAATGCATCCTGAACCAGAAATTATTAAAGCATCCCATAAGGGCAGTGAAAAACTAAAAGGCAAAGTTGCCGTCATTAGCGGTGGTGATAGCGGTATAGGCCGTTCAGTTGCCGTACTATTTGCCCGTGAAGGTGCCGATATTGCTGTACTGTACCTTGAAGAAGACCAAGATGCCGAAATTACTAAACAGCTTATTGAAAAGGAAGGACAACAATGTCTTTTATTGAAAGGTGATATTTCCGATCCAGACCTTGCAAAACAAAATATTGATAAGGTTTTACAGCATTTTGGAAAAATTAATATTTTAGTGAATAATGCGGGTGTGCAATATCAACAAAAAGAAATTGAAAGTATTAGTAATGAACAATTAGAAAAAACATTTAAAACAAATATTTTTGCCATGTTTTATTTAACCAAAGAAGCCATTCCTTATATGGAGGAAGGCGATAGCATTATTAACACCACCAGTATTACCAGTTACCAAGGTCATGATGAGTTGATTGACTATGCAAGTACTAAAGGTGCAATTACCTCTTTTACTCGTAGTCTATCGAACAATTTAATGAAGCAGAAAAAAGGTATTCGTGTAAATGGTGTTGCACCAGGCCCAATCTGGACTCCCCTTATTCCAAGTAGTTTCGATGCCGAGACTGTCGAAAAGTTTGGTAAAGATACCCCAATGGGTAGAATGGGTCAGCCAAGTGAAGTCGCCCCTGCTTATCTTTTCCTTGCCTCAGATGATGCAAGTTATATTACTGGTCAGGTTATTCATGTAAATGGGGGTCAAATTGTTAATGGCTAATAACATAATTTAGAAAAAGCCCTGAAAGCGTTTAAACTTTCAGGGCTTTTTTTATTTAAGCTGGTACATGTGCGGCTATTTGTTCTCGTGACCAAACACGGTGTGCTTTAATCAGGTTCTTAAATTTTTCCGCAACATGCTGGAACTCATCTTCAATTAAAGTTCCTTCATCCGCCACTAAACCTAATGGTTCAAGCAAATCAGATTTATTACCTAAAAATACGATTGGCTTTAAGTGCTTATAAGCTTCGAGTAAGTAATGGCGAGCTACCCCATCTTGCATAACCGTATTTAGGTTATCGCCATCCGGAATAATTACCGCATCATAGGCAATTGAAGGCTCAGACATTTGCATGCCATCAGCCACAATAACGTTATCTTTATGATCTTTGACTGGAGCCAAGCTCGGTGCTAGTAAGTGAAGGATTACGCCTTCTTTAATTGCCCAGTTTTTAATAGCTTCTAATGCATCAGACTTCACCATGTTATGGATAAGTACGGCAACTTTTCTACCTTGAATATCTTCAGGTGGGAAAGCTAAAAAAGATAACTTGGCAGATTTTTCAACTGCTGTTTTCTTATAGTTTAGGGTTAAGTCAGGCACTTCAATACCTAAATTTGCCCCTACTTGGCGTGCCAAATCTAAGTCGATATTAGCCAAAATTTGTTGAACTTGACGCTCACGAATATGCTTTCTTTGAACTTTACTTAATTCAAAAGTATAGGCATCGACTACATGTTTTTGTTCATGGGGTGCAAGGCTTTTGTAATATAGTCGCGGTTGAGAGAAATAATCAGAGAACGTCTCACTTCTTTGACGAAGTTTATGTCCACTAATTTTTTCAGGATAACTTTCAAAACCACCATTTGATGCCGCTGGCGGTGTTTCTACTGGCCAATTTCCATCAATTGAGTTTGGTTGATATGCAGCCTGTCCTTTATGAATGGTATGCTGATGAATACCATCACGTTGATTGTTATGGAATGGACACACAGGTTTGTTAATCGGAATTTGGTGGAAGTTTGGTCCACCTAAGCGGCTTAGCTGGGTATCTGTGTATGAAAATAGACGTGCTTGTAAAAGTGGGTCATCTGTAAAATCAATACCAGGTACTACATGACCCGGACAGAAAGCTACCTGCTCTGTTTCAGCAAAGAAGTTATCTACATTTCTATTTAAAACGAATCGGCCAATTGGCGTAACAGGAACTAATTCTTCAGGAATAATTTTTGTTGGGTCCAGCAAATCGAAGTCAAAGTTCATTTCATCTTCTTCTTCGACAATCTGCACGCCGAGTTCCCATTCTGGATAAAAACCGTGCTCAATTGCTTCATAAAGATCACGACGGTGGAAATCCGGGTCTTTACCCGCAAGTTTTTGAGCTTCATCCCATACCAGCGCACTTAAACCTTGTTTTGGTGTCCAGTGAAATTTCACAAAATGTGATTTACCTTCAGCATTAATTAAACGGAACGTATGAACACCAAAACCTTGGATTGAACGTAAGTTACGAGGAATCGCACGGTCTGACATCGCCCAAATTACAGCATGTGCTGACTCGGGTACTAAAGACACAAAATCCCAGAAAGTATCATGCGCAGTTGCACCTGTTGGGATTTCTGTGTCCGGTTCAGGTTTTACCGCATGTACAAAGTCTGGAAATTTAATCCCGTCTTGCACAAAAAAGACAGGTGCGTTATTTCCTACCAAGTCGAAGTTACCTTCTTGGGTATAAAACTTAATGGCAAAACCGCGAATATCACGGACAGTATCGGCTGAACCACGAGGCCCTTGGACTGTTGAAAAACGTACAAAAATAGGCGTCTGAATAGTTGGGTCTGTCAAGAATCCAGCTTTGGTTAAACGTTCGTTTCCTTCATATGCCTGAAAATAACCATGTGCCCCTACACCACGCGCATGCACAATACGCTCAGGTATACGCTCATGGTCAAAGTGGGTGATTTTTTCTCTTAAAATGAAATCTTCCAATAAAGTCGAGCCACGAATACCCGCTCTTAAGCTATTTTGGTTATCCGCTATTTTAACCCCCTGATTTGTGGTTAAAGCTTCATTAGTTGCATCATCTCTAACTGTGTCTAACTGTTCAGTTTTCTGGGTAGTATTGGCTTTATTTGCTGCATCGGCACCAGCCATTTCACTTGTTTTATTGGTTGATTTAGTATTGTCGTTCATGTCCATTACCTATGTTTTTGAAAGTTAAACTTGGGGTTGAAGTAGAAAACGTTTATAAAACTAGTTTTTAAACGTACCTAAATAAGGAAAAAGGAGTTCTACGTATTTACGAGTACTCCAAAGACCAATACTTTTATGATGAGAATCTGGGGCAAGAAACGGAGTAAGTTTGCAAATCTTTATGGCAAGGTCACTTGATTGTTGGACGCGCTCTTGTAGTGCATCAAGTTCGCCATCCGAGATATAACTAAATAAATAGTCCTGAATACGCTGGCTATTCTTTAGTTCTCTGCTGTATGCCAAGAAGCTAGAAGAATGATCACTACCAGCAATCCAGTCATGAATAATTTGGCGCTCTACAGGGTTAAACACCCCAAACATTTTTCCATTTTCTTCATTAATCATTCGCCAGAATACGCTCTGTTCAGGGTCGGTATTAAACTTAATCCATTTGTGTTCAGTTAAATGAGTGATTAAACCTGCAATGTCATCGGGATTTGATAACCATTGATTAATGGTCTTGCACCCAAACTGTCTGGTTTCGTTATGGATTAACTGACCGACAAGCGCCTTTCTTTTGAAAATTCTATGGACAAAGTCTTCAGTATTTAAATTTTTTATAATGTTTGAAGAAGATACCCCATGATTATTAAGGGCAAAACCACGTTTTAGCTTGGTCAAGAAGAGTTCTTTATCTCTATATTTATTATAAATATCTTCAATAACTTTAATGGCTTTATAGGCATGGCCATTGTCAATATTGTCGATAGTGATATGAAGATTAAAGTATTTAGAATCAATACCTAATTCAGCAAGCTCATAATTGGAAATTAAAAGATGCAGTGGTAACTGCTCATAGCCTAAATTAAAACCCACAATCTCGGGAATAAACTCAGAAGGCGCATAACCCAGAGCAAGCTGCACAACTGCTTGATGATAATACTCGTCTTCTAAAAGCAGATCGAAACTGTCTAGCCCTAGACTGCGTAAAAGGTCATCATAGATACAGACATGGTTTGCTTTTGGCTCACCTAACCCAAGCTCTTCGAGATAAGTAATAATTAATTCATGAAAAATAGGATCATTCCAATAATGCACTGAGCTATATAGCCATGCACCGTCTACTTTTTTGGTTGGAGACACCTTTATTAAAAACTCAAATGCCTGAGCGACGTTCTTAAAATACTCTCTATCTTGACCAGATTGTCTACGATTTAAATATGCCTGAAATTCCTGACAATTTTTTTTATTATCGTTTTCACACCATGCCTTAATCAAATTAATATCCGAAGGAAAATCTATTTCCTTCATCTCTAGTTTATCTATCTCTTTAGCAAGAAAATCTCTAGCCTTTTTCTCTTTCTCAAAGCTAGAAACATCAGGATCAAGGAAAAAAACAAACAATTCATAATAATTTTGTTGATTATCTTGTAATAAGTCTAATAATCGTTTTTTCACTACAACAGGCATTTTCATTCTCCGTTTGTGAGATATCAATTACCATACGTCACCCTACCTATAATCGAGTTTTAAGTTTGTTATTTTGCGTTATTAAAAAACAAGGTAAATACAATAAATCTAAAAAATTCATAGACATATAAAATAACGCAAAATTACATTTAAACTTTTAGTATTATTTAAGCTGCTGTTTTTATATAAAATTTGCAAAACTTAATCCAATTTTACATTAACTTCACCATCAAAATTATAAACATTAAAAAAATAACAAAGCAAACAATTAAATAGTTTTATAACATTTTAAAAACAATTGTAGGGAGAATTAAAATGTTCAATAAATGTTGCGAATTATTAGCAAAGGAAAAAATTAAAATTGCATTTTTTGAAAGCGCCTCTGCGGGTTACCTTGCTTATCGTTTCTCTTTAAGTCCTTATTCAGGTGATATTCTGATTGGAAGCCTTGTGAGTTACGACCTTCGCGTAAAGGAAAATACCTTACATATTTCAGAAGAGCTTATTGAAAAATATACTGCAGAATCAATGCAAGTAACTGTTGAAATGATTAATAAAGGTAAAGAACTTTTACATGCTGACCTGTATGTTGCCTGCACAGGTCTTTTGAAAAAAGGCGGCTCTGAAACACCAGAAAAACCTGTAGGTACTTTCTTTTACTCAATATATTATAAAAATAATTTTTATAATTTTAGACGTGTTTTAAGGGGGCCAGCCTTTTTAAAACTAAGAAAGTTGATTTACTATGTTACTCAAGATATAAAACTTATTATATTAGAAGACAAAAGGCGTTAATTTTATATAAAAGTTAACAAATATACATTTAGAAATATTTATTATCTTTCTTAAATATTATGTGCTGAAATGTAATTTTTTAAATGTTCATATTAATAATGTTTATGACATAAAATTACATACATTAAAAATCAGCAATTTATTTAAAATTTATAAATTTTAAGTTTACAGTTAAATATAGGGTAACACCCCTACCCTACACATTTAAAATCTACATGTTTTAATAACCCTATCTGAAGCTCTCAGATAAAACACATCGTCATAATTGATATGAGGTATTAAAAATGAGCACTACTAATAATCAAGCAAATCAACGCAATAATCAGCAGCAACAACAACAGCAAAATGACAACCGTAATCAACAGCAACACGGTAACCAACAGCAAAACGATCAACAGCAACAAAATAACCAGCAACAACAGCAAAATGATAACCGCGGCCAACAACAAGGATCTAATCAAAAAGATTCTGGCCAACAAAACTCAAATAACAACCAACAACGTTAATCGTTTGTAGTTGTTCTTTGATGCGGTCGATCATTTAGGAAGGTGACCTCACCTTCCTAAATCAAAATATAAGCATAAAATTCAATAAAATATGAGGGAATTCTGATGACAGATCAAAATACAGATCATGCTCAATTGGTAGCTGGCGATCATAACTATTCTGACTCTCGCTGGCGCGAAAGCTATCTTACTCGACCTTATTATCAAGAAGCGCAATTAACTACACCAGATCTAGATTATGATCGTGATTTCTCTGCAGCTTATGAACTTGGTCATCGAGCTCGTTCTGAATCTAAAGAAGGAACTCAGTTTGAAGATATGGAAGGCAGCTTGCAGCAAAAATGGGAAGAGCTAAAAGCTGAGTCCCGCCTAAAATGGGAACACGCTAAACAAGCGATTAAAGATGCGTGGGATGATATGTAACATCCTCAAAAGGTCCATAGCTATAAGCTTATTTCCTATTGGCCCTGGGAAATAGGCTTTTTTATTGTCCTAACGTTATGAGCATTAAAAAAATGGTGGCATATTAAAATTATGACTAAGATATTGATTTGCTGAATTTGGATCATCAAAAACTTCTTTTTTAAATTGTACACTCGGTGTTGTAGCGAGTACATGTGTCGGCTTAATAGTAACTTCTACTACATACTTATTTTGCTCATACTTGGCTTTTACGCCATAAATCTCAGAATCATTAATGCAAGTTCCATCTGTAAAATATACAAACATACGTACTACCTTAAATATTACTCATCATAACGGTCTTATCAAAAATAAAGCCTGACTAGATAATCAGGTCAGGCCTTTCATCAAAATTAACTTTGATTTTTCTTAAAATATTCAATTATTTCTTCCCCATTATTTACAGGCTTTTTCTGCGAAGGGTAAGTTTCTTCATAGGCATAGGCGGGTAAAGTAATTTTAGCTCGAATTGGAGGTAATTTTTCTTGTCCACCTGTGGTAATTCGCTCAATAAAACCAGCAAGCCAAAGTACAAACTCCTGAGTATTTTTACTTTTAGGAATAAGACTTAAATCCAATTTAATTTTTGACTCTTGTAAAGGTTTAATGAGTATTTCGGCAAAATCAATATAATTATATAAAAGCTTTAATTTTGTCCCCTTTATTTCTTGTCTGAGTTCAATCATCAAATTATTAAGATCTTCCATCGGATCATCCGTAAAGCCTTTTTTTTCTTTAACATTTTGATATATTTTCTCAGCTATTTTTAAATATTGGGGCATATCCTTACCTTTTATAGTTCGCTCTTACTAAAATGAATTTTGGATGAATATAAGTAAGCTATTGTGTTTGTTTTATTAACTTTTTGAAACGGTAACTTAAGATTGCAACAAAACGGTAACAACAAATTCTCCAAATTGTAAAAACAAAATAAATATTTGATTAATTTTATATTTTTATATATTTCATTATTATTAAATTATATTTTTTATATAAAATAACGATTAAAAAAGCCTACTAATAAAGTAGGCTTTTGAAAGAAGCTAATCTATTACGAGTTTTTATTCATGTCATGAGATGTAGCTGGATCACTTGCTTCATGCATGCCGTCATTTCTTGAATTACGATCTTGGCAAGCACTCATACCCATAGCAATTGCCAACACCATACTTACTGCACAAAAGATTCTTACCATTTAAATCACCTTTATAAATATTAAAATGTAGGTTTATGAATAACATTATTTTATGTTGGCCTACCGCAGTGGTTCTCTTAACTTTTGTAGATTATGCAAGCTTTTGTAAAAACCAAAAATTATGATTAATAAAATTATATTTCTTGCAATTGATATTTTGGTTATTTTTTGGCAAGCAATGTTTAGGAGACTCTGGTCATGTTATAAAATTCGAATTATTAAATAGTTTAGCCAAACAACACACCTAATTAGAGATATTGATATACTATACAAATAAACAATTAATAAATATTTGATATATAAGATTAAAAAATAATGATGTGACTTATATTAAAATTATTTATATTCATATTATATTTTTTAATTTTTCTATTTTCTAAATAAAAACAGTGAAATATTTATATCAAGTTATATAAATCAATCTTTTATTTTTGCAATTGACCCACCACAATGCTCAGCTTATGATGCTCGCGCTGACCAATTTTGTCAGTCGGTTTTAGCAGACCGTCTACCTAAGTGCACTAAAAACACGTTTTTTGGTGTGACGCCCCTCGTGCCTTTGATGGAGGAATGATCTGCCCCCATAAAGTTGGACAGTTAGTTAAGCAGTTTTTATAAACTGGTTTCTATATTGTACAGGGGATAAACCTTGTAGCTTCACCTTGATTCTCTCATGATTATAATAATGAATGTATTCTCGTATCGTTTTCTCTAATTCATCAATTGATTGAAATTTTTCTCCATGAAAGCATTCCGATTTTAATATTCCAAAGAAGCTTTCTATTACAGCATTATCTAAGCAATTTCCTTTACGAGACATACTTTGAATTAAACCATGTTGCTTTAATTGCTGTTGGTAATGAGCCATTTGATATTGCCATCCTTGATCTGAATGGAGAATTGGTTTCTCATGTCGCTTAAGTTTAGCTAAAGCATGAATGAGCATATCTTTCACTAACTCATAATTGAGTTTACGTTGGATTCGGAAGGTAATAATTTCCCCATTAAACAAATCTATAATTGGTGATAAATAAAGTTTTTCACCGTTAACATTAAATTCCGTCACATCAGTTGCCCATTTCTGGTTGGGATGGTTCGCTTTAAATTGCCGTTGCATAATGTTATCAGCCACCGTCCCGACACAACCACTTTTATATGAGCGATATTTCAATGCTCTGATACGTGATTTAATTCCCATGGTTTTCATAAGGCGATATACACATTTATGGTTGATTATTATTCCTGTACTTTTCAGGGCAAGAGTAATTCTACGATAGCCATAGCATCCCTTATGCTTGTGATATATGGACTTAATCTGCTGTTTTAACTCAGTATATTTGTCATTAGAGCGTACAGCTTTCATGTGATAGAAATAAGTACTACGAGCAATCTTTGCAATACTGAGTAAGAGTTTTAATGGATAAATTTGCCTTAATTCTGAAATAACCTGAACAGTGTCTGCAGTACAAAGTGTATTTAAGTACGTTGCTTCAGTTTTAAGGCTTTTAGCTTTTTTAAAAAGGCAACCTCCGCTCGTAAAGCGGTCACTTCATCAATGAGTTCCTGTTGAGATTTATCTTTGTCTTCTTTTATAGGCTTAGTTATTTTGGTTTTATCTTGTTTAACCATATTGGTATAAATCCTCGTAGTATTAAACCCGGCAATCCCTTCTTTATGATACTGAGCGAGCCACCTTCTTAAAATTGACGTCCCGCTCAGATTTAACCGTCTTCTAACTTCTCTTACCGGTATCTTATCAAGAAGCATTTGTACAGCCTTGATTTTAAATTCGGAAGAGTAGTAGGTTTTTTTAGTTTTAACATTCAGGCCATCTTCACCTTGTGCCTTATAGTTTTCAATCCATAAGCGGATGGTTTGGAGATCAACATTAAATTCTTGTGAAAGGATTTTATATCCTTTACTTCCATCTAAATAAGCTTGAATGACTTTTAATTTTAACTCTTTTGAATGCTTCGGAATTGGCATAGGGCACACCTCATAAGTTTAAAAAGTCTAACTTATGGGGTGCAGTTCAG
>NZ_JAKTIM010000032.1:0-154699 GCF_027855455.1 Acinetobacter sp. AOR01_HL | reverse complement strand
ATGATCTGCCCCCATAAAGTTGGACAGTTAGTTAAGCAGTTTTTATAAACTGGTTTCTATATTGTACAGGGGATAAACCTTGTAGCTTCACCTTGATTCTCTCATGATTATAATAATGAATGTATTCTCGTATCGTTTTCTCTAATTCATCAATTGATTGAAATTTTTCTCCATGAAAGCATTCCGATTTTAATATTCCAAAGAAGCTTTCTATTACAGCATTATCTAAGCAATTTCCTTTACGAGACATACTTTGAATTAAACCATGTTGCTTTAATTGCTGTTGGTAATGAGCCATTTGATATTGCCATCCTTGATCTGAATGGAGAATTGGTTTCTCATGTCGCTTAAGTTTAGCTAAAGCATGAATGAGCATATCTTTCACTAACTCATAATTGAGTTTACGTTGGATTCGGAAGGTAATAATTTCCCCATTAAACAAATCTATAATTGGTGATAAATAAAGTTTTTCACCGTTAACATTAAATTCCGTCACATCAGTTGCCCATTTCTGGTTGGGATGGTTCGCTTTAAATTGCCGTTGCATAATGTTATCAGCCACCGTCCCGACACAACCACTTTTATATGAGCGATATTTCAATGCTCTGATACGTGATTTAATTCCCATGGTTTTCATAAGGCGATATACACATTTATGGTTGATTATTATTCCTGTACTTTTCAGGGCAAGAGTAATTCTACGATAGCCATAGCATCCCTTATGCTTGTGATATATGGACTTAATCTGCTGTTTTAACTCAGTATATTTGTCATTAGAGCGTACAGCTTTCATGTGATAGAAATAAGTACTACGAGCAATCTTTGCAATACTGAGTAAGAGTTTTAATGGATAAATTTGCCTTAATTCTGAAATAACCTGAACAGTGTCTGCAGTACAAAGTGTATTTAAGTACGTTGCTTCAGTTTTAAGGCTTTTAGCTTTTTTAAAAAGGCAACCTCCGCTCGTAAAGCGGTCACTTCATCAATGAGTTCCTGTTGAGATTTATCTTTGTCTTCTTTTATAGGCTTAGTTATTTTGGTTTTATCTTGTTTAACCATATTGGTATAAATCCTCGTAGTATTAAACCCGGCAATCCCTTCTTTATGATACTGAGCGAGCCACCTTCTTAAAATTGACGTCCCGCTCAGATTTAACCGTCTTCTAACTTCTCTTACCGGTATCTTATCAAGAAGCATTTGTACAGCCTTGATTTTAAATTCGGAAGAGTAGTAGGTTTTTTTAGTTTTAACATTCAGGCCATCTTCACCTTGTGCCTTATAGTTTTCAATCCATAAGCGGATGGTTTGGAGATCAACATTAAATTCTTGTGAAAGGATTTTATATCCTTTACTTCCATCTAAATAAGCTTGAATGACTTTTAATTTTAACTCTTTTGAATGCTTCGGAATTGGCATAGGGCACACCTCATAAGTTTAAAAAGTCTAACTTATGGGGTGCAGTTCAGAACGGGAGGGGGACACCTTCGGGTGTGCTGATCTTTTGGGTATCAGTCTGTCAACCTTCTCTCGTTTCGCCACCATTATTTGACAGTAATGTGGTGAAGCTTCTTTATACCCAAAGGAGTTCGCACATGCGTACTATTTCTTCTTATTTATTGGCCTTTGCCAAATTCTCTCTATTTATACCGCCTAAACAGTCATTAAAACGGCTCAGTAGATCGTAGGTTTTCTACGCCTTAAGCATCGTTACGACTCAAAATCATAGCAACAATAAACCCGAGATAGGCGAGCACACCACTTTGTGCGGTTTTCGCATGCCTGTATTTAGCACTCATTTTAAGAGTGACGGCATTTTTATCTCTTTTATATACAACAAAAAATTATTTTAAGCGGTATACATGAAAAATTTAGGCACTTCATTTAGAGCATTACACGTGCTCTACATAGCATCGGATTTATTTAAACAATACGGGTTTCATAAGGTTGGGGTAGACCGAATTATTAGCGAAACTAAAATTTCCAAAGCTACTTTTTATAACTACTTTCATTCAAAAGAACGTCTGATTGAAATGTGCCTCTTACTTCAAAAAGACACATTAATGGAAAAAGTAAGAGTGGAGATAGAAACGACTCACTATTCAACTTTCGCTCATAAACTCAGGCAAATTTATCTCTTACATGCCAATTTAAAGAGCGCTTATTATCTGTTGTTTAAAGCAATTTTTGAAATTAAAACGAGTTATCCTACAGCTTACCAAACGGCAATACGCTATAGACGATGGATTAAAAATGAAATTTTCTGCCTGCTTATGGAAACTAAAAAAGCCGTTTCATATGCCGAAGCGGAAATTTTTATATTTATGATAGATGGGGCAGTTTTAGGACTTTTGACTTCAGACAGAGTCGAAGAACAAACCAAGTTGTTAGATTACTTTTTAGTGAGGGTTGACTAAATTGATTTAGCTAAAGATTCACTATTTTAGAATGAATTAACTATCTTTTTATTTTGAAATAATGATTTCTTAATTAAAAATTAACATGATTTATCTTTTATTTTATTGTTCTAGATTTTAAAAAGGACAAGTTATTTAGACTGAAAACTCACGAAATACTAAGAAAGAGTGAGTTTATAAAATCTGAAATAAAAATAGATGAAGACTTAACAATATAAATTTTTGGAGAAATTCGTGGATGATCATCATTTAAAAAGAAAAGTCGGCACGCTTGAAATGGTCGTAGCCATGCTGCTTTCAGGGAGTATTGGTCTATTTGTGATTAAGTCAGGTCAATCACCCGTTAATATTGTATTTTTCCGTTGCCTTATTTCAGCATTGTGTTTAATACCGATTTGTTACTTCTATGGTCATTTTAGAAAAGTATACTTCGGTAAAAAAGAACTGTTTTTAATGGTGACTTCGGGCCTTCTAATTATTTTTAACTGGGTTCTATTGTTTGCCGCTTTTCCTAAAACTTCTATTTCTTTAGCGACGATTGTTTATCACGTGAACCCGTTTGTCATTTCATTTTTAGGGGCTTTGGTCTTTCACGAAAAGCTCAATAAAAATGATGTGCTATGGACCATCGTTGCTTTTATAGGGCTAATCGTGATTATAGGCTTAGGCAGTGCTTCGGTGAACTCTAATGAGTTAGTCGGCTTGGGGCTGGTTCTTATTGCCACAACACTTTATTCCATATCGGTATTAATCACTAAAAAATTAAGTAATACACCGCCTTTATTAATTGTATTTATACAAACTCTGAGCGGGGCGATTGTCATGGCTCCGTTTATGTCGGTTTTTGAAAACCCGCCGATCGGTCAACAATGGCTGTTTGTGGTCGGATTGGGAGTTTTGCATACTGCATTTCTCTACTATTTAATGTATTCGGCGATTAAGAAAATACCTTTAAATAATATTGCGATCTTATCTTTTATTTATCCAATATCGACCATAGTGATTGATTATTTCTTCTTTGATCATGTGTTGACGAGTACTCAAGTTTTAGGTGCAGGTTTAATTTTATTAGGCGTACTGGGTGTGAAGTTGCATTGGAATATTTTTGCGTTGAAGAGCGCCTAATTTTATTCAAATACAATATCCATTTAATTTTAAACGTGTTAAAAGCTCCTTTGAGAAAAGGGGCTTTTAGTTCTTTTTCTTTTATTTAATAAAAGAATTCATTGATGCGGTCACTAATTTTTTCTTGAAGAAATGAGATTAGTTTGGCACATTGCTTATAAATACTATTTTAGGCAAGCGTTATAGCAAGCAATTATTAGCACAGTAAAACGATAAATCTTAGAGTATAACTATGAAGCTTAAAGAATTAGCAGGTTGTGAGGAGTGCGATACCGTCTATCGTAGAGTCCCGCTTGCTTACGGAAAAAGAGCTTATTGTGTCTGCTGTGGTGCAGAGCTTTATCGGCATACCAAGCCTTTTACTACATTGTTAGCTCTAATTTTAACGGCCCTCATTGTATTTGTTATTGCCAATAGCTTTCCCATTGTCAAAATTGAACTGCAAGGCAACATATCCGAAACCACTTTACTGGGCGCCGTGTGGGTAATGTTTCATTACGATAGGGCATTTGTCGGTGTTCTTATTTTAATTACTACATTCATTGTGCCACTTACGTATTTATTATTGATGGGCTATGTACTCGGTACGGTCAGTATATTAAAGAAACGCCCCCAATTTTTAGTCGGTGCCTTGCGAACACTTTATTTTATGAGAGTCTGGGGAATGGTTGAGGTGTTCCTGATTGGAATTCTGGTCACGCTTGTAAAGCTAATGGGCATGGTTCTTGTTATTCCGGAAATTGCTCTATGGGCATTTGCGGTCTTGAGTCTATTGATGGTTTATATTACTTCCGTAAAGGTGAGTGATATATGGAATGAAATTGATAGGTCACAGCCATGGCAAAAATAAAAAATGTGACTTCTGAAAAAATCACAAATACCAATATGATTTTAAAACAATATCCAAGAGCCAAAGATCTTTCACTGATATTGTGTCATTGCTGTGGCTTATTGAATTCCTCAAAAGTAAATAAAACTGATGCTCATAAAAATCAAATTCTCCGCTGTGTTAGATGCCATAGCGTTTTGCACGAGCGTAAGCCGGGAAGTTTAAATCGTACCTTCGCTTTAGTGGTGGCTGCGACCATTCTCTATATTCCTGCAAATGTCCTTCCTATGACCGTAACTGACTCTCTTTTGGGCCGTCAGCAAGATACCATCATGAGTGGAGTAATTTACTTTTGGCAAAGTGGAGACTATTTGGTGTCGGTGGTCATTTTTATGGCGAGTATTTTTATTCCGATGCTAAAGCTTCTTATTTTGTATTTCCTGTTGTTGGTTGTATATATACAGTCATCCGCGGCGTGGAAGTTTGCACCGGAGCAATGCATTAAACTCTACCGAATTGTTGAGTTTGTAGGGCGCTGGTCCATGATTGATGTGTTTGTGGTAGCCTTACTTACTGCTCTTATTCAAATTCAATCACTTGCAACTATTTTAGCGGGACCGGGTTCAATTGCTTTTGGTGCGGTTGTGGTTTTAACCATGTTTGCATCTTTAAGTTTTGACCCACGTATTATTTGGGATAATTTTTATGCATCTCAAAATACAAATAAACCTAACCGTGTTTCTTCGGAAAAAAACACAATTATTCAGGCAGAACATTCGCCTTTGAATAATGATTCCATTAATCCCAGTCAATAAAAGAACAATGAGTATGTCTGAAAACAAAACAACCAGTGAGACCTCAGATCATCATGAAACAGATGTTGAACTGGAAAACATGAATGATTTACCAGAACCCCAAGAAAAGAAAAATCGGTGGAAGCCTCTACTAATCTGGATTATTCCACTTATTGCGCTGCTGATTGCGCTTTCTTTGGCGGTGAAAGCATTACTTTCTAATGGACCAACCATTGAAGTATCTTTTCGTACTGCCGAAGGTTTAGTCGCAGGTAAAACAACAGTACGCTATAAGCAGGTAGACATTGGGGTGGTACGGCAAATCGATCTTGCAGAAGACCGATCTCACATTATTGCACGCATTGATTTACGTAAGGATGCAAGTAATTTTGCTGCTCAAGATTCACGGTTCTGGGTAGTGCGTCCACGGATTGGGACAAGTGGGGTTTCAGGCATCGATACTTTATTGTCGGGTTCATATATTGAAGTAGATGGCGGGAAATCACCCGAGAAAAAACTTGAATTCACAGGTCTGGAAATACCGCCAGTAATTACCTCCGATGTGCCGGGTAAAGAGTTTTTCTTGAAAGCCGATGATTTGGGATCTTTAGATATTGGTTCGCCAATTTATTACCGAAGAATTAACGTAGGACAAATTACAGCTTATAAGCTATCTGATGACGGTAAAAGCGTAGAACTTCAGACGTTTATTCGTGCGCCGTACGATAAATTTGTAACGACTGACACACGTTTCTGGCAGGCAAGTGGTATTGATGTGACGTTAAATGCTTCAGGCTTTAACTTAGATACTCAATCGCTTGCAAGTATTGTGGCTGGTGGTATTGCGTTTGGTTTCCCTGAAAACTCAAATGCGACTGTTGCTGCCAACAAGAGCCGTTTTAATCTTTGGGACTCAAAAGCTGAAGCATTAAAAGAGCCGGATGGTCTACCGCGTGGCGTGATTATGTACTTTGATCACTCATTACGTGGTTTGGCTGTGGGTGCGCCAATCGACTTCATGGGAATTGAAATTGGTAGCATTAAATCAATTAATGCAGAGTTTTATAACAACTATAAGCAGATTCGCATGCGTGTTGAGGCAGTGATTTATCCTTCACGCGTTGAAAACGGCCAAGCACTTAATCCAAACAGCGACATTTTTAAAGATTTTGTTGAGCATGGATGGCGTGCCCAAATGAGAACCGGCAACCTCTTAACGGGTCAAAACTATATTGCTTTAGATAAGTTCCCTAAAGCAAAACCTGCCACTCTACAAATCTTGAATGATGGCCGTGTGGTAATTCCAACCACTGCAACAGAGTTAAGTGGTTTACAGGCACAGGTTTCCCAAATTGCTGATAAATTAACGAAATTCCCACTAGTCGAAATTGGGCAGGATGTTCGCAAAACGCTTAAAAATATGAATACAGCCATTGAGTCTACCGACAAGCTGGTTAAACAGTTAGATGGTAAAGTTGCTCCTGGTTTACAAGCAACCTTAGACGATGTTCGTAAAACTGTAAGATCTTCCGAGTCTATTTTGTCGAGCGATGCGCCGTTACAACAAGACGTACGTAAAGCACTACAACAAATGACTCGTGCGGCTGCGTCATTACAGTTAATGGCAGACTATATTGAACAACATCCTGAATCTATTATTCGTGGTAAGAGACCAGAGGCCAACGATGAAAAATAAAAAGAACCGATCATTGCAACACTCTAAAGTAGCCAAATGGCTGCTTGGGAGTGGAGTGCTTTTGACAGCGATAGCCATGACAGCATGTTCTAGTTCACCAACACCAAACTATTATACGCTTACACCTAAAGTGACTCCGGTCTCGAACTCGACCGTGCAGGTGATTGAGGTCTTGCCGGTCGGGATTCCAGATCGCTTAGACCGTGCGCCACTGGTGCTACAAGACAGTAATGGTAAGTCGACTGTACTTGATAATGAGCGCTGGACATCGACTTTGGGTACACAATTACGCGATACCTTATCGGCTGGTTTGCAACAAAAACTTGGAGCAATTGACAGTTATAGCAGTGGACTTTCTGGAAACAATCAGCCTTTATATCGAGTTTCTACTGACTTTTCTCATTTTGATATTGTAGATAATAGCAATATCAACGTTACCGTATCTTGGGTAGTGAAGCGTCAAATACCGCCTACTCAACTAGAATCAACGAATCCTAAAGTAATCTCGAATAGAGGAGCGCAGCTCAATTGTAGAATTGCGTTTAAACAGCCGATTGATCAAAAAGCTAAAAAAATGGAAGCAATTGTAAGTGCTTCAAATGAAGCGATGAGTCAAATTATTAATACCATATCTTCTTCAATTGTGGCGCTAGATTCAAATAAAAAATCGATTATTAGCAATGGTGTCTGTTCGTAAAACGCATCGTTTTTAATCAACCCCTTTATTTGTACAACAGATAAAGGGGGTTTTTATTTTAGTTGCCTCTATAGGTTGAATAACCGTAAGGGCTAAGTAGTAACGGAATATGGTAGTGATTTACGCTTCCATCGACTTTAAAAATTACTGGAACCTCGGCAAAAAAAGTTTGTTGTTTGTTCTTCTTAAACCAGTCTTCAGTTTTAAAGGTAACTTTATAAACTCCTTGCTCTAGTTTTTTATTTTCTGGATAGAGCGCAGTAATACGACCATTTGAATCGGTCACTTGCTGGTTGAGTTTAACCCACTGGTTATTGGTATTTTTTTCTAAAACCACTTCAACCTGAGAAGAGGGCAAACCCGTCTCTAGGTTTAACACATGAACACTTAGTGGATTAGTTTGTGCAAATGTAGCTGAAGCTATAAATAATGAAGATAAAGCAATAAATGATTTAGTCATGATGAACTCCTTATGAACGAAAAACGGTTTCAATGGCTTTGCTTGCGCATTGATTGTCATTTTGTGCGCCGCCAGCACCTGCAACCCCAATGGCTCCGATCACTTGGTTCTCAAAACGGACAGGTACGCCACCGCCTAACAAAAGTAAATTTGCTACGGTAGTTAAATTTTTTGCATCGGGGTTTTGGTTACTATTTTGGCTTAAAACTAAGGTCGATGTTTTGGTAGATAACGCGGTATAGGCTTTTTTCTCGGCAGCCATTAAGTTATGCGGGCCCACCAACTCATGCCGTTCGGCAGTTAATGGATTACCACCGCGATCTACAACAACAACCGCAATGTTTTGATTTAATTTTTTGCATGCCTCTTTTGCACTGTCGGCTAGCAGGTGGGCAGTTTGAAGATCTAACGAATAAACTTGATTCAAAGCAGGGGGCTGTGCAAAAGTACTACTACCGAATAGCATGGCTGCTAACATCAGCCAGTTCAATTTTTTCATGATGATTGCCTCTATGTCGCTTTGAAAATCTTAAACAAATTGCTTAATTTCAAGCATGACAATCACATTACAAAGTTGTCATCTTTCAAATGAGTCTCTACAAAATGCGTATCCTTATTATTGAAGACGAGATCAAGATCGCCACTTATTTGGTCAAAGGATTAAAAGAGTCTGGATATCAAGCGGAGTGTGTTCACTTAGGGCTGCAAGGTTTGGAAATGCTAAAGAGAGATCAATATGACTTGCTTATTCTTGATGTCATGCTGCCAGACATAGACGGCTGGAGCGTATTACAAGTCCTACGCCAGTTTTCAAAAATTCCGGTGATTTTTTTAACGGCGAAAGATCAGGTGATGGATAGAGTGAAAGGTTTGGAGTTGGGAGCAGATGATTACTTGGCTAAACCCTTTTCCTATATTGAACTGTTGGCACGCATTAAAAGTCTGTTAAGACGACAGCAATATCTGCAAGAAAATGAGTTGTCTATTAGTGATCTAAAAATGGATATGGTTGGTCATAAAGTATGGCGTAGTGGCAACTTAATTGAGCTGAGTAAAACCGAATTTAATTTGTTGCGTTATTTGTTGCTCAACAAAGAGCAAATTGTGACGCGCAGACAAATTGGTTCCGAAGTTTGGAATATTAACTTTGACACCGATACCAACTTTATTGACGTCGCAGTACGCCGTTTACGAAGCAAAATTGATGAGGGATATGAATTAAAACTTATTCATACCATACGTGGCTTGGGCTATAAAATTTCGGTTAGTTTATGAACTTTAAATTTGTGCGTTCTCTTGAAGTCCGTATTACATTACTGGTCACGCTTTGTTCTGCCTTAATTTTATGTTCAGTCGGCTTTATGACCTATTTGGGTATTAACCAGATTTTGTTAAAGCAGCAAGATAAAGCTTTAGCAGACAGAATTAACCGTTTGGAAATTTTGCTGCAAGATAGCGAAAATGTAGAGCAAATCATTGCGCGGCCTAAGCTGTATCAAAACATGCTTGGCAATCAAGACAACTTGTTTCTGCTCATCCATAAAGACAAAACTTTAATTAATATCAATCCGCTTCACATTCAACTACCTCCGCTTGCACAGCGCGACAGTCTTCAATTTCAAGATTTAGCTAACAACTCATATCCAACGAGAATTGCGTGGAAAACCATAAAAATTAATAACGAACCTTATCTGCTCATTGCAGGTAAACAATGGTCGGAACGCATTAATATTCTTTTACCTTTTCAAGAAAGTCTCTTGATCTATGTGGTCGGGGGCGTGTTTGCGATCTTTGTGCTTTGCATTTTAGTGTGTCATTTAGGTTTAAAGTCGCTACAACAGCTTCGCAAGCAAACTCATTCTATTAACGTAAATCAGCTACAAAAACGGTTAAACCTCCCAAATTCACCTTTAGAAGTTGATCTGCTTTCAAAAGATATAAACCACATGCTTGAGCGTATTGAAAAGGGCTATACGCAGCTCAACCGTTTTTCTGAAGATATCGCACATGAGTTCCGCACACCTTTAAATAATCTGATTGGGCAAACCGAGATTGCTTTAACTGGTGAACGTTCGGTTGAACAATATGAAGATTTACTGGTTTCTCATTTAGATGATTATCACAGATTAAAACGCATGATTGATAGCATGCTTTTCTTGGCAAGAGCCGATCAGAAAATGGTGCTTGTAAATAAACAAGAAATAAACCTCCAAGATGTTATGGATAGGTTATGCCAGATTTTTGAATATCAGGCCGAGGAACAAGACTGTCATTTTAGTTTTAACTTAGAAGCTCAAACGTTATTTGCAGATCCTGAGCTTTTTCAAAGAGCCGTTTATAACCTGATTTTAAATGCGTTGGTTCACGGTGGTGACAAGCGAACTATTTATATCGCAACAAAACATAAGATGATTGAGCATAAGCAATGGGTGAGTCTGACTGTGGTCACGGGTGGTATTTCAATTGCTGAACATCAACTTGAGCATCTTTTTGAAAGATTTTACCAATGCCACTCAAGTCGAAGTGATGAGAATCAAACAGGTGGATTAGGCTTATCGATTGTTGCTTCAATTATGGATCTACACCATGGCCTTTATCGAGTTTATAACACGGTTGAGGGTGTGTGCTTTGAGCTTGATTTTCCAGTTGCCGATGCTGCAAAGAAATACAATTAAATCCTTATTAATGTTGCTTAATTTTTAAAATTCACACTTTGTTCACAGCCCTCTGACGTATGTTTAAACGTATGAAATAAACAGAAGAGGGCAATCATGAAATTATTATTTAAATCACTTGTCATTAGCAGTAGCCTTGCAGCGGTGAGCTTAATGCTTCCTTTGAGCACCTTTGCAGACACCAATACTAAACCTGTCGCTGTTGATTCTATCGATATTAATAAATACGCAGGTAAGTGGTATGAAATTGCGCATTTACCGATGTTTTTTCAGCGTAATTGTGTAGCCAATACAACTGCAAACTATTCTATTAACGCGGACAAAACCGTTGGTGTTTTAAATAGCTGTACGACAAAAAAAGGCGAAATGATCTCATCTGAAGGAGTTGCTTATCCGCAAAATGAAGGCAACAGTAAATTGAAGGTGAGCTTTTTACCTTCTGGTCTTAGATGGATTCCTTTTACAAAAGGCGATTACTGGGTTTTAAGAGTTGACCCAAATTATCAGGTCGCTTTAGTGGGTGGCCCAAGCCATAAATATTTATGGATTCTTTCTCGTAACCCTCAACTCGATGAGGCGACATATCAGTCTTATCTGCAAACCGCAAAAAGCTATGGCTACGACGTTTCTAAACTCGTTAAAACAACACAGTCAAAATAGTGAAATGCTGGTTGCGTAGATGCTTATATTGATCTCGTAACCGAGTGAACTTCACATAAAATTCATTGCGCATTTTCTAAATTAGAACCAAAAGAAATGCTTTAGATCAGGAAGAATCAATGTCTAAATTTTTTCTGCGCTGGATCGATAGCTGGTCAGATTCAGAAAATGCGCAAGTGGGTGCTTCTAGCGAATATGTCATTGAAAAGAAAATTCAATGGTTAAGAATTATTCCTTTTATTTTATTACATATCGCTTGCTTAGCTGCATTTTGGGTGGGCGTATCTTGGTTTGCTGTGATCTTCATGCTGGGATTTTATTTTCTTCGCATGTTTGCAATTACTGCTTTTTTCCACCGCTATCTTTCGCATAAAACTTTTCAGACATCACGTATTGTTCAATTCATTTTTATACTGATCGGAACCATGAGTGCGCAGCGCGGACCTTTATGGTGGGCAGCACATCACCGTTATCACCATCACTTTACCGACACCGATCAGGACCCGCATTCAGCAAAAGCAGGCTTTTGGTATTCGCATGTAGGCTGGTTTTTAAATGAGCAAAATTTTGCTACTCGAAAAAAAGTCATTAAAGACTGGTTGAAATATCCAGAGCTGATTTGGCTAGACCGATTTAGTTTGCCTATTGTGATTTTGACGGCCTTAGCAATTTATGGTTTAGGTTCGTGGCTTGCACAACATTTCCCTGAGTTGGGTACCAATGGCTCACAACTTTTAGTGTGGGGATTTGTGATTTCCACTGTTCTATTAACACATGCAACCTTGTGTATTAATTCACTGGCTCATCGTTATGGCTCACGTGAGTTTAACACCCCAGATGATAGCCGTAATAATTTTCTACTTTCTTTAATTACCTTGGGTGAAGGATGGCACAACAACCATCACTTTTACGCAGGCAGTGTGCGACAAGGTTTTTATTGGTGGCAGATTGATATCACTTTTTATGTGCTCAAACTGATGTCTATATTTGGTTTGGTGTGGGGGCTAAAGCCAGTACCAGACAAGGTTTATCAATACAAAAAGATTAAAAATTTATCGATAGAAAAAATTGAAAACGGTGAAGTGTTATGAAAATTGCCATTATTGGTTCAGGTATATCTGGACTTTACGCGGCTTGGAGATTGTCAGAACAACATCAAGTCACTGTGTATGAAAAAAATAACTATTTTGGCGGTCATACTGACACTCACGAGCTAGAGATAGAAGGCACTAAAGTCGCGGTAGATAGTGGTTTTATTGTGTTTAATGACTATAACTATCCGTTATTTACCGACATGCTTAAAAAATTAGGCGTAGAAACTCAAAGCAGCGATATGAGTTTTTCGGTGAATAATCTGGTGAGTGGACTTCAATATAATCCTTCAAAAAAATGGTCGCTATTTGCCCGTCCGCAGAACTTTTTAAACCGAAAATTTCTGCAAATGCTCTCAGATTTGCTGCGTTTTTATGATGATAATAAAGATATAGAGGTGGCGGATATCGATCCTAATTTATCGATTGAAGAGTATTTGGACCTTCACAAATATAGTCATGAGTTTCGTTATGAGCATCTTTATCCGATGTGCGGTGCCTTATGGTCGGCACCCGTTGAGCAGGTAGGCCAAATTCCATATCGATTTGTGGTGAGCTTTTTTCAGCATCACCGCATGTTGCAGTTAAAAGAGCGGCCGCAATGGCAAACGGTTAAACACGGTTCAGCAAGCTATATTCGTGCTATTCAAAAGAATTGCCAATCCATTGAGTGGAAATTTGCAGAAGTAAAAGCTGTGAGTCGTTCACTAGAAACAGTTTTAATCGAAACCGTTGAAGGGCAGGCGCAATATGATTGGGTAATTTTTGCAAGCCATGCTGACGATAGCCTAAGTTTAATTAAAGATGCGTCAGAACTTGAACGACAAATATTAAGCCAATTTGGTTATCAAGATAATCGAATGGTCGTCCATCGTGATCTTTCAATTATGCCTAAAAGCCGTTTGCAGTGGGCAAGCTGGCATGTACATGTAACACCAACTTCTCAAGTTCAAAACGATGAGTCCGACATACATTATGGTTTTACCTACTGGATGAACAATTTGCAGAATTTACCTTGCGCTACTCAGGTTTTTTGCACTTTAAATCCGAATATGAAAATCAAAGCCGAAGACATTTTGGTTGAGCGGCAATACCGACATCCCGTATTTGATGCAAAAGCGATTCAAGCTCAATCTCGTTGGCACGAAATTAATGGGCAAAATCGTACTTCATTTTGTGGAGCATATTGGGGCTGGGGCTTTCATGAAGATGGTGCCCGTAGTGCAGCACGTGTTGTTGAGCAACTCTTAGTGTTATAAGAATAAATAAGGAGCTTTCAAATGTTATTAAATAAACTTGCTATCGCTCCTGCGCTTATTCGTCATCGGCGTTATAGCCCTAAACCACATGAGTTTAGATCGACCTTAAATTATTTATGGTTCGATCCAGATCAATTAGTTGATATCACAAAAGATTGTTCACTCTGGTCGACGGATCATTGGAATGTATTAAAGCTATCTAAAAATGATTTTTTAAACATGTATCACGGTTCTATAAGGGATAGAGTAGAGAAAGCGATACTGCAAAATAATCACTTACATCTTCGGCCAGACTGGCAAATTCGAGTCTTGGCTTTGCCTCGTTGTTTAGGTTTTCGGTTTAATTCGGTCGTATTTTATTTTGTTTTAAATAAAGCCGGAAAACCGTTATTTATTCTTAGTGAAATTACCAACACCCCGTGGAATGAACGAAAAGTCTATACACATGACTGTATAAAACAACAAAGTCAGGTGGGTGATTATCAGAGTTTTGATTTTAACTTTGAAAAATCATTTCATGTTTCGCCGTTCATGCCCATGCAGTTGACTTACCGTTGGCGATTTAGTTTTTCAGATCAGCAGAATGTCATTCACATGCAGCTTTTTGAAGAGCAAAAACAAGTCTTTGATGCCACTATGCGCTTTGAGCTTGTGCCCATCACATTTCCTTCACAGCAATATCGATATGCTCTTATGAACAGCTTAGCACCTTTTAAAATGTTGTTTTCAATATATTTAGAGGCATTTAAGTTGTGGCGAAAAAAAGTTCCATTTTATCGTCATCCTAAAAAGATCAAGGTAGATAAGACATGATAAAAACATTTCTATATGGTGAAGATGACTCACTACCGTTATTGCTCAAGAGTCTTCTCAAACTACGTCATGGACAGATCACTTTTCAGGGCGCATGGAATGGGACGGTCGGTGAAGTTTCAGACTTACATGCTGTGATTGAAGTTCACAATCCTTTATTGATGGATCTGATTTTAAAAAATGGTGTTTTGGGAGCAGCAGAAGGCTACATCCGTGGTGACTGGAGCAGCGAGCACCTTGTCGAGTTGATTCAGATCTTGGCACGTAATCGAGCTGTATTGGACCAAATCAACCAGAATGTTATTGCTCAAGCGAGCCAGTTTTTTCTTAAAGCGTGGTATCAAAATCGAAAGAACTCTATAAGTGGTAGCCGTAAAAATATTGCCGAGCACTACGACTTAAGCAACGACTTTTTTAAATTATTTTTAGATCCATCTTTAATGTATTCGAGCGCTGTTTTTGAAAATGAAAACATGACTCTCGAAGAAGCATCTGATTTAAAAAAAGAGATCATTTGTAAAAAGTTAGATTTAAAACCACTAGATCATTTGGTTGAAATTGGAAGTGGGTGGGGTGGTTTTGCAATTTATGCAGCTCAACATTATGGCTGTAGAGTAACCACCATTACCATTTCACAAGCTCAATATGATGAAGCCGTTACTCGTGTAAATGAAGCTGGCTTGGCACATCGAATTGATGTGCAACTTAAAGACTACCGTTTGCTCGAAGGTAAGTTCGATAAGCTGGTTTCAATTGAAATGGTTGAGGCGGTTGGTGCGCAATATTTATCGACATACTTTGATCAATGTAAAGCACTCTTAAAACCGAAAGGTTTGGCATTTATTCAAGCCATTACCATTGAAGATTTCCGATATAAAAAAGCACTAAATACAGTTGATTATATTAAGCGCTATATTTTTCCTGGTAGCTTTATCCCTAGCATAAGTGTATTGACTCAAACCGCCTCTGAGAGTGGTTTAAGGTTGAAGCATTTAAATGATATTGGTTTAAGTTATGCACAAACACTTCATCACTGGCGAGCGCGTTTTTTAGCAGCGCGGGAACAAGTATTGGCTCTAGGTTTCGATGAAAACTTCATTCGGATGTGGGATTTCTATTTATGTTATTGCGAAGGCGGTTTTAAAGAAGGCGTGATAAGCAATGTTCACTTGTTGTTTGAAAGTACCAGTTACTAGCTCAAACAGCTCAAGTAAGGAGACTGCTCATGTTTTGGAATTTACTGATTCTAGATTTAATGATCATGTTGCTGAGCTGGCTACTTGCCACTCTAAATGGCCGAGCTGGAATAGTAGATGCTGCATGGAGTTTCTGTCTGGCAGTAAACATTATTGTGTCTTCTTTACTCATTTCAGTTGCCCCAGTTGAAGTGCGTCTTTTTATCGGTATTTTTAGCGGCTTATGGTTTTTAAGATTATTTTGGCACCTTTTAAGACGTTATCAATCTGAACAAAAAGAAGATGGCCGTTACGCGAGCATGCGTAAAGCGATGGGTAAGTTTCAGCATATTGGCTTTTTATTCTTTTTTATCTTTCAAACACTTTTAGTGCTTTTGTTCTTTTTGCCGATGTGGATGCTCCTCAATGTAGAGGCAACTGAATGGAGTAGAGGATATAAAGTTGCTTTAGTAATTGCAGCTGTCATCATGGCAATTGCTTTCATTGGAGAGCAGCTCGCTGATCAGCAGTTATACCGATTTAAATTAAATCCAGATCATCATGGCAAAACGATGGATCAGGGTTTATGGCGTTATTCACGTCACCCCAATTATTTTTTTGAATGGTTACATTGGTTTGCCTACCCAATTATTGGTTTAGCAGCAGGCCAATATGTATTGTGGATTTATCCGTTACTGATGTGGCTATTTTTATATTACGTCACGGGTATTCCATTTAGTGAAAAACAAGCAATTAAAAGTCGCGGTCAAAATTATCTTGATTATCAACAAAAAACGTCAATGTTTATTCCGCGAAAACCCAAAAAATAGGTGCGCATATGGATTTTATTGTTCATCAGTCTTTGAAAATTGTTGAAAGTGGTGTGATTCCAGATCATGCAATTCGAGCTGCAATTCGTGCTTTAAGTAAAAAGCGCTTAATCCAAGAAGGCCGTTATGACCCTGAACAAGGGGCGCAGCGCTACATGGATGTGCTTAATATGCTGAAGAAGAGCGAAATCGCGGTTGAAACGGATAAGGCAAATGAGCAGCACTATGAATTGCCGACCGAGTTTTTTCAGGCGGTGCTTGGAAAAAGACTCAAATATAGTGCGTGCTATTTCCCGACTAAAACGACAACTTTAGATCAGGCAGAAGAGTTGGCTCTTCAGATTTATTGTGAAAGAGCACAACTTAAAAACGGTCAACAGATTTTAGAGTTAGGCTGTGGCTGGGGTTCTTTAACTTTGTGGATGGCAGAAAACTATCCACGCTCACAGATTACTGCTGTTTCAAATTCTGCAACGCAGAAAAAGCATATTCTTCGGCAAGCAGAATTGAGAGGTTTAACCAATGTTGAAGTGCTTACCTGTGATGTGAATGTACTCGACTTGGACCAAGACAAGTTTGATCGTGTTGTATCGGTCGAAATGTTTGAACATGTTCGTAATTACCAACTTCTTTTTGAAAAAATTCAGGGCTGGTTAAAGGCAGACGGCTTACTTTGGTGTCATATTTTTTGCCATCGCTTTTTACATTATCCTTTTGAAGTGAAATCAGATTATGATTGGATGTCCAAGTATTTCTTTACTGGTGGTTTAATGCCTTCGACTTCGACTTTTTTGCATTTTCAAGAGCATTTAGAGTTGACCCAACAGTGGCAATGGTCGGGTGAGCACTATATGAGAACGGCAAATGCTTGGCTTGAGAATATGGATAACCAAGAAGTCGAACTGAAACCACTGTTTAAAAAAATCTATGGAAAAGATGCCAATATTTGGTGGCAACGCTGGCGTATTTTCTTCATGGCTTGTGCTGAGCTATTCGGTTTTGAGCAAGGACAAGAATGGGTCATTGGTCACTTTTTATTTAAAAAGCGATCATAGTAATTTCTATAGCCTATCCCGACGATAAAGATATGATTAGAACTCGACATGATGGCAAAACGAGTCATCCATTAGCCCAAATGTTCAATCGATATTACTGGTTGCAAATTGGTCTGATTGCATTATCGATCGTGGTCGGGTTGGCTTGTAGTGCTTGGGTGATTAAGGGTTCTTTACTTAAAACCGCTTTAGAACAGGAAATGGAGCATTACTGGTTACGTATAGAACGTAACCCAAATGCTGATTTACCAGATACTAAAAATTTATATGGATATCGGTGGAATACACAGGTCGCGCCTCAACCTTTTCGGGGCATGCATTTAGAAAGTGGCGTGCACCGAGTATTCGTTGATGGTAAAGAACGAATGACGGTCTATGGTGAGCGTAATGGTCAACATGTTCTATTGGTATTTGGCGAAAGCAATGTTAATAAGCTGATCTGGTTATTTGGTCTTGCTCCACTCATGTTCAGCTTATCTGTTCTATATAGTTTTTTGTGGTGGTCAAACCGAAGAGCAAGACGCTATTTTTCCCCAATTACGCGTTTAGCAAATGCTTTAGAAAATATTGATTGGGCACATCAAGACACTCAGGCATCTCCTTTTAGAGATATTAATACCAATGGCAATATGGAAGCCGAATATCTCAAACAAGCTTTAGAAAAATATCATCAGGTTTTAAGTGATTTTATTCGACGTGAAAGAGAATTTACTGGAGATGTGAGCCATGAGTTACGCACTCCACTCACCATTTTGAAAGGTAATGTACAACTGTGTCAGGCGAAATTCGGAGACGATAAATCTTTAGTCCGTCTTCATAACACAATTGAAGATATGCAGTTGCTCGTCGATACCTTACTGGCGATTGCTCGGAATACGGTAAAAAGCTTGCCATCTGAGAAAAATTTATTATCCAAAACGGTAAAAGATCTTGTTGAAAGTTTAGAAGCGGTGAGCGCGGGTAAAGGGATACAGATTAATATTCAACCTGATGTTTCTGAACAGCCGCGTTGGTTATATCCTTCTATGACTCAAATGGTTTTAGGTAATATTTTACGTAATGCGCTGAACTATTCTCAAAGCTCACAAATCGACATTATTCAACAAAAAAACAGCCTGATTATTGCTGATAATGGAATTGGAATTTCTTTACCTAACGATGTGAAAGTGCAAGAGCTCAGCGATTCGCAACTTTCCTTAAAGGCTAAAGGTCATGGCATTGGTTTGCAATTGGTACAAAAGCTTTGCAAACAACTAGGATGGAGAGTGGAGCTGTTTGATCGACAATATTATTTAACCACTCATCCTGAACTCGATTTGGAGCCAACCACAGGCTTAATTGTTGTGGTCTATTTAAGTTAAGTCGCGGAATCTTCCAAAGCAATTTTTAAACCAACACCTGCCACTGTATGTAATAGCTTTGGGTCAAAAGGTTTATCAACCATTTTTCTTAAGTTATAGATATGACTGCGTAACGCATCACTTTCAGGCTCTTCGTCGCCCCATAATTCCATCATCAGTTCTTGCTTGGTCACCACTTTTGGAGACTGGCGCATCAAAATTTTTAATAGTTTGAATTGAATAGGGGGTAACTCGATATTATTTCCAGCACGAACCACGGTTTGAGTTGCGCTATCAAGAATTAAGTCGTGAATTTGAATTTTATGGTGAGTGACTTCGCCAGCTGCTCTTTTTATTAATGCACGAATCCGCATCACTAGTTCATTAAAATCAAAAGGTTTTACCAAATAATCATCTGTTCCAGCGGTAAAACCTTTAAGTTTGTCATCTAAAGTATCTCTTGCTGTGAGCATAAGAACAGGAATATCAACGCCTTGTTCGGTGCGTAGCCAGTTGCATAGGTCATAACCCGAGCCATCGGGCAAATTTATATCTAGCAACAAAAGATGATAATGCTGAGATTTGAGAAAAGTCCGTGCAGCCTCTAAATTACGTGCATGATCGACAACATAACCATGCACTTCAAGAAATTCGCAGACCGTTGCTGCAAGTTCAAAATGGTCCTCAACCATGAGGATAAAGTGATTACCCATGAGATTTTATTAAGCCATTAATTTAATAATTGTTGTTTTAATTTAGCATTAAACGGTTCACTACCAAACCAGATTTTAAAATATTGATTTGCATTCGGATTGTTCAAAGAACCGAGTAGCTTCTGGTTTAATTTCAGTTCTAGTTTTTGATTTTCATGTTGATAATAGAGACTATAAAGATCTCCACTCTTAATTGGCCTATATAGTTCATTAATATGATTAAGCGGAGATTTAGCATCAAAGCCGCTAACATTTTTCTTCAAAAAGTGCGTGGCTGCGCGTTTAAATGCCCATTCGGGAATATCGCGGTTATAGCTAAAGTCCATTTTGATGCTTTGGCTTTGCCAATTTTTTTGGCAATCTTCAGCAAAGTAACTGACATTTCCCACCTTTTTACTCGTAACCATTAAAGGTGCTGAACTGCATTTTTTCAATTCAGCCGCATTGGCTTGAGATACGATTAAGATTCCTAGAAATATCAAGATTCGACTTTTTTGAACGGCAATATCCATTTATATACTCCTCCAAATATGGGTAAAGAACGGTAGAGGCCATTCGCTGGATCCCAATAATCTTGCTGGAAAATAATTTTTTGTTGGTCATTAATCTTAATTTGACTAATTCCATAAGAAGCCATCGTTTTTGAACGACCTAGCATTTTAAAGTCATAGGTCATGTACCAATGAATGTAGGCTGTATCTTGGTGATGAGTTGCACTAATGAGTTTTACCGTGACATTATTCACTCGGGCATTCATGCCTTCAAAATGCTTAATCAGATCTTTCTTTTGAGAGAACTGCGAGAGTGTATCGTTGATATAGAGCTGATCAGCGTAAAGATTGCTAGCATTATTAACAAAAGAAGGAGTACCGAGCGTATTAAATGCAGCGACAAAACGATTGCCCACATCTAGCGCCTGTTGGTCATCTAATTCTATACCAGTAATTTTTTGTTCAGCTTTGCCATAGTCACCTGAGTAGCTAGGCACACTTTTACACGCCGTTAAACCTGCCAAGGTAATCAGCCCTAGGGCTGTAGTTATAATTTTCATGTCTATATCCGAGCCAACTTTATAAGATTAAATTAAAGAGCTGGTCGTGAATTTTGCGTGAATTCTTATGTTTTATGATTTGGGTTTAATAGTGGTTTTCTTGAAACCAATAGATCTTCATTCACTTAAAGTTTTTTTAAGGTAATACGTTATTTTTATCGAAGAAATGACAGGTCTTTTTTGAAAAAGATAACATCCATATTCATGTAACTAGATGAATTTGTTTTTTCAAAACCAAGTTTATTTAATAGGTTGTGGGCAGGTAAATTATCTTTTTCTGAAAAAGCGATCACATGCTTAAAGTTTCGACTTTGCATGTCTTCTAGTAACTTAAGTGAAGCTTCAACAATATAACCTTTATTTCGCTCAGTTTTAATAAGTCTAAAACCTAGTTCAGCTTCTGTCTTGCTATCAACCTCACAAGTTTCAAAACCACAATAACCAATAATTTTATGGGTATCTTTTAAAACGATAGCCATCTTGCCAAAATTATGATTTTTATAGTGCTCCAAAATTTCTAAAAAACGATCAGTTGCTGCCTCAGTTGATAAGGCACCATGAGGTGAAAAAGCCATAAAATCTTTGTCTTGAAACATCTCCAACATAATAGGTAAGTTTTCTTCAAGGAATGGCCGTAAAATTAAACGTTCTGTTTCTAACATAGAGTTCTTATTAAATAGTTTAAAAAATTATAGCTTATAAGATGAATAATAATTCAATAAAGAAAGCAATTTTATTCTAGCTGCGCTTTACCCATAAGAGATATAGATAAGTTTTGCATAAATAGAAGGATTCAATAATGAAAACAATCGGCTTATTAGGCGGCATGAGCTGGGAGTCTACAGCACTTTACTATCAACAAATTAATAGAATGGTTCAGAACAAGTTAGGGAAACTACATTCAGCCAAAATCATTCTAAATAGTGTCGATTTTGAAGAAATAGCAGTATTACAATCGAAAGGTTTGTGGCAAGAAGCTGGAGCCTACTTAGCTGAGCAAGCACAAAATTTAGAAAAAGCAGGGGCAGACTGTATTTTAGTCTGTACTAATACCATGCATAAGGTAGCACCTCAAATTGAAGATGCCATTACGGTTCCATTTATACATATTGCTGATGCCACAGCAAAAGAAATTTTAAGTCAAAATATCCGAAAAGTTGCACTGTTGGGAACCGCTTTCACCATGGAGCAAGACTTCTATAAAGCCAGATTACAAGATCATGGAATTGAGGTGATTATTCCAAATGATGCAAATCGGAAAATAGTACATAGCATTATCTATGACGAGCTTTGTTTAGGTGTGATCAACCCCGATTCGCAAAACAAGTATATGACCATTGTTGAAGAGTTGATTGAGCAGGGTGCCGAGGGGATTATTTTGGGGTGTACCGAAATTTGTATGTTGATTGGTGATATCAAATTTTCTGTGCCTCTATTTGATACCACCACCATTCATGCGAAAGAAGCTGTAAATTTTGCATTAGAGCAAAAAACGGCAGCCCGTTCTATTGCTGCTAGTTCGGTATAAATACTCATCAGCTTTTAATTTATTCTGAAATAGGAACGTATCACAGCCCAATTTGTTGAAAGCCAGCAGATAAGTGAACCCGCCGTGACCATGGCTGTACCTTGCCAAAAACTGATTGATAACTCTGTCTGTAAAACCAGCATGGCAAGTAAAGATGAAATGATTGGGGTAAAATAAGAAGCAACCACCAGCATGGTAATGTTGCCATGAATAATGCCAATATTCCATGCTGCATAACCGAGGCCAATTGCAGCAGAAGCAACGATTAAAGATAAAATTGTATTTAAATCGAGTGAAGGCAAACTCACTTGGCCGCTAAAAAGCAATTTTAGCCATAAGGTTATGGCAACACCAAGAAAGAAAATAGAAATAGGGTTTTGTCCTTTACCCATTTTCTTGGTCAACACACAGTAAAAAGCCCAAATAATGGCACCTATAAAGGCCAAAACATAACTTAAAGGATTACTATGAAAATTATCGACAACACGACCTAAACTAAAATCTCCGTTCCCGGTCTGAATAAAAATGATACCGGAAATTGAAATGAGTAATCCTAAAATAATAAACACATTAAATTTTAACTCTCTAAAAATAACAAAAGCTAAAACAGTCAGGCTTGGCCAAAGGTAGTTCACAATACTTACTTCAATCGCTTGTTGCGCCGTCTTTGAATAGGCAAGTGCAAACGAAAAGCAAAGCTCATAAGCAATAAATAAAATTGCCCCTAAAATTAAGTATTTTTAGAAATTAATTTAAAATTTGGCACCCTAAAAATAATGAGCAGGAGTAAAGCACTTAAGGAATAGATCAGCGTAATGCCAACATCTGGACCGATTGCGGTCGTAATATGTTTTACAAAACCCACCATAGAGGCCCACATTAGGATGGCACTTAAACCAATCAAAGTTGCTAAATTTTTTGACATAAGAAATAAATGAACTTAATTGAACACCTGAGCTACAGTGAAAGTTAAAAATAATTAAGGTAAGTCAGGGTAATGGAATTTTTAATTAAAAAATAGGCACAATAAACCAAATTACTTAATAAGTATTATCAGCCAACATAAATACTTTGGGTAATTAAACTAAATGTCAGGTATTAATTTATAGCTAAGCATTAGGGTAAGCTAAACCTCTAGAAAACACCCAGTTATGTATTAAAATTTTAAAAATATAGACTGTAATGCTCAGTACAGTTAAATAAATCAACTATAAGTCTCTCTTCTAAAGCATTACCCTGTGTTTATTGCGAAAAAATAATAAATGGAGATAAAAGATGCTTACACGTTTTTTACTGCCGATTTTGGGCACTACCGTTTTAGTTACAGGCTGTGCTTCTTCCTCTCAATATCCGATTAACGAGAGTTATGGTCCGGAACCAAAGTTGCCTGAACCGAAAACAAGCTTATTTCCAACCGTAAATATAGCACCGGCACAAGGTTGGCCAAGTGGTGTTATGCCGACTCCGGCAGAAGGTTTAAAAGTAAAAGCATTTGCTAAAGGACTTGAGCACCCACGTTGGCTTTATGTGTTACCAAATGGTGATGTGCTGGTGGCTGAAACGGATGCTCCGCCTAAACCTGAAGACAGCAAAGGGATTAAAGGCAAGATTATGACCTTCGTAATGAGACGGGCAGGGTCATCTCATCCAAGTGCAAACCGAATTAGTTTACTCCGTGATACGAATGGCGATGGTATAGCTGACCAAAAAACAGTATTCCTTAAAAACCTAAACTCACCGTTTGGTATGGCACTGGTAGGTAATCATTTATACGTTGCCAATACGGATTCACTCATGCGTTTTCCTTACCAAGAAGGTGAAACCCATATTACTTCAACCGGTACTAAAGTATTGGACTTACCGGGTGGGCCTCTAAACCATCATTGGACCAAAAATGTTATTGCCAATCGTGAAGGTACAAAGCTCTACATTACCGTTGGCTCCAATAGTAATGTGGCCGAAAATGGTCTAGATCAAGAAAAAGGCCGTGCACAAATTATGGAGTTTGATATTGCAAGTGGTCAGTCACGTCCATTTGCAACAGGACTGCGTAATCCAAATGGTATGGCTTGGCAGCCTCAAAGTGGCAAACTTTGGACAGTTGTAAATGAGCGCGATGAAATTGGTAGTGATTTAGTGCCCGACTATATGACATCGGTACAAGATGGCGCTTTTTATGGCTGGCCTTATAGTTACTATGGTCAACATGTAGATGTACGAGTCAAACCACAAAATCCTGACATGGTGGCTCGTGCAATTAAACCAGACTATGCTCTAGGTAACCACACTGCTTCGTTAGGTCTTGCATTTTATACAGCCGAACTCATGCCACAATTTAGAGGCGGAGCATTTATTGGACAGCACGGTTCTTGGAACCGTAAACCACATAGTGGATATAAAGTCATTTTTGTGCCATTTAGAAGTGGTCAGCCCTCTGGTCCACCGCAAGATATTTTGACAGGATTTTTAAGTGAAAAAGGGAAAGCGTATGGGCGTCCTGTCGGGGTAGCAATTGATTTTTCGGGTGCAGTATTAGTCGCAGATGATGTTGGTAATACAATATGGCGTGTTTCACCAGTTGCTGAAACAACTTATGAGAGTCCAACCCAGCAATCCATTCGTAGTTCAGTGACTCAACCTTAAAAAGGTTGGAAAAAATAGGTTTATTTTATGCAAATATTACGGTTATCTGATTACCCTCAATACAAAGAAATGGCTGCACAGTGGTTTTCTGAAAAATGGCAAATCCCTGTGGAAGCCTATCTTGAGAGTATTCAGATTTCCATTGATCAAAAGCATGCTATTCCACAGTGGTATATTGTTTTAAATAAAGATAAGCATTTAATTGCTGGAGCAGGAGTCATTGATAATGACTTCCATGAGCGTAAAGATTTAACACCAAACTTATGTGCTTTATTTGTAGAAGAGAACTATCGAAACCAAAACATTGCAAAACACATTTTAGATTTTGTACGTGAAGACTTGAGTAATCAGGGCATCCAAACACTTTATTTAATAACAGACCATACCGAGTTTTATGAAAAATGTGGTTGGCGGTTTTTAACGTCGGTAAAGGATGAGGAAGGCGAGATGGTACGTATGTATGTAGCAGATACTTTTTAATAGAACTTAAAGAGCATCTATTAAAAAAATAGCCTCTAGTGAGGCTATTTTTATGGCTTATTTATTTTTAAAATTTTTAATAATCATTAGAAGGGCGACCAGTGACAATAAGATAATAAAACCAATATAACTATTTGCCGTACTCATCAGCCCAATTTTACCTACAAAATAGCCAGCTAAAATTGCAGGAATACTAAAAGCCAAATAGCTTTCAACAAAAAAAGCAGCCATAAGACCCGCACGTTCTTCGGGAAGTGCCAATGGCATTACACTACGAATGGCCCCCATAAATGCTGTACCAAAACCAACGCCAGTAATAATAGAACCTAAAAATAGAACTACTGCATTGGTTAGGTTAATGGCGATGAATAAGACAATGGCACCAATAGCAATCGAGAGCGTACCGGTTAATAAAATACGGAAATTTGTCGACTTCCTAAGCGTTAATATACCTACCGCACCGGAAAGGGCGAGCGCCATAAACATAATCCCGTTTAGCCATGCCGATGACGTGTGGAAAATTTTTGCCAGTAAAGATGGCATAAGCGATAGAAAGAAACCACTGACCATCCAAAGTGCAATGTTAATCGGGCTAATACTCAATAAAGCGCTTTTTGTCTGTGGGGGAATAGCCATATTGGGTTTTAATGAAGCAAGTGCACCGGATCTTCTTTGTGTGGTTTCTGGAGTAAGAAAACTTAAAATGAGTTCACAAATAAGAAGAAAGCATAAGAACTCAAAAACAAGCTGTAAGGGGTGGGCAGAGAATTGCAAAATAGAACAAGTCAGAAAAATCCCAACAGCCATACCTATCATTGGTGCAATACTATTAATCAGTGAGCCATGAAGCTTACTAAAATCTAAAATTGCTGCGCCTATAGCTGAAACAGCAAGCCCTGTTGCGACTCCTTGTAAGCCTCGTGCAATGAATAACATCGAAACATCTGAAGCAAATAAGAAAAAGCTCATTGAAATAATTTGCAGAGAAATAGCTGCAATAATGACTGGGCGGCGTCCAATATAGTCAGACAAAGAACCAATAATGAGTAATGAGCCAAGCAGCGTAAAAGCATAGGTGGCAAAAATCAAAGTCAATGTAACCGGTGAAAATTGCCAAAGCTGTTGGTATAGACGGTAGAGTGGTGTCGGCGCACTAGATGCAGCCATGAATGTCATGAGCGTGATGGTATTAAGTGTCAAAGCACTTGCCGCATCTAATTGAAAAACAGCTCTTGACCGTTTTGAACTTGAATTGTTCATATAAGATGAATAACATAAAAGCAAATATTTAGCTTTTATACATTATTTTTCCACTAAAGCAAATCCTTAGCTTTAGTGTATTTTGTATATAGTTATAAATATTTATAAATTTTTTTGATCCCTTTACAGAGTTTATAAATGGCAAAAGTTGTTACTGGATTACGCCCTGGTGGACGCAGCGAAAGAATACAAACTGCGGTACATCAAGCTGTAAAAGAACTACAAAAAGATTTTGAGCAGAGCCAAATTACTATTCCTATGATTGCAGCGCAGGCAGGGGTTACGCCTTCAACCATTTACCGTCGATGGGGTGACATCAATCAATTATTTTCAGATGTAGCTTTAAATGAACTCAAACCTGACATGGAACCCAAAGATTTAGGTTCGTTCCAACAAGATATTACAGCATGGGTTGAGCAATATTTTGAAGAATATGCTTCAGAGGTTGGGCAAGACTTATTGCGAGATGTACTCTATATATCAAACTCGGATTCTAATGCCCGTAAATGTGAGACTTTAATTATCCAGCAACTCGATATTATTCAAAACAGGGCAAAATTACGTAATGAGCTTACTATACCTAATCAGGAAATCATCGAGGCAGTAATTGCACCTATGTTATTTCGAATTTTATTTACCAATCATGATCTTAGTCTTGAGTATGTATATGACCTTTTAAACCGTCTTTTTATAAAAAATAAGTAGATAAAATCTATAAAAAGACTAGTCCGTTGTTTTTATTAAATAAATATATATCAATCTTTCTTATTATTTAAAAAATAAATTCTCATAATTTAAGATTGATATGAGGATGAGTTAATCATTTATTTTTGAAATACTTGTTCTGCTCATTTAAAAATCAAAAATAAACATAGATAATGCATGATGTAATTAATTAAATTATTTTATAAACATGCATTTATGTAAATTTTTAAAGACTTTGAGTTTTATGAAACTTATTGAGATAAATATTTTCTATACAAAAATATGCATGGTTTTTAAATTTTACATTTTTTAAATTTATGACACAGGGTGTTTTTTATTCTTTACAATGGCTCCACTTCATTTAAAGCAGCTTGTGGTGCACGCTTTATATTTTATTTTTTTATCCCCATCGAAAAGGTATTTAGATAATGGATTTCAATACCCTTGACCAAGAAACGGTACAGAAAAAACAAAAGTTTCATCAAATTTTGTATGTACAGGTCATCTTTGCAATTATTTTGGGCATTTTAATTGGTCATTTTTACCCAGAACTTGGCGAGAGCTTAAAACCGCTTGGTGATGCATTCATCAAAATCGTCAAAATGATTATTGCTCCCGTAATCTTTTTGACAGTGGTTACTGGTATTGCCAGCATGACAAACATGAGTCGAGTTGGGCGAGTGACAGGTAAGGCAATGCTATATTTCCTTACTTTCTCTAGCCTTGCGCTTGTGGTTGGTATGATTGTGGCTAATATCATTCAACCTGGTAAAGGCCTAAATATTGACCCGGCAACCTTAGTCAACGATAAAGTAAATAGTTACGTTGAAAAGGCTCATGCTACAAATATCACTGACTTTTTCATGAATATTATCCCGCAAACATTAGTGAGTCCGCTTGCTGGTGGTGAAATTTTGCAGGTTCTATTTGTAGCAGTCCTATTTGGTATTTCTTTAGCTGCCTTGGGTGACCGTGCACGTCCAATTACTGATTTTTTAAATAACCTCACGGCTCCGGTTTTCTATTTGGTTGGCATGTTAATGAAACTTGCACCAATTGGAGCTTTTGGTGCTATGGCATTTACTATCGGTGCGTATGGAATCGAATCAATCGGTAATTTATTACTATTGATTATGACTTTCTATATCACGGCAGTGCTGTTCGTATTAATCATTTTAGGGGCTGTAGCACGCTACAATGGCTTTTCAATTATTGATTTAATTCGTTACATCAAAGACGAACTCTGGTTAGTTTTAGGTACAAGCTCTTCTGAAGCTGCTTTACCATCTTTAATGGATAAAATGCAAAAAGCAGGTTGTGAAAAATCTGTAGTAGGTCTAGTCATTCCGACAGGTTACTCATTTAACCTTGATGGAACTAACATCTATATGACTATGGCGGCTTTATTTATTGCACAAGCATGTAATGTTGATTTATCAATTGGTGAGCAGGTTGCATTGCTTTTAGTGGCAATGGTGAGTTCTAAAGGTGCGGCAGGGGTAACGGGCGCAGGCTTTATTACACTCGCAGCTACTTTATCGGTAGTACCTGCTGTACCAGTGGCAGGTATGGCGCTTATTTTAGGTATTGACCGTTTTATGTCGGAGTGTCGTGCATTAACCAATTTAATTGGTAATGCATGTGCAACCATTGTGGTTGCCCGTTGGGACAAAGCTCTGGACAAGGACGTTCTAGATAAAGCTTTACGCAAATCGAAAACGAATTAATTTTTTAATTCGAAATAAAAACCTGTAGCAACTGGCAAATCGGGAGAGGTGCTGTGCTACAGGTTTTATTATTTAATGATCAAAAAAATATAATTTAAAAACTATCTACTCATTAATAGTTATTAAGGAAAGCCACTATAAAAATTTCGCAAATTTTCGTATAGAACTACTTTTTAAAAAGCAGAACTTTTGAGTTATCTACACTATAAAAATAGTATATAAACTAGCTTAGGTTTATGCTTTTAAGTGATCCTCAAATTCTTCACCTAACTGCATTGCTAAAGCATTACCTGCCAAATCACAGGTCACTAAGCCATATTCTTTTTTAAAACTGAAAGTAAAACCTTTTCCATCAGCAAGGTTTTTAACCGAATACCCTAATTTTTCTAACCAAATACGGAACGCAATTAAATTTTTCGCTTTAACAACCTTTTTCACGTGAGAACTCCTTCTATCCGTGTCTTACACTATTTATTAATAGGGATTTACTCGAATTTTTTAAAGGGGGAAAACTTTGTTTTATTTTGCATCTTGTAAAAAAAGTAAAATAGATAAAGCAATATCCTTCATTTTATAAATTTATTAAGTTTTTATGTAATTAATCTGGATATTTATAAATTTTAAGTTTTTGTTTTTTATATAGATTTTAAAATAATGATATTGGGTTAAAATTTAATCAATTTAAATTAATCTAAAATCAATAAATGTAAAAAATAATTTCATGCAACATGCTTTATTCAAAAAGATACAGTTCTTAAAATTAAACTGTATCTTGGTTGAAAGCTTATAATTTTAAAAATTGTCTTTTAAGCTACGTAAGTGAGCGAATTCATCTACACTTTCAGCACGTAAAAAGGGATTTGTTGCTAGTTCAAGTTCAATACTACTTGGCAAGGTAATTTTACCTTCTTGACGAAGCATGCGGACTTGTTCAGCACGTTCTTGCAGTGCATGGTTTTCAGGTTCTACACTTAAGGCAAATTCCGCATTAGAAAGTGTATATTCATGTGTGCAATACACTTTTGTTGCAGTGGGTAGTGCAGCAAGACGATTTAGTGAGTGGTACATCTGTTCTGCTGTACCTTCAAATAGTCGCCCGCATCCCATTGCAAATAAGGTATCTCCACAAAAGAGGGTATTAAGCTCTTCAATAAAATATACAATATGACCTAAGGTATGGCCTGGTGTTGCAATAATCTCTACTTTTAAATCATTAAATTTTAGATGATCATCGTGTTGTAAGGGATGAGTAATGCCAGGGATTTTACTTAGTTCATCTCTTGGGCCATATACCGCCATAGGCGTGTTAGCCGTTAAATCAGCAACACCGCCGATATGGTCTTTATGCCAATGGGTAAGCCAAATCTGTTTTAGAGTTAATTGATGTTCTTGGCAAAAGTGGGTGACTAACTCAGCCTCTGTTGGATCAACTGCAACAGCTTCATGAGTCTCAGTATCTTCTAAAATCCAGATATAGTTTTGTAGGGCATTTTGCACATCAATATAATGAATTCTATAACGCATTTTTTTATCCTGAAACTAAATCCAAAAGCAGTATCTACGGGCTAATTTTGATAATAACAGAAATTACCTTGAGTAACCTGTCTAATAAAATGCTCTATAAATTAGACTCTCTAAAATAAAAAAGCCCTCATGGAAGAGGGCTTTTTTAGGAGTTCAATTAGCGCATTTTTGCGAGCCAATTTCCTAGCATTTGAACGATTTGTACCAAAAGTAATAATACAATAACCGTTAAAATAACGACGCTTGTATCAAAACGTTGATAGCCATAAGAAATTGCCAAGTCACCAATACCACCAGCACCAACTGCACCAGCCATAGCGGTTGCACCAATAAGGCTAATCGTAGCAGTCGTCAAGTTCAAAATAAGCGAACTACGAGCTTCAGGTAAGATAAAGCGCGAAATAATCTGCCAAGGAGTTGCACCCATAGCTTGAGCAGATTCGATAATTCCTTCATTTACTTCAAGCAGGGAAGTCTCAATAAGACGTCCCATATATGGTCCAACGTAAATTGTTAAAGGAACGATCGCTGCCCATGTACCAATTGAAGTTCCTACCAATAATTTGGTCAGTGGAATAACTGCAATAAGTAAAATAATAAATGGCAGAGAACGTAAAGCATTTACAATTGGGTTGAGTAAATGATAAATGAATTTATTTGGCAAAATGCCTTCTGGGCGGGTTACAAGTAGAATAATCCCTTGGATAAAACCCCAAATACCACCAAATAAAAGCGCAAAGAACACCATATGGAAGGTTTCTTGTAACGCAGTTACAAACTGGTCAATTGAAAGAGAACTGTGCCAGAAAGGTTGAGTAAGTTCAGTTAACCACTGTACGATTAAATCTCTCATACTTGATCTCCTGATTGAACTACACTCACTTCATTTTTCTCTAAAAACTCAATCGCCTGACGAATCAACTGTGGATCACCTAAAAGCTGTACAAACATCTGACCAATGACGGTGCCGTTAATTTCAGTCATATTGGCAAATAAGATATTTAAACTAATATCAAATTGTTTAATAAGCGACTGAATCACAGGCTCTTGTGCTGAACGCCCTAAGAACTGTAAGCAATAAATGCTGTGATGATGCTGGTTTTCCAGTTGATTTAAAATATTTACAGGCAACTGCTGATGTAAAACAGTTTGTATAAAGTTTTTAGTTGTCGGATGTTGTGGATTACTAAAGATATCAATGGTTGAGCCTTGCTCAATCACTTTACCAGCTTCCATGACAGCAACATGGTCACATACAGTCTCAATCACATCCATTTCATGAGTTACCATGACGATTGTGATTTTTTGTTCTTGGTTAATTTTCTTTAATAATTCTAAAACCGACTTTGTCGTTTGTGGGTCGAGGGCAGAGGTGGCCTCATCACACAAAAGAATTTTAGGGTGGTTGGCTAAAGCACGAGCGATACCAACACGTTGTTTCTGACCGCCAGATAATTCATCTGGATAAGCATCTTTTTTATGCTTAAGATCAATGAACTCAAGTAACTCATTTAAACGCTTTTCACGTTCTGCTTTGCTGTAATTTAGCAGACGCATTGGCATTTCAATATTTTCAGCAACTGTTTTGGTTTGAAGCAAATTGAAGTGCTGGAAAATCATACCAATATTTGCACGTTCCTGACGTAATGAACGCGCATCCAAAGCAGTGAAGTCCTTTTGATTAATGATAACCTGACCTTCATTTGGTCGTTCAAGTAAGTTAATCAGGCGGATTAAAGTACTTTTACCTGCACCACTATAGCCAATAATGCCGAAAATACTGCCTTCAGGAATTTCCAAATTAATTTGGTCCAGTGCACGTATAGTTTGGCCTTTAAGCTGATAGTGCTTTGAAATGTTTTTAAATTGAATCATGTCGTCAAAAACTATGCTAAAAAGAAAAAACAGGCAAAGAGTCTTTGCCTGTTTCGCGTTGCAGCTATTATATTACTATTTAGCTTGCGTGAGGTAGCTGATTGGCTGATTCACGTCAACTTTTGTACCACCAAAGTGTTGTTCAACGTATTTTTTAACAGCTTCGGTGTGGTAAAGCTGACCAACTTTCTGAAGAACAGGGTCATCTTTACGTGATTCAGCAGTTGCAAGAATATTTACATTCAACTTTGTACTTTGGTCAACTGGCTCATAATAGATAGAATCTTTAAGCACATTTAAACCACCTTCGATTGCTAAAGTATTACCTAAAACAATTGCATCAACTTCGTCTTTTACACGAACAGCAGTTGCCATTTGAATTGGTTTAATGTCAATTTTCTTGCTGTTGTCAGTAATATCGCTTGGAGTGCCTTTCGCTGGATCAAAGTCAGCTTTAAGCTTGATTAGACCTGCGCTTTGTAACAATAACAATGCACGAGCTTCGTTCGCTGCATCATTAGGAATAGCAATGCTTGCACCTTGAGGGAACTCATCAACTTTTTTGTATTTACTCGAGTAAATACCCATTGGTTCAAGATAAGTTGTAGCAACAGGAGCAATCTTATCTTTATTTGAAGCATTAAATGCAACAAGGTAGGCATAAGATTGGAATGCATTTAGGTCAACTTCTTTGTTTGCAGTAGCTGTATTCATTGCAACATAATCAGTGAAGTTTTTCACCTCAAGTTTAAGACCGGCAGCTTTAGTTTCCGGTAAAGTTGCAATATAGCGCCAAATATCAGCGTCAGAACCAGTTGAAGCAATGACTACAGTTTGTAACTGAGCAGAGTCTTTGCCATTTTGTGGTTCATTTTGCTGTTTGCCGCAAGCTGCAAGTAATACTACAGACACGCTTAAAAAAAGACTGATCAGCTTTTTCATGTAAAAAAAGTCCTGATTATGAGAGATCTCAACCATTCGGGTTGGCTCTCAGCTGGGAAAATTGGTGATGTTGAAAGTTCCAACGGTTTAACCAATCATAACAATAAAAACATATTCAATATAGTGGACATGTTTCGATCTTATTAATCAGAATTGAATAAAAATTAAGATTAATATGAATATTTGTGATAAGTGAATAAGCAAAATAAAAAAGCCCTCATAAGAGAGCTTTTTTATTATTTAAATTTTTATTCAGCTTTTTCACGAGCAATAGCACGGTAACCGATGTCACTGCGGTATTGCATACCTGTGAAGGTTACTTGCCCACATACTTCTAAAGCATTGATTTGTGCTTCAAGAACGCTATCACCTAGAGCAGTCACGCAAAGTACACGTCCGCCAGAAGTAACGATATGGCCGTCTTCACGAGTAGCAGTACCTGCATGGAAGATTTTAGTATCTTCTGGTGATTGACCGATACCTGAGATAACGTCACCTTTACGCACGCTGTCTGGGTAACCTTCTGCTGCAAGTACAATACCGATTGACTTACGCTCATCCCATTCTGCTTCGCTTGGTAAGTTACCTGCGATACCTGCTTCAACCAAATCAACAAGAGATGACTTCAAACGCATCATGATCGGTTGAGTTTCCGGATCACCGAAACGGCAGTTAAACTCAATTACGCGTGGTTGACCTTGTTCATCAATCATTAAACCAGCATATAAGAAGCCAGTATAAACATGTCCATCAGCAGCCATACCATCAACAGTTGGGCGCATAATTTCATTCATTACACGCTCAAAAACGTCTGGAGTCACAACTGGAGCAGGAGAGTAGGCACCCATACCACCTGTGTTAGGACCTTGGTCACCTTCAAAAATACGTTTGTGATCTTGTGAAGTTGCCATTGGTAAAATGTTTTTACCGTCAATCATACAAATGAAAGAAGCTTCTTCACCAGCAAGGAACTGTTCAATTACAACACGTGAGCCTGCATCACCAAATTTGTTGCCTGCAAGCATGTCATCAATTGCTGCAAAAGCTTCTTCATTGGTCATTGCAACGATAACGCCTTTACCAGCCGCAAGACCGTCAGCTTTAATTACAATTGGTGCACCATTTTTTTCAACATAAGCTTTTGCTGCATCAACTTCCGTAAATACTTCATAAAAAGCAGTTGGGATGTTGTGGCGTTTTAAAAAGTGCTTAGCAAATGCTTTTGAGCCTTCAAGCTGTGCTGCATATTGAGTAGGTCCCCAAATTTTTACGCCTGCTTCACGCGCAGCATCAACAACACCATTTACTAATGGCGCTTCTGGGCCAACAACAATCAGTTCAACATTATTTTCTTTAGCAAAAGCAATAATTGCCGGGTTGTCTAAAATATCGAGCTGAACGTTAACGCATTTTGGTTCTGTTGCAGTTCCTGCGTTACCAGGCGCAACGAAAACTTGAGTAACTTTGGCATCTTGCGCGATTTTCCATGCTAAAGCATGCTCACGACCACCACTACCTAAAACTAAAATATTCATTTTTAATTTGTTCCTTAACTTTAATCCTTTTTCATCCCCCTCTATTTCTCAAGGTGGAGAGATAGTTCCATTATTGTGGAAAACCCTCCTGAATAAAAGGAGGGTTAGGGAGGACTAAATTTAAATTAGTGGCGGAAATGGCGCATACCAGTGAAGACCATTGCAATGCCTGCTTCATCAGCAGCTGCAATAACTTCTTCATCGCGCATAGAACCACCCGGTTGAATAATGCATTTAATGCCAGCTTTTGCTGCATTATCAATACCGTCACGGAACGGGAAGAATGCATCAGATGCCATAACTGCGCCTTCAACAACCAGACCAGCATGCTCAGCTTTAATTGCTGCGATACGTGCTGAGTTAACACGGCTCATTTGGCCTGCACCTACACCAATAGTTTGACGGTTTTTCGCATAAACAATAGCGTTTGATTTTACGTATTTCGCAACTTTCCATGCAAAAATAAGATCATCAATTTCTTGTTCGGTTGGTGCACGTTTAGTCACAACTTTAAGATCATCTTTAGTAATCATGCCCAAGTCTTGGTCTTGAACAAGTAAACCGCCGTTAACGCGTTTATAGTCAAGTTGTGGAGCACGTGCATCAATTGCAGGTAATTCACCACATACTAAAACACGAACATTTTTCTTCGCTCCAGTAACTTCAAGTACACCATCAGCAATACTTGGAGCAATAATTACTTCAACGAATTGACGATCTACAATTGCTTGAGCAGTAGCAACATCTAACTCACGGTTAAATGCAATAATACCGCCGAAAGCAGATTCTGGATCTGTTGCGTAAGCTAAATCATAAGCAGCTTTAATACCGTCTAAAGAAACGGCAACACCACAAGGGTTAGCATGTTTTACGATGACACAAGCTGGTTTTGCAAATGATTTTACGCACTCAAGGGCAGCATCAGTATCAGCAATGTTGTTATAAGACAATTCTTTGCCTTGTAATTGTTTTGCAGTAGAAACAGAAGCTTCTTTTGCATTTGCTTCAACATAGAAAGCAGCAGATTGGTGTGGATTTTCACCGTAACGTAAATCTTGTGCTTTGTTTAATTGGGTATTGAACGTACGAGGGAATAAATCTGCTTCACCTTCGGCCTTACCAACGCGAGCGCCTAAGTAAGAAGCAATCATGCCGTCATATTGAGCTGTATGTTCAAATGCTTTAACCGCTAAATCGAAGCGTGTTTCGTAAGAAAGTGAACCAGAAGCTTTTAATTCGCTAATAACTGTATCGTAATCTGAAGCATTTACCACAATACCGACAGATGCATGGTTCTTAGCAGCAGCACGTACCATTGTTGGACCACCGATGTCGATATTTTCGATAGCATCAGCAAGAGAACAGTTAGGTTTAGCTACTGTAGCCGCAAATGGGTAAAGGTTAACGACAACTAAATCGATTGGATCGATGTTGTGTTCTTGCATAACAGCTTCGTCTAGACCACGACGAGCCAAAATACCGCCATGAATTTTTGGATGTAGTGTTTTAACACGGCCATCCATCATTTCCGGGAAACCGGTATGTTCAGATACTTCAACAACAGCAATATTATTATCTTTAAGCAACTTGTATGTGCCGCCTGTAGATAATAATTCTACCCCTAAAGCTGCAAGGTTTTGAGCAAATTCGACAATTCCTGTTTTGTCTGATACAGAAATCAAAGCACGTTTAATAGTCATGATGTTCAAGTCAACAATTTCAAGTCTACGGATTAAAACCAATTAGAAGCACAAAAAAAATGCCCACGAAGCCGTGAGCATTTTATCATTTATTCACTCATTAAACCGTGAGCTTTTAACTTTTTACGTAAAGTGCCACGGTTGAGTCCAAGAATTTCTGCGGCACGTGTTTGGTTACCACGAGTATATTCTAGAACTACAGATAAAAGAGGTTTCTCCATTTCTGCTAGCACCATGTCATATACCTGAGATGGTTGCTCACCTTGCAATTGTGCAAAATAATGGCGAACTGCGCGATCCACGTGGATGCGAAGAGCAACATCAGATTGTGCAGTAAAAATAGGAGATTTGCTATTCATGCGAGTTAATCCGAAAATCAAATACTAGCTTGGGTAAAGTAGTATATAAATGTGGTCTAAAAATACGGAGTCCTGTTTTAGATCCTAAAACAGTGACTCTAAAACATAAGAACAATTAGCTTGCCATATTTCTTCGTATTGAGTAAAAAATAAGCGTAACAATAATTAAATATTTGTTACAGCCCCCTCAAAAACAAAAAAAGTTAGGCTATGCGCTTAATGTAGAAAAGCACACATGCTTAACAGTATATTTTTTGAATTGAGAGCGAGGAGTATATGAGTCAAAGCTTTCGTGGCGCGTATCATACCATTGTCTAGGAAAAAGTGAGCAAATTAACTGCATTTTTTTTTAATTTTTTTTCACTTTTTTTACAAATTAGGGGTGGACAATTTCTAATCGATAATTTACTAGGCTTTTTTTGCTTTTATTTAGTTCAACTTGGAATCTAAAAGGTGTATTGGTCGGAATGCGTTGAATACCACGTAAATTTTCGACCAAGTATTGTTGAGGGGTAAAAATGATTTCTTCTTGATCGGTTTCTTTGCCAAAGCTGAGTTTTAGGTTGGGCAACTCAATACTTTTATTATTCTGATTTATAAGAACACCTGAAAGTTGAGTATGCTCTGTACCAATTTTACGTAGCTTTACCTTTTCTATATAAAGAAGTTGATATTGTTCAGCTGACTTGTTGCAATGCAATATTTGACAAACATAATTAAATGCATGGCTAATCGCAGGGCTTTGTTGCATGAGTTTAGGGTTAAACCAAAGAATCTGAAAAGTAAAAACCAAAATCAGAATCAGATTTGCAGAACTCCAAAGCGTATAGTACAACCAGCTATGCTTTTTACCGTTATCTTGCTCAGGAGAGGAGGTTGCTTGCTCAGCCAAATTAAGATTAGGAAGAGCATTAATAGGTTCATTATGGAAGTAATTTAAATTATTCAAATAAGTCAAAAGATCAATATTAGAGTTTTCAACCTTTTGATCAAAGATATCTAACACATGAGAATGGGTCATATATCGTGTTTGCATAGAGCCATGAGCTAAAGCAGATGAGTTTACCGTTTCCGGCTGCTCAACATTTACTAAATTAGTCAGAGCATTAAAATTTAAATTACATTTAGGGCAACAAACCATACCCTGAGCAACAGTTAACTGAGTAAGAGAAACTTTATAAACTGTTAGACACTTAGGGCAGCGGGTTTGTTTTTCATTCATGAGTTAAAACATCTCAATTTGTTGTTTTACGTTTTCCTGAAATGCGGCACCAGTTTTCTTCGCGCTTTTCGACATCTAATATATCAAAAAATTCAGAATAAACACCTGAAACATCAGCAACTTGCTCTTCGATTACACCAGCAAGTGCGAAATCACCATCAGATTTAAGTAATTTTGCAAACTCTGGCGCAAGTGCCATTAAAGGACCCGCTAAAATATTTGCGACTAAAACATCTGCTTGTTGAGGTTTGAATTCTTGATCAAACTCTTCAGGAAGACCTACATATAAACGGTCTAATACACCATTGAGTTCTGCATTTTGTTTAGTTGCTAAAACTGCTTGTGGGTCGATGTCTGTCGCATAGACTTTCTTAGCGCCTAATAATAAAGCTGCAACACCTAAAATGCCTGAGCCACAGCCATAATCAATCACGATCTTATCTTTAACATCAGTTTTACCTAACCATTGTAAGCATAAGAAAGTACTTGCATGATTACCTGTACCAAAAGCAAGGCCTGGATCAAGCTTAATATTTGTAGCATCTGCTTCTGGTGGCTCTAACCATTCAGGAACAATCCAGAATTTTTCCCCAATCTGAATTGGTTCATAATAATCCATCCATGCGCGTTCCCAAACTTGATCTTCAAGTTCTTCATGACGCATTGGCACATCTGGAAGTTGTGCTTTTAAGAAAGCTTCTAAAGTATCAACATCAATTGGGTCTTGTTCGTCTTGTTGGTAAATACCAGTAACAATGACTTTGTTCCAGAGTGGTGTTTCACCTGGTAATGGTTCCAGTAAAGCCTGATCTTCGGCATCATCCAAAGTTACGCTTACCGCACCTAGAGACATTAAAAGTGTTTCTGTGAATTCAACTTGTTCTTGATCAACGGTAATGTGTATTTGTAACCACTTCACGAAAAGGACCTAAAATTTTATTTAAAGGCATATTGTAGCCGACTAGAGTAGTTTAAAAAAGAAAACGGCCCATCTTTAATGGACCGCTTTTAAAAAATGATGATGTGATATAGGAGAATATAAAACGATTTCTCTATATCTTAAGTCAAAACTGTATTAAGGAGCAGGGGCCTTGAATTGTAATTTGCCATTTTCGTTCGGCTGGCAAGTACCATTAAAGGTTACACCGTTGTGATTGTAAGAAACCCATTCACCTTGCTGTTTTTTTGCACACACTCGAATTTGTTTTTGAGTTTCGGCTTTGCTCGTGTCAGCAGCGTGTGTAAAAGTTACGCCTGAAAAACAAATTAGAGATGCTGTTAAGATTTTCAACATGGTCGTTTTCATTTTGTGTTCCTTCTAGTTGCGTTAATTTTAAAGTCATAGAAGTGCTGTACGTTTTTTATTCTAAAATGAAAAAGTTTTAAAAACATTCACTTTGTATTGAATTCATGAAACAAAATGTCAAAACATGTGGCTTACCGTAAATCATGTCACGACAATTTTGTAATTATGTACATCTATAAGCAGATAATTTTGCTATAATGTTCCGTCTTTTTTTTCTGGTGTTTTTGTACTCATGCACTATCCTAAAGTTTATGATGTTATCGTTATCGGTGGCGGTCACGCAGGTACGGAAGCGGCGCTTGCTGCTGCGCGTATGGGACGACAGACTTTGCTTTTGACCCATAACATTGAGACTTTGGGTCAGATGAGCTGTAACCCAGCAATTGGTGGCATTGGTAAGTCGCACTTAGTTCGTGAAATTGATGCGCTTGGCGGTGCAATGGCTTTAGCTGCCGATAAAGGCGGTATTCAATTCCGTATTTTAAACTCGCGTAAAGGTGCAGCAGTACGTGCAACGCGTGCTCAGGCTGACCGTGTTCGCTATAAAGCTGCGATTCGTGAGACCTTAGAAAACCAAGCAAATCTTGATATTTTCCAACAAGCGGCTGATGACCTGATTGTTGAAGGCGATACAGTTAAGGGTGTTGTGACCCAAATGGGTATCCGCTTTGATGCAAAAACTGTTGTGTTAACTACTGGTACATTCTTGGGCGGTGTTATTCACGTTGGTTTAGAGAAATCAAGCGGCGGTCGTGCTGGTGATCCTCCTTCTATTGCTCTTGCTCAGCGTCTTCGTGAATTGAAATTACCGGTAGGCCGTTTAAAAACAGGTACACCTCCACGTATTGATGCACGTTCAGTTGATTTTTCAGTTATGACACCACAACCAGGCGACTTCCCGTCTCCGGTAATGTCGTTCATGGGTGATGTGTCTATGCACCCAGAACAAGTGAATTGCTATATCACGCATACTAACGAAAAAACTCATGACATTATTCGTGGTGGCTTAGACCGTTCACCAATGTATACCGGTGTTATTGAAGGGGTAGGTCCACGTTACTGTCCTTCAATTGAAGATAAGATTCATCGTTTCTCTGATAAAGACTCGCATCAGGTATTCTTAGAGCCAGAAGGCCTTGATACACATGAGCTTTATCCAAATGGTATTTCGACTTCATTACCATTTGATGTTCAGTTTGAACTTGTGCGCTCGATTCGCGGTATGGAAAATGCCCATATCTTACGTCCGGGTTATGCAATCGAATATGACTATTTCAACCCGCAAGCTTTGAAATTTACCCTAGAAACTAAAGCAATTAACGGCTTGTATTTTGCAGGGCAAATTAATGGTACTACCGGTTATGAAGAAGCTGGTGCCCAAGGTTTACTTGCAGGCTTGAATGCTGCACGCCGTGCATGGGAACAAGAAGAATGGACACCTAAACGTGACCAAGCTTATATGGGTGTATTGGTTGACGACTTGATTACCCTAGGTACGAAAGAGCCATACCGTATGTTCACTTCACGTGCGGAATATCGTTTGATGTTACGTGAAGATAATGCCGATCAACGTTTAACAACTATTGGTCGTGAGCTTGGTTTGGTTGATGATGTTCGTTGGGCAGCTTATTGCGAAAAAATGGAAGCTGTTGAGCGCGAAACATCTCGTCTACAACATTTATGGGCGGCACCTAACAACCCAATGGGTAAAAAGTTTGTTGAAATGACAGGTGTTGATTTAAGTAAAGAATGTAGTGCGATTGACTTGCTTAAACGTCCTAATATTAATTTTGGCCAAATTGCGGAACTTACAGGTTCTGAAGTATCACAGCAAGTCGGTGAGCAAATTGAAATTGCTGTTAAATATGAAGGTTATATCAACCGTCAGCATGAAGATGTGGCTCAATTAAAACGTCTTGAAGAAACTAAAATTCCTGCTGATTTTGATTATGACGTCGTTTCAGGTTTATCTCGCGAAATTACTCAGAAGTTGAAAACAGTTCGCCCGGAAACATTAGCTCAAGCGAGCCGTATTCCTGGTGTTACCCCAGCTGCTGTTCAGCTTGTAATGATCACGATTCGTAAAAATAATATGACGAAAAAAACGGCTTAATTATTTAAGCGTGTAAAAAAGCCCGGTTAAGACTGGGCTTTTTTATTTTCTGATCAAAAAATATCTGGAATTTTCCTAAGCATCAAAAGAGATTTTGCATCCTTTTTTTCTTATTTCACAAGTTTTAAAGCGAAAGTTATATTAAATTCACGTTCAAACAAGAGGGCTTTAAACATGACAATGAAATCAATTCGCTACAATGGATATGAAATGGCATGCCAATGCTCATGTTCAACATAGCGCAAAAGAAAGAGCAGATCATTTTTGGTGGGGGAAAACATATTGATCTGAAAATAAATAAAAGTATAAATGCCAATATAAAATTAAGAAAATTACAATTCAAAATCTAAAGAGAACCATATGGTTCTCTTTTTTATATCTACTGATTATTTGCTATCAGGCTCAATTTCTCGCACAGCATTGTGTACTTGGGCTGGCTCAATATGAAGCAGTTTTTTACCAAAACTCCGTAACCACCATACGAGTTGGGACGTAAATGGAACGGTCGCCGTAACTTCGACAATATTTTCTTCAATTGGGGTAATGGTCTGATCTTTACTTAACTGACTTTCATAAAAAGTTTTAGCAGTTTGCTCGGTCATGGTTAAAGTAAGCTGAATAGATTCAGTGGGTTGGTTGTAATCTACTCTGAAACCTAAAGCCCCTGAGTCAATATAATGGTCAATATCGAAATTGACAGGGTGTAAAGCCCGACTTTCTAAAACTTTAGCAGATTTGAATCGGTGCAAGGCAAATGTTTGTACTTCAGTTTTATCATGGCGCGTACAAATTAAGTAAATCACAGCACCTTTTTGGACCAAAGCAAGAGGATTTAAAATATAAGTTTTATCTTCGCCTTGATTTACACGGGCCCGATAGACACACTCAATCTGTTTGTCTTGTAGTAGACCTTCATAAATTGCCTGCTGAGCGGCACGGTCCACTACAGGTGGAATAAGAGGTTGGCTTGCTGGCACAATACGGACACGATTAATCCACTGTCTTACATTATTTTGTGTAGATAGACTACGTTTTGCCAAATCGAACCAAGGCCCCATCTCATCAAGTAGACTGGGTGGAAGTAAATGTTTGAGATGTTCCTCAACCATCATAAAGGTTACAGCCTGAGAGCTTGTCATATGCGGTAAGCTTTGAATTGGTGCATCTGATTGCCAACGCCAGCCTTGAGGTACAGCTTTATTACTTTCAATTGGAAAACGCTGAGCAATTTGGTTTAAATCACGCTGAATTGTCCTTAAACTGATTTCAATACCTTCACGCTCAAGCATTTCTTGCAATTCTCGAGTTCCGATCCATTTACCGGTAGGAAGGCGAGATAGAATCTGCCATTGGCGATATAAACTATTTGAAGTTTCTTTTTCTGTTACAGACATAAGCGTAATACATCTATATCCAATTGCTTTGGTGTCAACACAATAAAAAAACTTTACAGATTTAGCAAGTTTGTCAGATTCGGTTTATAGCAGCTTTTACAATCAATGCTAAAATTTAGAAGAAAGTTATAACAATGATACTCAATAAGCATTATAGATATATAAGTGGCACTGAAATTGCTTATTTAAAAATGAAATATAGATAAATGATAAGACGAGGTTGCTATGTCAGAACAAGAGAAAGACCTACAAGCCGATATTGATTATTTTTTACAGGAACAGGCGACCAACGCATTACTTAACCAAACTTCGTTTATAGAAAATCTTTCCGTACAGACGAACCTATTTGAACAACTAAAATCACAGTTTTTTAATGAGATGTTAGATGATGCAACATCTAACGGTGTGGCCTCTAAAAAAATTGAACAATGGCTGAGCATTCGTACTTTGAATGAGTTGAAACAATTAAATGCGGAGGCTAAGCAACATTTTCTCTATCACGGCATTACATTTAACGTATACGGTGATAAGGAAGGAGTGGAGAGAACGATACCTTTTGATCTCATTCCAAGGGTTATTGAAAAAAAACAGTGGGAAAAAATCGCAGCTGGCTGCGCACAGCGAGTTAAAGCGCTCAATTATTTTTTAGATGACATCTATCATGGGCAACATATTTTAAAAGAGCAATTAATTCCGGAAAGTCAGATTATTTGTCATGAGGCTTTTCAGCCCCATATGCTTAAACACACACTCAAAGGCAAAATTTATTCTCAAATTAGCGGAATAGATATTATTCGTGACAGTGAAGGCGAGTTTTTTGTACTTGAAGATAATTTAAGAACACCATCTGGCGTATCTTATATGATTGAATGCAGGAATATTAGTCAGCAACTCATGCCTGAGCTCTGCGCTGCTAACAATCTGCAAGGTATTGAACACTATCCAAGCTTATTAAAAGAAATACTTCAAGAAAACTCTGAGATTGATCAGCCTTTTATTGTGGTCTTAACGCCAGGACGTTTTAACAGTGCTTATTATGAACACGCTTTTTTAGCACGTGAAATGGATGTGCCACTGGTCACCAATCGAGATTTATTTGTAGAAAATGATCAAGTATTTGTAAAAACGATTCGCGGCCGTCAAAAGGTTGATGTGATTTATCGCCGTTTAGATGATGATTTTTTAGACCCACTTGCATTTAGACCTGATAGTGCTTTAGGTGTGGCAGGTTTAATGTCTGCTTATTTACAGAAAAATGTAGTGATTGCCAATGCACCCGGCACTGGAGTAGCTGACGATAAATCGATTTATCCATATGTTGATCAGATGATCCAATATTATTTGGGTGAAACACCAATTTTGAAGAATGTACCTACTTACCAGTGCCGTGAGAAAGAACATCTGGACTATGTACTGGCTAATTTAGATCAATTGGTCATTAAAGAAGCTCAAGGATCGGGTGGATATGGCATGTTAATTGGTCCTAAAGCAAGCTCATGTGAAATTGATGAATTTAGACAAAAACTGATTGCTACACCGCATGAATATATTGCCCAGCCAACATTGGCTTTATCGGTTGCACCGACTTTAACTACAGCAGGGGTGGCTGAGCGCCACATCGACCTACGCCCGTTTGTACTCAGTTCTCCTTATCGGACCGAAATTGTGCCCGGAGGTTTAACACGAGTAGCTATGCAGGCAGGTTCTTTAGTCGTTAACTCCTCACAAGGAGGAGGTATTAAAGATACATGGGTCGTTGAAACGCTACATTCTTAATGGTTGGTTAAAGAGGAAATTTATGGTTTTACTCAATTCGAGTGCGCACCACATTTATTGGTTGGGTCGTTATTTAATGCGAATTCAATTTGCTGTATCACATTTGCCATTTACAGATGATGCTAAAGCAGCCCAATTTGCAGCAGCATTTGGGCTAGTCATTGATCAAGCAGAATTACTGAATTGCTATATGTTGGATACGAAACAAACATATTCGTTACTGAATCAGTTCGCTATTGCCAAAGATAATATTCAAGAGTTAAGAGGAATATTATCTTCAAATGCCTATGCAGAATTAAATCATGCGATTAAGGGAGTTCAAGCTCATCCTGACTCATTAAAGCAGGCTTTAGCGAAATGTAATCATATACTTGATGCTGAACATGAAGATATAGCGTTATTTCTGCATTTAGGACAAAAGATAGAATTATTTGATATACAACTACGTTTTCAGCAAGACCTTACACAGCTCTTGCAGGAGTTAGAACAATTACTTCAACAGCTGAATGACTTAGGGTGGAATAAATTAACTCAACCATGGCAATTATTAAAAGATCATCCAAATTGGGAAGCTTATTATAATTTTACCCAGCAGTTGGAATATATGTTCGAGGCATAATTATGAAATTGATGGTTAATCATCAAACGCATTATAACTATACTGAAACTGCTAAAAACAGTATTCAGTATATCAAGATGATGCCTCAAACATCGCTGCATCAACATGTTATTAATTGGGCAATCAGTGTACCTGGTGACAAGACGCTCAAAAGAGATATTTTTAATAATATTTGGATAACGGCTAGCCAGCGTTATGAGTATCAGCACCTTACTTTTATGGCACAAGGCATTGTAGAGCTTCTAAATACAGAAATAGGAGGAGTAGATGTATCTATACCAATAAATCTATTTCTCCAAAGTACAGAGGCCACTAAATATGATGCTGAAATGTTGGATTTTGCCCAGAGAATTGTAACTGTCAAAGACCGACAACATATTGCTTTGCTCAGTGAAAATATTCTGCAAAAGATGCCATATCAACCGGATAGTACATCTGTTCATACAACGGCTACGCAAGCCTTTCAGGCAGGTCAGGGGGTGTGTCAAGATCATGCACATGTTTTAATCGCTATGTGCCGTGCGTTACAATTACCAGCACGTTATGTCTCTGGTTATCTATTTGATCAAAATTCTCCACACCTTGCCAGTCACGCTTGGGCGGAGGTATTTTTAGATAATCAGTGGTATTGTTTTGATGTGAGCAATCAATTGTTTACACCAAAGCATCATATTTATCTTGCTGTTGGTCGGGACTATCTTGATGTTGCGCCCATTAGGGGAGTGCGAGAAAAAGGTGGTACTGAAAATATGATGTCTGTGGTTCAAGTGCTGGCTTGTTGAATGTAAAGAGAACGAAATGACCTATTGTTGTGCGCTGAGATTGGAACAGGGTTTGGTGTTTATAAGTGACACTCGAACTAATGCCGGGGTCGATCATATTTCTGTGTTCCGTAAACTGCATACTTTTGGAGTAACGGGAGAGCGGTTTATTGCCTTGCAAACAGCAGGCAATTTAGCAACTACACAAGCGGTTATCGGGCATTTGCAAAATGCACTTATTTTGCAACAAGAGCCTAATTTATATAGCATTAATACTATGTTTGAGGTGGCTGATCTAGTCGGTAAAACCTTGAAAAGCGTTTTAGAAGATATCAGTTCAGATACCCAAGAACAAATGAATTATGCCTGTAGTATTTTAGTGGGTGGGCAAATCAAAGGCGGAGATATGCAGCTTTATAATGTTTATCCGCAAGGCAATTTTATTTGTGCCACCACAGATACGCCTTACTTTCAAATTGGCGAAAGTAAATATGGCAAACCTATTTTAGATCGAGCTTTATATTATGCGATGCCATTAGATGATGCTCTTCGTTGTAGTTTAATTTCATTTGATTCTACATTGCGTTCTAATGTCTCTGTTGGTTTGCCGTTAGATGCATTGGTTTATAGTAAAGATAGTTTTGTGATCCCTATGGGTAAGCGAATTACTGAAGATGATCCATATTTTTCACAAATTAGTCGTCAATGGTCAGATACGTTACGCCGTGGTTTACAGGAAATGCCAAAACCTACAGATGATTATTGGCGCTAAAATTTATTCAAAAAAAATCCAAGCAGTGCTTGGATTTTTTATTTAGTGAACTTTAAGTACCCTGACGGACTGGGCGAGAACTTAGACGGCAAAGTAATTCATAGCCGATTGTGCCATTTGCTTCAGCCACATCATCAACTAAACGGTAATTTCCCCAAAGTTCAACTTGGGTGCCAAGTTTTACTTGAGTATTTGTCACATCAATCGCAATCATATCCATACTTACACGGCCCACAACTGGGCAAAGTTTACCATCAATAGCGACAAAATTTTGCTTAACATAAGCTCTTGGATAACCATCACCATAGCCAATAGAAACAATGGCGATATCCATAGCCTGTTGAGCACAAAAAGTAGAGCCATAACCTACGTGTTCACCAGCTTCAATATGGTTTAACGCTATTATTTCTGCAGTAAAAGTCATGACAGGTTTCAAATCAAGATCATGCACTGTTTTATCTGCAAAAGGTGAAGCGCCGTAGAGCATAATACCAGGACGTACATAGTCAAAATTTAGTTCTGGCCATTTAAAGATGGCAGCTGAATTACAGCATGATGCTAAAATTGGATCGCAAGTTTCTTTAATATGCAAAAATTGCTGTTTTTGTTGTTCATTTAAAGGGTGGTCTACATCTGCATTTGCAAAATGCATAGCAAGTACACATGTAAAACCTTCAGACTTTAATGTCTTAATCACTTCAATAATTTCTGGGTTTTTAAAACCTAAACGGTTCATACCGCTATTTAATTTAACCCATGCTTTTAAGCCTTGGGCAATATATGCTTGTTTGTGTTTAATTAACCATTCAAACTGTTGTTGATGGTGAATGACGCATTCAAATTTTTGTTCAATTGCGACGGGCATTTCATCTTCAGAAAATACCCCTTCAATTAAAGTAACTGGTTGCTCGAAACCAAGTTCACGGATTTCTAATCCTTCTTGTAGGCAGGCTACACCAAAGGCATCTGAGGCATTTAAGGCTGCTAAACAGTCTTTGACTCCATGTCCGTATGCATTGGCCTTTACCATACTTACGATTTTTGAATTTGCTGCGAGTTGTTTGACACGGTTTAAATTATATTGAAGCGCTTGGCGATCAATATAAACTGTTGCTTGACGCACCCTCATTTACTCCTTTGGGCTAGAGATAGAGTTTATTCTTCATCATCATATTGGCTGTAATACTCAGGAGAGAGATTACTAAAACGAGTATATTGGCCTTCAAAGGCAAGGCGAACAGTACCAATTGGACCATTACGCTGTTTACCGATGATAATTTCTGCAGTGCCTGCTTCTTTCGATTCTTTGTTATAGACTTCATCACGGTAAATAAACATGATTAAGTCGGCATCCTGCTCAATCGCACCAGATTCACGTAAGTCAGACATTACTGGGCGTTTATTCGGTCGGTTTTCCAGACTTCGGTTAAGCTGAGATAGTGCAATCACAGGACAGTTCATTTCTTTAGCTAAAGCTTTTAAGCTACGTGAAATTTCCGAGATCTCACCAACACGGTTGTCACCCATGCCCGGAACTTTCATCAACTGTAAATAGTCGACCATGATACAGCCGATTTTACCATCATGCATTTTTGCGATACGTCTAGCTCGGGCACGAACTTCAGTAGGTGGTAGGGCAGAGGAATCATCAATATACAAATGCATTTGTTGAAGTTGCAGAATGGTACCCGTTACTTTAGTCCATTCATCAGCATCCAAATTACCTGAACGTAAATGCCCTTGATGCACTTTACCCATAGCTGAAATTAGACGCATCGCAATAGAGTCTGCTGGCATCTCCATAGAGAATACGAGAGCTGGGAGTTTATTGTATTGCAAAACACTTTCAACCAAGTTCATGGCGAAAGTAGTTTTACCCATAGATGGACGTGCTGCGACAATAATCAAATCACCCGGTTGCATACCAGAAGTTTTATTATCGAGCTCTAAGAAGCCAGTCGTTAAACCAGTAATATTTCCGTCTAATTTTGAAAGTTCATCAAGTTTACTAATTACATCGGCAGTTACAGAACTAATTGCTTTAGGTCCAGAATCTTTTTTATTGTTGTTATGTTGTTCTGCTAAAGAGAAAATACTCGTTTCGGCTAAATCTAAAATTTCACTTACACCTCGACCTTTTGTGTCGTAAGCATTTTGTAAAATTTCAGTACTTACCTTAATCATACTGCGTAGTGTAGAAAATTCTTTAATTTTAGTCGCATAAGTTTCAAGATTATAGAAACTCGAAGGTGAGTCAGCCATAAGCTGCATCAAATATTCTTCACCGCCAATCGCATCGAGTAAATTTTGTTTTAAAAGCCAGTCGTTGACCAAAACCGCATCATACGGTGAGTTTTCCTGTGCTAATTTTTCAATTGCACGATAAATATATTTATGACGAGTAGCATAAAAATCATTTTCTTTGAGTAAGTCACTGACTTGTTCAAAAGATTCAGCAACGGTCATCAGCGCAGCAAGTACAGCTTGCTCAATGGCTAAATTGTGTGGGGGAGTGCGAAACTCTTTAAGTTGGCCTGATTCACTCGTCTTATTTTCTGTTGGAGATGAAAGGGTTAAAGAAGTGGCATTCGCCTGAGACATAATTAGACCTGATGATAAAATGTGTACACAAAAAGGGTTTTAAGCCGAGAACTATCTTAAAACAAAACTAAATAAACTACCTAATTAAAAAACCAATTAAACTGAAGAACTGATCAGGAATTAATATATCTAATTTTATTGCTTAAATTTAAGAGATAAAAAAAGAGCATGCGTAAGCATGCTCTTTTTTTGATGAGAAATTACTCAGATACGATAGTAACGAGAACTTCTGCAACAACATCATGGTGCAATTGAATTGCGATGTTGAATTCACCAGTGTGACGAAGCGCACCGTTTGGTAAACGAACTTCTGCACGGTCAACTGTAAGACCAGCATTCGTTAACGCGTCAGCGATGTCACGAGTACCGATAGAACCGAAGAGTTTACCTTCGTCACCAGCTTTAGCAGTGATAACGATGTTAACTTCGTTCAATTGTTCAGCACGTGCTTGAGCAGCAGCTAATACTTCAGCTTCTTGCTTCTCAAGTTCAGCACGACGAGCTTCGAAAGCAGCAGTGTTAGCTTCAGTAGCTGCAACTGCTTTACCTTGAGGGATAAGGAAGTTACGGCCGTAACCAGCTTTAACTGATACTTTATCGCCTAATTTACCAAGGTTCTTAATGCGTTGTAATAAGATAACGTCCACAGATCACCTCACTTATGGTTGTCAGTGTACGGAATCAAAGACAAGTAGCGAGCTTGTTTGATAGCAAGCGCTAATTGACGTTGATAACGAGCTTTAGTACCAGTGATACGGCTAGGAACAATCTTGCCGTTTTCAGTGATGTACTGTTTTAAAGTATCGATATCTTTGTAGTCGATGTACGCAACATTCTCAGCTGTAAAGCGGCAGAACTTGCGACGACGGTAAAAACGTGCCATTGATGTTCTCCTTATTCAGCTTCTTGAGCAACTTGCTGTGCTTCTTCACGTTGAGCTTTACGCGCACGCTTTTCTTCAGCACTCTTAGCAAGCAATGACTCTTCAGTGATTGCGTGTTCACGACGGATGATAAGGTTACGAATGATCGCGTCGTTATAACGGAATAATTCTTCTAACTCATCAAGCGTAGATTGACCACATTCAACATTCATAAGAATGTAATGCGCTTTGTGAATTTTGTTAATTGGGTAAGCCAATTGACGACGGCCCCAATCTTCTAAACGGTGAATTTGACCATCAGCTTCTTTGATCTGAGAGATATAGCGTTCAACCATACCTACAACTTGATCGCTTTGGTCTGGGTGTACCAAAAGTACGATTTCGTAATGACGCATTGTCAGCTCCTTACGGTTTAAACAGCCCCTAATAAAATTAGAAGCAAGGAGTCATAGCTAAAAATATAAATAGCTACGTCGCAAAAAATGCGAAGGCTGAATTATAGGTAAAAATTAGACTAAAAACAAATCTTTTGATGAGAAATATAAAAGTTATTTGAGAGAGGAGGAAATCCTCCCTTAATTAAAAGAGAGGAAGATTTGGAGCAGGGGATTGATAGGTAAAGCTAAAACTTAAACTTAGCAAAGTAATTAAGATTACTGAGTAAAGGAAAAAGCGTTTAGCCCAAAGTTGGTCGTTTTCGGCTTTAAATCCAATAATTGATAAATAAAACCAGTATGCGGTCAAAGCATTAAAGGTAATCAAGAAAAATACATTGGTGTAGCCAAAACAATATAACCCATTCAAAACAGCTGCAAACAACAGGATATAGATTACACATTCAATTTTCGTGCGATAAATGGAACGTGCTACAGGCAAGATAGGAATTCCCGCATTTTTGTAATCATCAAAACGATAAATTGCAATTGCCCAAGAGTGAGGCATTTGCCATAAAGCGTATGCTAAAAACAAAAGCAAGGCTGCCACATCAAATTGATGAGTTACTGCTGTATAACCAATAACAGGAGGGCTCGCTCCGGAGATACTACCAATGACGGTTTGATGGATTGAGGTACGTTTAGTCCACAAACTGTAAAAACCGACATAGACAATAAAACCAATCATTGCAAACAAAAATGCGTAACCATTTACACCAAACCACAAAATGCTAAAACCCATTACTCCGAGTACGAAAGCATATACAAGCGCAACAGTAGGAGAGATGGTTTTTTTAACGAGTGCACGGTTTTGAGTGCGCTGCATCTTTGTATCAATATCTTGATCTATAACATTATTAACCACACAACCTGAAGCAACAACTAATGTTGTTCCAATGAGAGTGAGCAATAATAATAAGATGTCTATAGAGCCTTGGGCGGCTAAGAAGAAGCCGCCCAAGGTGGTAATGAAATTACCGAAGAGAATTCCTGGTTTAGTCAGGAATAAATACTTTTTCAACATGACAATCAGTTTAGATCATCATATTGTAGTGAAGGTAATTCATAATCCACACAGAACCGATTAAAAGTACAGCGATACATAGGATTGTGTAGATAAATGCAATCATATTCCAACGTTGTTCAGATGATGTATTCATGTGTAAGAAGTACACAAGTTGTACAAGAACCTGAGCAACGGCAGTGATTGCAATCACTGTAACCAAAAGACCGCGGCTGAAACCACCCGCCATCACCATCCCGAATGGGATGATGGTAAGGATGACAGAAAGAATAAAGCCAACAGTGTATTGCTTAAAGTTACCGTGTGACGCACCAGCAGCATTATGCTCATGACTACTCATTAGAGAACTCCCAGTAAGTAAACGACGCTGAATACACAGATCCAAACGATGTCAAGGAAGTGCCAGAACAAGCTTAAGCAAGCAAGACGACGTGTATTCGGTAAAGTCAAACCTTTAGTTTTGATTTGATACATCAGTACCAACATCCACACTAAACCAGAAGTTACGTGGATACCGTGCGTACCTACCAAAGTAAAGAACGATGATAAGAAAGCACTGTGAGTTGGACCATGACCTTCTTCTACAAGGTGATGGAATTCATAGAGTTCCATCCCGATGAAGGTTGCACCAAAAAGGAATGTAATAAATAACCAAGTGATCACTTGATTTACATTCTTTTTATAAGATGCAAGTACCGCAAAACCGAAAGTCACCGATGAAATCAATAAGGCAAATGTTTCAGTTAACACGTAGCCTAATGATTCATGGAACAGGTCATATGCACTTGGAGTTCCTGGTGGAACATGACTGCTTAATACAGCGAACGCAATGAAGAGTGATCCGAAAAGAATCAAGTCACTCATCAAGTATGTCCAGAAACCAAAGACCGTTAAGTCAGTATCATCATGTTCATGATGACCATCATGGCCGTGGTTGTCGTGATGAAGTACTTCAGCCATTTCCTTAGTCCTTCTTCAAGTGTTTTTCAAGTAAAGCATAGCGTTCGTTTTCAATACGCTCAACTTCTGCAGCTGGAACATAGTAATCAACATTCTTAGTGAATGAGCTTACGATCAAGCTAACAACAGCTGCAACGAATGAAACAACAACGAGCCACCAAATATGCCAGATGAGTGCAAAGCCAAGAAGAGTAATGAACATTGCAATGACAAAACCAGCAGCACGGTCAGTCGGCATGTGGATGTCTTCATATTTAGTATTACGTGCGTATGCTACACCGTTCTCTTTGTCAGTCCAGAAACGGTCAATACCGCTTGCATCTGGTTCATGAGCAAAGTTATAGAATGGAGCAGGGGAAGAAGTAGCCCATTCAAGTGTACGAGCATCCCATGGATCGCCTGTGTAGTCCATGTTTTGGTGACGTTGTAAGAAACCAACGATGATTTGCATTAAGAAACATGCAATACCAATTGCAACAAGAACAGCACCGAATAATGCAATCGCAAGGTATGGGTCCCATTCAGGGTTGTCATATGTATTCAAACGACGAGTCATACCCATGAAACCAAGGATATAAAGTGGCATGAATGCAAAATAGAAACCGAAGAACCAGAACCAGAATGCAGCTTTACCCCATGCTTCATTGAGCTTCCAACCAAACATTTTTGGCCAGTAGTAAATGATGCCGGCAAACATACCAAACACCACACCACCGATAATTACGTTATGGAAGTGAGCGATCAAGAATAATGAGTTGTGTACAAGGAAGTCCGCAGGTGGAACAGCCATAAGTACACCAGTTAAACCACCAATACCGAATGTTACAAGGAAGCCAAGCGTCCATAACATTGGAGTAGTAAAGGTGATGCGACCTTTATACATGGTGAATAACCAAGAGAAGATTTTCACACCAGTAGGAATCGCAATAACCATGGTCATGATACCGAAGAACGCGTTAACGTTCGCACCAGCACCCATGGTGAAGAAGTGGTGAAGCCATACAACAAATGCTAATACAGTAATTGCAATTGTTGCATATACCATAGACTTGTAACCGAACAACGCTTTACGAGAGAAGGTTGCAACGATTTCTGAGTATAAACCAAATGCTGGTAATACCAAGATATATACTTCAGGGTGACCCCATGTCCAGATCAAGTTCACATAAAGCATTGGGCTACCGCCAAGCTCATTTGTGAAGAAATGGAAACCGAAGTAACGGTCTAATGTAAGCATCGCAAGAGTACCTGTTAATACAGGGAAAGATGCAATGATTAATACAGCCGTACAAAGTGAAGTCCACGTGAAAATAGGCATATCCATCAATTTCATGCCAGGCGCACGCATTTTGATGATGGTAACGAAGAAGTTAACACCAGATAAAAGCGTACCTAGACCAGAAACCTGAAGTGCCCAGATATAGTAGTCAACACCTACACCAGGAGAATATTGAATACCAGACAGAGGAGGGTAAGCCATCCAACCAGTCGCAGCAAATTCACCTAATACAAGTGAAAGCATCATTAAACCAGCAGCACCAGCGAATAACCAGAAGCTTAAAGAGTTTAATAATGGGAAAGCAACGTCACGAGCACCGATCTGTAAAGGTACAGAGATGTTCATCATACCTACAACTAGACCCATTGCTACGAAGAAGATCATGATTACACCGTGAGCGGTGAAGATCTGGTCGTAATGGTCAGGATGTAAATAACCTTCACCACCGCCTTTAGCGAGGAAAAGTTGTAAACGCATCATGATCGCATCGGCGAAACCACGCAAAAGCATGACAACAGATACGATGATATACATGATACCAATCTTTTTATGGTCTACAGTTGTAAACCATTCTTTCCACAAATATCCCCATTTTTTGAAATAGGTGATACCGCCAAGCACAGCAATTGCACCAAGTGCCATAAAGACCATGGTGACAAGTACGATTGGCTCTGTCGGGATAGAGTCCCAACCCAATTTACCAAAAATCATATCCATGTCTTATTCCCCTTGAGCAGCGTGTTCAGCTGCAACATGAGTTTCTGCTGTTGTATGTGCAGCAGAGTGGTCAGCACCATGATAGTTACTCATATAGTGGTTGATAATTGTTTCAAACAATTTTGGTTCAACTGAAGAGTAATAAGTCACAGGGTGTGGCTTAGTCGGGAACGGTTTCATCGCTTCTGCTTTAGCAAGCGCTTCTTGGTCACCAGCAGCTTTAGCACGATTTACTAAATGCTCGATTTGGTGCTTAGAACGATCGCCATCACGTAAGGTTGCCAATTCAGCTTGGTCAAGCGTAGTTTTTTGAACTGCTTCTGGGTTAATAGTTGTACCATTACCTGCTTTAACAGCCGCTACCCATTCGTTGAATTGTTGCTCTGTAACGCTATGCGCTTTGAAACGCATTTGAGAGAAACCATAGCCTGAGTAGTTAGAAGAGAAACCACGATATACACCAGTTTCATTTGCTAACAAATGAAGGTGAGTTTGCATACCTGCCATTGCATAAATCTGACCGCCTAACTGTGGAATGAAGAATGAGTTCATCGTGAAGTTAGAAGTGATTTTGAAACTTAACGGAGTTTTCTCTGGGAAACGTACTTCGTTAACAGTCGCAATGTTTTGTTCAGGATAAATAAAAATCCACTTGAACTGTTCAGCAATAACCTGAATAGTTAAAGGTGCTTTATCTGATTCTAAAGGACGGTATGGGTCATACTTGTGGGAACCCCACCAAGTTAACCAAGCTAAAATACCAATAATAATGACAGGAATACCCCATACTACAACTTCAATTGCAGTTGAGTGTGCCCATGTAGGTTTATAGTCTGCATCTTTATTTGACGCACGATATTTCCAACCAAACCATAATGCCATGATGATTGAAGGAATCACCACAAGTAACATTAAATAGATCGCAGTCATCATAAGGTCACTTTGACCTTGACCAACTGGACCTTTAGAGTTTAGAAGTACCATATCACCACCACACCCAGTCAAAAGTGCGGCAAGCGTTGATAAAGACAATACAGCTAAAATCGTTTGTCTCATTTTACAACCTCGGTGAAGAGTCCCATTCCCTAATTAAATATGGGATAGCGATTAAAGTGTCGCATGATTGAGAACGCTAGTCTTAAAAATTAGACTTCTCAATGATGTGACACCGCTACGTTGTAGGGCATTATGCCTCATATCGACAAACTAAGCTACACATAAAGTCGTCTGAAATAATTGTTTTAAAACCCGATTTTTTTTGTAGGGTATCTAATTTCAACAGAGCTTTTATTTAAATATCAACTCTCTATGGAAAAAAAGGAGGCGAGGTGCCTCCTTTTTTTTAGACATTAAATGAATGAGTCATTTACTATCATTTGATCACTTTTGTTCTTGCAATTTTGTCATGTAGAGCTTGTCGCTTTTGTCCTAATGCAAAAGCATAGTCAATAATTGTACTAATAGGCATAAATAGTAAGTTTAATATAATGAAAACGACACTTCTTAGAAGGAAGATACGCGTTAAATTAACTTTACCATTGGTTTCGGCATCGACAATTCTAATTCCGACAATTTTTTTACCAATACTTTGCCCAAACTTAGTCAATAAAAATGCTTGAATAGCGAGCATTATCACGACATAAAGTAGCATTGTGTGCCAAGCTTCTATAGGAATAAGGGTAAAAAGCTGCTGTTGAAGTTCAGCTGCTTTAGTTGATGCAACTTCTGCAGATTGCATCTGTTTTTGTAACTCAAAAAGTTGTTTATATTGAGCTTCATTAAAGAAAAAAGACGGAATAGCTGCAATAGGTAGCCAAAGTAATAAGTCAATAATTTTTGCAAGAGCACGAGACGAAATTGAAGCAAGCTCGTGTGTTTTAGTTTCTACACGAATGTGTTGAATGGTCTCATTATAAGGCGTATTTGTATTTGCTGAAAAAGCAGAATAACCAGTAGGTTGATATACAAGTTTACCTTGGGTTAATTCTCCTAAAGCTTTCCATTCTGTCATGCCTTCATGCCAAGCTAAATCAGTAAGCAAAACTTGTTGACTTGCCAACATTTGATTTAGTTGTTCTAAGGTATAAGGCCCAGCTTGTTGATTATTACGTGCCAAGTAAATTTGCATAAGTAAAAATTCTCTATTCTAAAGATGAAAAAAGACCCACGGATGGGTCTTTTTTTATAACAAATTAGATTTGCTTGATTTTTTCTTCAGCAAGGAAGAACCATGTGTCTAAAACCGAGTCAGGGTTAAGAGATACTGATTCAATACCTTGCTCCATTAACCATTTTGCAAGGTCTGGGTGGTCTGATGGTCCTTGACCACAGATACCGACATATTTACCCGCTTTACGACAAGCATGAATTGCCATAGAAAGGAGAGCTTTTACAGCAGCATCACGCTCATCGAACAAGTGAGAAACAATACCAGAGTCACGGTCAAGACCAAGTGTTAACTGAGTTAAGTCGTTAGAACCGATAGAGAAGCCATCGAAGTGTTCAAGGAATTGTTCAGCTAACAATGCATTAGTTGGTAATTCACACATCATGATGACTTTTAAGCCATTCTCACCACGCTTCAAGCCATTTTGAGCTAATAACTCAATAACGCGTTTCGCTTCAGACACTGTACGTACGAATGGGATCATGATTTGGATGTTAGTTAAACCCATTTCATCACGAACTTTTTTAAGTGCGCGACATTCAAGTTCGAAACAGTCACGGAAATTGTCCGAAACATAACGGCTTGCGCCACGGAAGCCAAGCATTGGGTTTTCTTCTTCTGGCTCGTATAACTTACCGCCAATAAGATTCGCATATTCATTTGACTTAAAGTCAGACATACGAACAATAACTGGTTTATCAGCAAATGCTGCTGCAAGTGTAGCAATACCTTCAACTAGTTTTTCAACATAGAATTCTACAGGTGATGCATAACCAGCTGTACGGGTCATTACCGCAGCACGAGTTTCGCGAGGCAAGCTTTCAATGTTCAGAAGAGCTTTAGGGTGAACACCGATCATACGGTTAATAATGAACTCTAGACGAGCAAGTCCAATACCTTCGTTTGGAATTTGAGCAAAGTCAAAGGCACGGTCAGGGTTACCTACGTTCATCATGATTTTGAATGAAAGTTTAGGCATAGATTCGATAGAGTTACGTTGAACTTCAAAATCTAACGCGCCTTCGTAGATGAAACCAGTGTCGCCTTCAGCACAAGAAACAGTAACTTCTTGACCATCAGTCAATACTTCAGTTGCGTTACCACAACCTACGATTGCTGGTACGCCAAGTTCACGGGCAATAATTGCCGCGTGACAAGTACGGCCACCACGGTTAGTAATGATGGCAGCAGCACGTTTCATTACTGGTTCCCAATCTGGGTCAGTCATGTCTGATACAAGTACGTCACCGTCTTGTACTTTGTCCATTTCTTTAATTGAGTTAACAATACGGACTTTACCAGAACCAATACGTTGACCGATTGAACGGCCTTCACAAAGTACAGTACCTTTTTGCTTGAGTAGGTAGCGTTCCATTGTGCCGACATTTTGACGGCTCTTTACAGTTTCAGGACGAGCTTGAACAATATAGATTTGACCATCGTCACCATCTTTTGCCCACTCGATATCCATTGGAGCGCCATAGTGCTTTTCGATAATAAGCGCTTGTTTCGCTAACTCTTGTAACTCGTGATCATTTAACGCGAATTGTTGACGTTCTTGTTTTTCAACGTCTACAACTACAACAGATTTACCCGCTGAACCTTCTTCACCATAAATCATTTTCTGGTGCTTAGAACCAAGGTTACGGCGTAATACCGCGTGTTTACCTGCATTTAATAATGGTTTAGAAAGATAGAATTCATCCGGGTTAACGGCACCTTGTACAACCATTTCACCTAAACCGTAAGATGCAGTAATAAATACAACATCACGGAAGCCAGACTCAGTATCAAGGGTAAACATTACGCCTGCAGCGCCAGTTTCAGAGCGAACCATACGTTGAACACCAGCAGAAAGCGCAACTAGACTGTGTTCAAAACCTTGGTGAACGCGATATGCAATAGCACGGTCATTAAATAATGATGCAAATACTTCTTTTACAGCAATTAATACGTTATCAATACCGCGAATATTCAAGAAAGTTTCTTGCTGACCGGCGAACGATGCATCCGGTAAGTCTTCTGCAGTAGCAGACGAACGAACAGCAACAGCAATATCTGGGTTACCATTTGAAAGTGCAGCAAATGCTTCACGAATTTCTTGTTCTAAGCCAGGTGTAAGTGGAGTCTCTACAATCCATTGACGAATTTTAGCGCCAGTTTCTGCTAAGGCATTTACATCGTCAACGTTAAGCTCTGCAAGTTCTGCTTGAATTCGAGCGTTAAGACCGCTTTGGTCTAAGAACTCACGATAGGCATCAGCAGTTGTTGCAAAACCACCAGGTACCGATACACCAGCATTTGATAAATGGCTGATCATTTCACCCAAAGATGAGTTTTTCCCACCTACGAGTTCGACATCGTGTTTCCCTAATTTTTCTAGACCGATTACGCGCGCTTCCAAAGTTTTCACTCCACTTTTGCAGTATTAATGTCTATCTTGGCATGAAATTAAAAAATAAAGTGCTTAGTTGAGAATTTTACTAAGCGACAGTCATGTAAGATCAGTTTACTATAAAGATTATATAGCACTAAGACAAATGTTTAAGGAGAATTTTAATGTCAGAAAGTAAACAATTTAAGCGGAGTGTTTTTTTTATTTCTGATGGAACTGCGATTACTGCCGAGACCCTTGGACATTCGTTATTAGCCCAATTTCCTAACGTAGATTTTGATATTCACATCATGCCTTATATCACCACTGAAGAGGCCGCAATGGCAGTGGTGGTCGAGATTAACAAGTGTCAGACCAGAGATGGTTGCCTGCCATTAGTATTTGATACTTTGGTCGATCCGCATGTGCGAGAAATTATTAATACGGCTAAAGCGGTTAATCTGGATGTGTTTGAAGGGTTAATTAGTAAGCTGGAACAGGAGCTTGGAACCCCGCCTACAACTTTAGTAGGACAGACTCATGCCGTGACCGATTCGGAGTATTACAAAGCCCGGATTGATGCTGTTCATTTTGCGCTTGATAATGATGATGGAGCACGTACCCGCCATTATGACAAAGCTGATTTAATTTTAATTGGGGTGTCTCGTTCCGGTAAAACACCGACTTCTATTTATCTATCTTTGCAATTTGGTATCCGTGTTGCTAACTATCCTTTAACCGAAGAAGATTTAGATGATAATCGTTTACCGGCAGTTTTAAGAGAGCACCGCAGTAAATTATTTGGTTTGATGATTGATGCAGAGCGCTTGGTTGCCATTCGAAGTGAACGTAAAGCGAATAGCCGATATGCAAGTTTTAGCCAGTGTCAGATGGAGTTGCGAGCTATTGAAGGTATTTATATTTCTGAGGGAATTAAATACTTAAATGTTACCGAAATGTCGATTGAAGAAATTTCTACTCGTATTTTACAAATGACAGGCTTAAAACGTCGTATTGGTTAATTAAGTCAATTATTTATTTTAACCATTCAATTTAAACTTTATTAATATGATTAAATTGAATGGTTTTAAATATAAAACAAATTAAAAATAAAAGTTTTAAATATAAAACCATTTATATAAAAATGTTTTTGATTGGTTAATGTTAAGTGTGTTTTGTGCAAATTAAATATATTCAAAAAGAATAATTTTGAAAAGAAATGTATATAAAAGAATAATCTATATTTTTATAAATGTTTGTTTTTAGGTGGCTTTTAAAAAAACAAATACTTTTTTTCTCCATATTTATTATTTGTGATTAAAGGTGCTAGTTATTTGATTATTGTGATGTATGTCACATTTTTAACTATACTTTCCCATCTCGATATGGGACTATTCGATTCTCAAAATGCTAAAGAAATGTGTTTTTTCATTGGTCTATCTCTTGCCAATTCATTTATACGCTGCTCAGGTTGATGTATTGCGTGAGCAAGCTATTCAAAATTATAGAGCAGGACAAACTCAACAAGCTGTATCTCAACTAGATCAATTGCTAAATAAATACCCGCATGATCAAAAGCTGCTTGCTGATTATCTGTTTATTATGTCAAGTGAAAAAAGGGATCTTACGAATTTTTCACGGTTTTTGGTAAATATTAATTATGTAGACTTTCCAGAATATGCAAAGTTACCTTTAATTCAAAATTTCCGTGATTTTAAGCATTTTAAAACTGCAATTGACTGGTCAAATAAGTTCAATATTCAAAAGTCAGTTGATGGGCGTATTTTATTATCGGTTTTGTATGCTGAAGCTCAAGATGTGGCGAATGCTAAAGATCAGTTGTCGAAGATCGATATTAAAGGTTTAACTGCTGATCAGTTGGTACGGGTTGCATATGCTTATCGTTTAATAAATTTACCAGTAGATGCTTTAGCTACAGTTGAGCATGCTTATCAACAACAACCAAAATCTTCATCCGTTTTACAAGAATATGTTTATGATCTAATTGCTATTGGCTCATATAAGAAGGCACAGCAATTGCTGCAAGCGAGCGAAAAAACTGAACAAACAGTGCAAATGCTGCAGACTTTACAAGTTAGTGAGTTTTCTCAACATATCAACAATGCAATTGCTCGATATAAATATTTAAATCGCGAAGGTCTATCCGATGCCGAAAGCTTTGCTGAATTAGATAAAGTGCTGGAGCAAGGACAAAAAATGCATCAGCAAATGAATCCTTCCGATCCTAATTACTTACGATTTTATTACGATTATTTATATGGATTAGATTTTAGAGGGCGTTCAAAAGCAGTTATAGAGAATTTCACCCAGTTGAATATTCCACTCGAAAAATTACCGGCATATGTACGTCATGCAATTGCGGATAGTTATTTGGCGGAGCAAAAACCGAAAAAGGCCGAGTTTGCTTATAAAACGCTTTTAACCGAAAAGAATTATCCGGATATGACCGTTTATACGGGACTGTATTATTCTTATATTGAACAAGAAAAATATAAGGAAGCTGAACAACTTCTCGCTGAAGTTGATCGGCTTATTCCAACTTATAAATATAGTCAGGCTAAGGGTGTAGATAAAATCAGCCATCCTGATCGTGATGATTATATTGCTTTACAAGGAATGCATTTAGCCTACGCTAATCATCTGGATCAAGCTGAAAAGCATTTTCAAAAAAAAGTAGAGCAGGCGCCTGCGAATGAGAGCCTGATTAATAATCTTGCGCGTGTAGAACGTTGGAGAGAAAAACCGCTAGAGGCAAAAAAAACAATTTCCCGGTTAAATGGTATAGATCCGATTGCTAAAGACACCCGCATTAATGAAATGCAAAATGCTCAAGCTTTAGGTGATATTCCGACATGGCGAAAAACCACACAAAACTTAGTGCAATATTACCCTGATGATAGTGGGGTCATTAAAAGTCGAAAAGAATTAGAAGATCGTAATAGAGCCACAATTTCACACTCAACCACTTGGGGGCAAAGTAAGGCCGACGGTCGCGATACTGTAAGTGGGCAGAATGGTTTAAAAGACCGTGAAATGGAAACGCGTCTTAATAGCCCTTGGATTAAGGATAATTATCGTTTATTCGCTTGGCATCAAGATCGTTATGGTGAGTACCGTTTTGGCGATGTGCATGACCAGCGTTATGGGGTCGGAGCAGAATGGCAGGCGAACCGTAAGGCGTTGGCGGCAATTGTGTCGCAAAGTACGGATGGTGGACAAGCAGGAGTCCGTCTTGATTGGTCCCAATGGCTAAATGACCACTGGCAGTATCAATTGCAATATAACAGTCAGGCTGACATTCCTCTACAAGCCCTTGATGCAGGGGAAGATGGTCAATCTTACCGAGCTGCTGTTACATGGCAAAAAGATGAATCTCGCCAGATTGGCGCGAGTTACGGTTTAACTGATATTAGTGATGGTAACAAACAACAAGAATTTTCAACATTTTGGCGTGAAAGGCTATTCGACGCACCTCATCATATTACTTATGGCACTGTTCGAGGTTTCTACGGTACTAACAGCCAAGATCAAACAGCTTATTTTAGTCCAAGTTCACATTACAGCGCTGAGATGAACTTAAGTCATGATTGGGTGACTTGGCGTGAATATGAGCGTTCATTTAAACAGCATTTTGAAGCGGGTGTAGGCCTTTATAAACAGGCCGATTACTCTGCTAAACCCACTTACTCTTTGCAATATCAACATCAATGGCAGCTATCACGGACATGGCAGCTCAATTATGGAATTGGTTGGCAATACCATCCTTACGATGGACATGATGAACAACATACCTACGGTATTTTTGGATTTGAAGGGCGTTTTTAATGAATAATTTATTGTCGAAAATGTTGGGCTGTGCCTTGGTCTCAACATTGTTGCCTCTGCAATTTGCATATGCCCAGATAGAAAAAGATTTACCAAAAAATCATACGGTTTCTTTAACCTTTCATGATGTCAGGGATGATGTCTTAAAAGAAGGGGATCGGGATATTTATGCAATCCAAACGAAAAATTTAGCACAGTTCTTTGACTGGTTAAGTCAATCTGATTGGAAGCCCATTCGCTTAAAAGATATTGAAGAAGCGCGTAAACAAGGTAAGGAATTACCTCATAATTCTATTTTGTTAACTTTCGATGATGGTGCTTTAAGTAGTTATAGCCGTGTATTTCCATTACTTAAGCAATATCAGATTCCGGCAGTATTTGCACTTCCGACCAGCTGGCTAAATGGGAATACACAAGCTGGCTATGAAGCTTATGGGCAAGGAAATCTAGTCAATTGGAAGCAAGTGCGAGAAATGCAAGCTTCGGGCTTAGCCGAGTTTGCAAGTCATAGTGATGATTTGCATCATGGAGTATTGGCTAATCCTCAAGGGAATGAACAGCCTGCTGCGACTTCTTACGCGTATTTAAAATCACAAAAGCGTTATGAAACGGATGCAGAATATCAACAACGTATTTTGCAGGACTTAAAAAAATCATACGCCGTTTTAAAGAAAGAAGTGGGTGTTGAACCTAAGGCAATTATTTGGCCTTATGGCGCTGTGAATGAGCAATTAGAAAAATTGTCTCAAGAAGCCGGCTTTATTTTTTCTTTCAGTTTAGGACGTGATGGAATGAATAGGGTGAGTGACTCGACTTTTAAACGTAGTTTGGTCACTAATAATCCTACAGCTGAGCAATTAACAGAGGGTATGATCAATATTCTCAACTTTGAAGAATTAGATTTATTTAAGCAACCTCGCCACTTTGTGAGTATGGACTTAAAACAGTTAGCTGCTTCAACTAATACTCAGTCAGATGAGAAACTAGGGTTATTGTTATCCAAGCTTTATAGCTTAAAAAATAACACATTGATATTGAAACCTTTAGATGATCAAGATGGCGATGGGCAGTATGACATTGCTTATTTGCCAACAAATCAACTAAGCGTCCAGCAAGATATTTTGAACCGAACTTTATGGCAGGCACAAACTCGTGCCGGACAGTCGGTTATTTTAGAGTTGCCTGTATATCCCCAAAAAAATAAACCGTTTTTGGTGGCAGATTTAGCGAAGGATATCGCACGTTTCAATAGTAATTTAAGTGGTATTCAACTTAATGCTGGAACCACTTTAAATTGTGCTATGCAAAGCACAACAATAAAAGAAAATGCCTGTGCTGACCAATTAAAACAGCTTACATATGTGAGCCAGCTTACTCAAAAGGCTGTGAAGCCTTATTTAAACATGAGTAATCAGGCTCAGTTTAGTTTATTGCTTACACCTGATTTTGAACATATTGAAAATTTACCAACGCTTTTAAAAACGCTGTTATCCCAACATGATTTAGTAAATCTTAAGTTCAATATAGTGGGTAAGCAAAAACAGTTTAATCACGTATTAGCAATTTTAAATACGCTTGATGCGAAATATAAACAGCGCATTATGCTGACTTTATCATTACCCGAAAATAGTCAGCAAAATGCCTGGCAAGAAGTGAAACAAGGTCTTTTCAATATTCAGCGCATAGGTATTCAGAAATTTGGTATTGATGGCTATACCAATGAAAACTCAAAAAATGTTCATGAATATTTATATAACCCGATTAGCTTGAATTCGAGTTCGGTTATGTATCAGCCCTTTGCAGGTCTCGCGACTGAGGGGAAAAAGTAATGAAAGTATTACTCGATATATTATTTGCTTTTGCCTTTTTATATCCGTTGTTGATGGCTTGGACATGGATGGTAGGAGGTCTCTGGTTTTTCTTTAAAAGGGAATATCATGAGCAGCAACTGCTTGAGCCATCAAGTGAAGGGTGCAGTATTATTATTCCTTGCTTTAATGAAGAAGCTCAGGTCCGACAAACGATTCGTTATGCCTTACAGACAAAATATCCGAATTTTGAAGTCATTGCTGTAAATGACGGAAGTAGTGACAGCACTGCAGAAATTCTTGATGAACTGGCAGCTCAAGACGCCCGATTAAGAGTTGTGCACCTGGCAGAAAACCAAGGTAAGGCAGTGGCTTTAAGATCGGGAGTGTTAGTAAGTAAATACGAATATCTAGTGTGTATTGACGGAGACGCTTTATTACATCCTCATGCAGTACTTTGGCTTATGCAGCCTTTTTTAAATTTTCCAAGAATTGGTGCTGTAACCGGTAATCCTAGAATTTTAAATCGCTCAAGTATTTTAGGTAAATTACAAGTTGGCGAGTTCTCTTCAATTATTGGCTTGATTAAGCGCGCACAAAGAACATATGGCCGTATTTTTACAGTATCAGGCGTTATTGCAGCTTTTAGAAAGACCGCTTTGGTTCGCGTGGGCTTTTGGTCTGATGACAAAATTACGGAAGATATTGATATCTCTTGGAAGCTCCAAATGGACCATTGGGACATTCAATATATTCCTCAAGCACTTTGTTATATCTATATGCCGGAAACCTTTAAAGGCCTTTGGAAACAGCGTTTACGCTGGGCACAAGGTGGGGTAGAGGTATTATTAGAATATATTCCTAAAATGTTCAAACTCCGCTTGCGCCGTATGTGGCCGGTAATGCTCGAAGCGTTAGTCAGTATTATTTGGTCATATGTGATGATTATGATTTTTATTCTATTTTTTGTGGGATTATTTGTGGATTTACCGCAACAATTTCAAATTAATTCACTCATGCCGCAGTGGTATGGCGTGATATTAGGTGGAACATGTCTTGTTCAATTTCTAGTAAGTTTATGGATAGACCATCGTTATGATCGTGGTCGGCTTTTTAGAAATTATTTTTGGGTAATTTGGTATCCATTATTTTTCTGGTTACTGACATTATTTACCAGTGTTGTTGCTGTACCTAAGACTATATTTAATACAAAAAAACGTGCTCGTTGGGTAAGCCCTGATCGAGGCTTCCGTGGAGATCACTCATGAAAAATGATGCAAATATCGACGTAGAAGTTTTAGATATACCTGAATATATTGATCAGCCTGAATATGTGAAAAATAAAACCGCAAACTATACGTTACAAACAATAGGTTGGTTTTGTTTAATGTGGCTGCTTTTTCCACTCGTTTCATTATTTTTATGGATTTTTGAAGGGCACCTCATTTATGACTATGTGTGGGTAGATCATGTTTCAGAAGTGAAAACTTTATTGCATTTACTTCTGTTAATAGGTCTGAGCGCACTCATTTTAATTTTATGGGCAAGTTATAACTGGCTTAGATTTCATGGAGATGATCGTCGCAGCAAGGCCCCGAATAGCTCTGTTGAGTTGCTGGCCTCACAATTTATGGTCAGTACCGAATCATTATCAGAATTACAAAAGTCCCAGCGCATCATCTTACATTATGATGAGCAGGGGTATTTAACTCGATATGATTTGAAATGAGTGAGAAAAAAAGCATGGTCTATCAACCATGCTTTTTTATTTTTAAGGTGTGGTTCTGATAATGATATCAACGGGTCGTTGAGTGCCATCCATACTATAAATGGCTGTATCGGTAACTTTTACAATCGGCCAAGTTTGTAGTTTGCAATTTGCTCTTTGCAGTGCAGTATAGTAGCTATCCGATTTAAAAAATGTTTTATTTGCCCGTGCGGTATTGGGCGTCAAAAGTCGTTTAAGCCATGTTTCATTTACTTGGGTTTCAAGAAAACGTAGAGCTAAGATGCTTTTAACACGATTGTTAAATAACCTCCGGTTCTTGGCAATAAGTGGATGGGTAATTAATCGATGTATACCGATTTGACTGTGAGGTAAAATAAAGTGAGGCGTAATTTGAAATACCGTTACAAATTTTGCCTGTTGGCAGATTTTTTCTAAATGCGTTACGGTCTCCTGATCCGTTCCAATAATGGCTACATTTAAATGAGAAAAATCAAATTCTTTAAGTTTATTTGATGGCAGAATTTGACCAGTGAAGGCTTCAAAATCCTCAACTGTATTTTGAAAAATAGCTGATTTAGCGACATTATTTTTAAGGTCAATACTCATTTTCCAAAAGTCCTTTTGGTTTTCATTTATGATGATTTTTTATCGTTTTAATATAAATAACCAAGCAAGGAGTCTGGGTAAAGTATTTTCAGATAGGTGGTTATCTCATGCTTGATATAGATTCAAACATGAGATGTTGCATATATATTAATTTCCTGATTTTACTTGCATTAATTGGGTGAAGCTATCTAAGCGTTTAGCTGTGTCGTATACATCACAAGTAAAAATAAACTCATCGACTTCATAAGTGTCCAGAAGTTTTTGCAGACCCGAACGTACTGTTTCAACTGAACCGATTTGTGCCATCGTATAGAAGTTTTCAACAGAAAGTTGTTCTGCCGTGTTCCATAATCCCTGCATAGATGTAACTGGTGGCTTCAGTTTGAGACTTTCCCCACGAATTAATCCTAATACACGTTGATAAGCACTTGTTGCCAAGAACTGTGCTTCTTCATCTGTATTAGCAACGACAACTGGAACACCCATTGAAACGTAAGGTTTATCTAGATATTCAGAAGGCTCAAAATTCTCACGATAAAGTTCAATGGCTTGACCAAGCATACGTGGTGCAAAATGTGATGCAAATGAGTAGGGTAAGCCAAGTTTTGCAGCCAACTGGGCACTAAATAAGCTTGAACCTAACAACCAGACAGGTACATGAGTATTTTGTCCAGGTGTCGCAATAATCTTTTGGCCCACTTGAGGTGCTTTGAAATATTGCAAGATTTCTACAACATCTCTCGGGAATTGATCTTCTGTTTCCTGATGTCCGCGGCGTAAGGCACGCATAGTGACCTGATCTGTACCTGGAGCGCGGCCTAAACCTAACTCAATACGGTCTGGATATAAAGTAGCTAATGTACCGAATTGTTCTGCAACCACTAACGGAGCATGGTTTGGCAGCATGATCCCGCCTGAACCTAAACGAATGCGCTGGGTATGAGCCGCGATAAAACCAAGTAAAACAGCTGTTGCCGAACTCGCAATTCCATCCATATTATGATGTTCTGCAAGCCAAAAACGGTCATAACCTAACTTTTCTGCATGTTGGGCAAGCTCTAATGCATGACGTAATGAAAACTCTATAGTTTTATCATCACGTATAGGGGCAAGCTCCAAAATTGAAAATTTAGTATCTTGAAGTGATCGCATGCGATATTCTCGGAAAACGTTATATCGAAATAATACGATATAAAGAAGCCATTGTATATCGTTTTTTTTCGATATGGCTTTCTTCCTAAAATAAAAAAGCACCACTAGGGTGCTTTTTTAGATTGATATATAAATTAACGATGTTTGTACCAACCACGGTGTAAACCGTTGTCATGACGGTAGTTACCACCTCTGTAATAGCGGCGATCACCATCATAATATCTACGGTCATCACGATCATAACGACGGTCATAACGGTCATCATAGTTACGATCTTGGGCAACTTTACGACCTAGAGCAGAACCACCAGCGGCACCAACTGCTGCACCGATATATCCGCCATTTGTACCGCCCATGTTTTTACCAACGGTGTAACCTGCGCCACCGCCTAAAGCACCACCAATAGCCGCTTCTGTACGGTTACGACGGTCGCTTGCTGCAGCAGCACCACCAGCACCACCTAAAGCTGCACCAATTGTTGCACCTGATGTACCGCCGATACTTTTACCGATTGCTGTTCCTACTACACTACCTAGAGCAGAAGTTGCCGCTACACGGGTACCATTATCTGCATGAGCAACTGTAACCATAGATGTTGTTGCGATTAATGCACTTGCTAACCAAACATTCATTTTCATTGTGGAACTCCATGCTCTTTTCAATAACGAGCAATCTTTATGTCTTGAGCTAAATGTAATTAAAAATTTCGAGAAAATTATGAAGAAGGCACATGCGGATACGATAGTTTTGTGTCTGCTTTGTATTGTTTCTATTAATATATGGATAAACTATGAGCAACTATCTTGGAAACCAAAATTTTTAGTTATAAAAAAACACCCGAAGGTGTTTTTAAGCCGATTTCATCACGGTAATTAGTGACGATGATGACGGTGTTTTTTCTTCCAATATTTAGAAGAACGATCTGCATCACGGTCTTTAGAAATTTTATTACCTAAAGCAGAACCACCTGCTGCACCTAAAGCAGCACCGATGTAACCACCGTTTGTACCACCCATGCTTTTACCAACAGTATAACCTGCACCGCCACCTAAACCACCGCCAATTGCAGATTCTGTACGGTGACGACGGTCACTTGCAACTGCTGCACCACCAGCACCACCTAAAGCAGCACCAATTGTTGCGCCAGATGTACCACCCATGCTTTTACCAATTGCAGTACCAGCAACACTACCTAAAGCAGAAGCTGCTGCTACATGAGTTGTGTTGTCAGCATGTGCTACAGTTACCATAGAAGTAGCTAAAACAGCACTACATAATAAAGCATTTAATTTCATCATTTACTCCGTGTCCCAAGTTACAGGACCTTAATATCTTTCGTTACGGCAAATGTAACAAAACACTTCTCTTTAAATGTGGAGAACCTTCACTCGATTATTGGAGTTTAGTGTCTTCTTTGTATGCTTTCTATTAAAATAGAATATTTACTATTCACCTAGAAAAATTAAATACCATTTACATATATTCAGTTTAGCTAGTCATCATTTGAACATAAGAAATCAATTAAAGCTCGGGTAGCAGAGGACATGTGTTTATGCTGCGCATATAACAAAGAAAAAGGACGTGTATGACCTGCATATGTAGTAAGTATAGGTTGTAGTTTTCCTTGTTGAATTTTTTCATTAACAATAAAGTCGTAACTTTGACATATACCTAGCCCGCTTTCAGCAAGAGTTACCAGACCAACAATATCCTCTTTTACTAAAATTCGATTTGTTGGTATCCATTGAATTTCCTCATTATCATTTTTTAAAAACCATGGAGTTATTTTGCCGCTACTGGGCAATTCAAAGGCAATACATTGATGATATTTTAATTCTTCCAAATTTTTTGGAATACCCATGCGTTTCAAATAAGCAGGTGAGGCAACAAGTTTTAAAGGTGCTTGCTCTAAAGGTCTAGCAATAAGGGCGCTGTTAGGAAGTTGTCCTTGACGGATGGCTAAATCAAAACCCTCAGCAATTAAGTCAACGTTTCGATTAGAAATACTAATTTCAATTTGAATGTCCGGATATTTCAAAAGAAATTTTTCTAATAAGGGTGGTAGACGATAGTGCCCATAAGTCGTAGGCACACTTAATTTAATTTTGCCGGAAATTTGCAGTTGCTTACCTTGAATAGCACGCTCTGCATGATCAATTAACTGAAATGCATGTTGCATCTTTTCATAATAAAGTTGACCAGCTTCAGTCAGGCTCAAATGACGAGTTGTTCTTCTAAAAAACTGAATGCCAAGTTTTTTCTCTAGCCGCGTAATTGTTCTACTAATGACTGAAGGAGTTGTTGCTAAATAAATTGCAGCTGCACTAATAGAAAGCTTTTCGGCCACAATTAAAAACACTTCAACATCGGCAAGATGATCAAATTGGCGAGACATTTTGTCCTCAAACGCAAAAAAGATTTGTGAAATGAGTTGTTTTTCTACCTCTGGGGTAAAAATAGAATATATCCATCCCAGTTATAAATCCAGCAAATGCTTGGAATGAAGGTCGAATAATGAAGAAGTTAAATCAAATAATGTTTGCAATGATTGCAGCTTCGGCAGCATTAAGTGCAAATGCCGCTCATGTATTGGTTGTATTGTCTGATGAAGGACAGTTAGAGCTAAAGAATAAGCAGGTTTTTAAAACGGGTTTTTATCTTAATGAGTTGATGCAGCCTACAAAGATGCTTTTAGATGCAGGGCATACCGTAACATTTGCCACTCCAAAGGGGAAAGCTCCAACGTTAGATGAGTCATCAAATAATGTGATGTATTTTAATCAAGATGAAAAAGCATTAAAGCAGTATGCTGGTTTATTACATGATCTAAAGTTAACTTCTGCTCAAGATTCTCCTGTTGTAAGTCTGGCGCGTATTGAGCAAATTGGTATAGATCAATTTGATGCTATTTATATTCCGGGCGGACACGCGCCTATGCAAGACCTATTAAAAGATAAACAGCTTGGTAAAGTTCTCACGGCTTTTCATAATGCAGGAAAGCCTACAGCTTTGGTTTGTCATGGTCCTATAGCCCTGATGTCAACTTTACCTCATGCTGCGGAAGCCGTTAAGCAACTTGAACAAGGTAAAAAAGTTAAAACTGGAGAATGGATTTATAAAAATTATCAGATGACAGTAATTAGCAATCAAGAAGAAGAGCAAGCGAAGGGCTTATTAAAAGGCGGTGAGATGAAGTTCTATCCACAAACTGCATTAGAGTCACTTGGAGCAAAATATCAAAGCAATACGAAAGCTTGGTCGCCAAATGTAGTGGTGGATCGTGAACTTATTACTGGACAAAATCCAGCTTCGGCTGTTCTTGTCGGTAAAACTTTATTAGAAAAATTAAAATAACTATAAAGGTTAAAGAGACTTTATAAATAAAGTCTCTTTTATTATATGGATTTGGAAAGTTAACGTTTTAAAGGATTACATATGTTATTTAATCGGCATAAACTGTAAACTATGCGCTATTTTTATGATTTGGCTTATCTTCTTATATTTATCTAGATAAGTTTTTTGGACTTTTGAGATATTTCCTCTTATGAAAGCGTCACTCCGTTTACGTCTTGATCAACTCTGTGATCGTCATGAAGAACTTACTGCATTGCTTGCAGATGCAGAAGTGATTTCCGATAACAAACGTTTCCGTAAACTGTCTCGTGAACATAGTGATTTAACTGAAATTACCGAAGTTTGGGGCAAATACCGTCAAGCAGAAGAAGATATTGAAACTGCTGAAATGATGAAGTCGGACCCTGACTTTAAAGATATGGCAGAAGAAGAAATTCAAGCAAATAAAGCATTGCTTGAAGAATTAGAAAGCCAGCTTAATATTTTGATGATTCCAAAAGATCCAAATGACTCTAATGCTGCATATTTAGAAATTCGTGCTGGGACGGGCGGTGATGAAGCTGCAATTTTCTCAGGCGATTTATTCCGTATGTATAGCAAATATGCCGAATCGCAAGGTTGGCGTATTGAAGTCCTTTCTGAAAATGAAGGCGAGCATGGTGGTTTTAAAGAAGTCATTTGCCGTGTAGATGGTGATGGTGTGTATGGCCGCTTAAAGTTTGAAAGTGGCGCGCATCGTGTACAACGTGTTCCAGCAACTGAATCACAAGGTCGTGTGCATACGTCAGCTTGTACAGTAGCAATCTTGCCTGAAATTGACGTTGATACTAACGTTGAAATTAACCCGGCAGATTTGCGTATTGATACTTACCGTGCTTCGGGTGCGGGTGGTCAGCATATTAACAAAACCGATTCGGCAGTGCGTATTACTCACATTCCAACCGGTACAGTCGTTGAGTGCCAAGAAGAACGTTCACAGCATAAAAACAAAGCTAAGGCGATGGCATTGTTAGTATCACGTCTTGAAAATGCTAAACGTGCAGCAGCCGATGCGGCAACTTCTGAAATGCGCCGTGATTTGGTCGGTTCTGGTGACCGCTCTGAACGTATCCGTACTTATAACTACCCGCAAGGACGCATGACGGATCACCGTATTAACCTAACTTTATATAAGTTGGATGCCATTATGGAAGGTGATCTAACGGAATTGCTCGATAGTTTACATCGTGAATATCAGGCAGATCAGCTTGCGATGCTTGCACAGGAAAATGGCGGTTAATGAATATTGCTCAAGCGCTTGCAATTCGTGGTGAGCCTGACAGTTATGAACGGCAGGAAAATGCTTGGTTACTTGAGCATTTTCTAAAAATCAATTCACTCGAATTAAAGTTCAGACTTGAGCAAGAGTTAACAGCCCAACAAGAGCAAGACTACTTGGCTGGTCTTGAGCGTATCCAAAATGGTGAACCTTTAGCTTACGTGACAGGTTCACAACCATTTTGGACGCTCGATTTAAAAGTAACGTCTGATACTTTGGTGCCACGACCAGATACTGAAGTTTTGGTCGAAACTGTTTTAAATCTAAATTTGCCAAAGAATGCAAATATCGTGGATTTGGGAACGGGGACAGGTGCAATTGCGCTTGCATTAGCGAGTGAACGTCCAGACTGGTTCGTCACAGCAACTGATATTTACGCGCCTACTTTAGAAGTCGCAAAAGAAAATGCACGAGCACATGGCTTGCATCATGTGAGATTTGCTTGTGGCGCTTGGTTTGAAGCACTGGAATCCCAACAATTTGATTTAATTGTTTCTAATCCGCCTTACATTGACCCTGAAGATGAACACATGCAAGCTTTGGCAACAGAGCCGCGCCGTGCGTTGGTTGCAGACCATCATGGGTTAGCCGATATTGAAATTATTATTGCCCAAGGCAAAAACTGGTTAAAACCACAAGGCTGGATTGCACTGGAACATGGTTATGATCAGGGGCAAGCTGTGCGAAATGTATTTGCTGAGCATGGTTTTAGTGAGATAAAAACTATTCAAGACTATGGCCGAAATGATCGAGTCACTTTGGCATCATTATTAATAAAATAAGAAAAACTTAAGCTGTAGAGTTAAGGGTTGCTTCCCGATAAGCGCCGGGGCTAACACCTGTCCATTTTTTAAAAGCACGGTGAAATGCACTCGGGTCATGGAAATTTAAGTCTTCACTAATATCTTGTATTGAATCATTGCTTTTGCTTAAACGTTCAATTGCAATATCACAGCGAATTTCATTTTTAATTTGTTGATAACTCACTCCTTCATGTTTGAGTCGGCGTTGAACGGTAGCTTCTGAAATATTGAGCTGCTGTGCGACATCTTTGAGTTCAGGCCATTCGGCTGGGTGAAGTTTTAATAAATGACGCCGAATAACAACACTCAATGCATTTTCATTTTTAAAGCGAACTAAAAGATTTTGTGGAGTTTGCTCTAAAAAATCGTAAAGCGCTTTTTTATCTTTTTTAATTTTTATATCTAAATAGTGTGCATCAAATTCAATCTGATTTATCTCGGCATTAAAGTCTATATCTTCACAAAAGCGTACCAAATAATCTTGAATATCGTTCGGTTTTGGACAACGTACCGCAATACTGTTTAAACTAATTCTTTGATCAACTAACCAACACATAAGCCCATGTACCAACATTAAAAAGGTTGCGTAGGTAAACATACGTTTGGGTTGTTCTTGATCATGAATCACCAAATAAGCTTTTTCTTGTTCTCGAATGAGTTCTCCTCGTATATCGTCAAGCACAAAATTAAAAAACTTCAAAATATCGTAGAGTGCTTTTTCTAAAGTTTCAGCCGTACTGACGAGTTTTGTAAGTAATTTATAACTACCACGGCGCATAGGGTGACTATCCATGCCAAAAAACTCGTCATCCATGGCATTGGCAAGTTCTATCCATAATTGTGCATACGTTGCTACCGGAACACGCGCTTTAGGTGTCATAAGTAATTCAGCAGGAATGCCAGCTTTATTCAAAATAATTTGAGTATTGAGCCCTTTGGCATAAGCCGCACTTAATGCTTCATGTACCAGTGCAATCGAAATTGTTCCTTTACTTAAAGAAGATTGGACAACCATGTCAAAGACTCATTTTTTACGTATTTCAAGTGAAATATTTCATATTCAAAATTTGGATTGATCAAAAGCTGCAAGCATTTTGAGGTTTTTTGAAATTGTATCGGAAAAAAACAACTTTTACTCTCACTACTAAGGTTAAAGAACATTTCTATAGGACGTTACATAATGAAAATTCAAGGAAAACATTTTGTGATTACAGGTGGTGGCTCTGGCTTAGGGGCTGCAACTGCTGAGTATTTGGTAAAGCAGGGTGCCTCAGTCACATTAGTAGACATGAATGTAGAAGCAGGTGAGCAGCAGGCGAAACAACTAGGACCAAAAGCTGACTTTGTAAAACTTGATGTAACCGATGAAGCAGCTGCTGAGCAGTTCTTTAAAGATGTGTTGGTTAAACATGGTTATTTGCATGGTTTGGTGAACTGTGCCGGTATTGGCCCTTCTGCAAAAGTAGTTGGCCGTGAGGGCGTTCATGACTTGGGGTTATTTGCAAAGACTTTAAATATTAATGTCACAGGTACATTTAACATGTTGCGTTTTGCAGCAGATGCAATGAGCAAAAACACGGTTGAAGAAGGGGAAGAAGACCGTGGCATCATTGTGAACACTGCTTCTGTTGCGGCATTTGACGGTCAAATTGGACAGGCAGCTTATTCTGCATCAAAAGGCGCTATTGTGGCGATGACTTTGCCGATTGCTCGTGAGCTAGCACGACATGCCATTCGTATTATGACCATTGCACCGGGAATTATGGAAACTCCAATGCTTAAGGGTATGCCACAAAATGTACAAGATGCTTTGGGGCAAATGGTGCCGTACCCATCTCGTTTAGGAAAACCAGAAGAGTTTGCTCGTTTGGTTGCCCATATTGCTGAAAACTCTTACTTAAATGGTGAAGTCATCCGTCTAGATGGTGCAATTCGCATGGCAGCAAAATAATAAAATAAGGATGTTGAAATGATTCTAAATGCTGAACAAAGTATGGTTCAGGAGATGATGCGTAACTATGCGCAAAATCAGTTAAAACCAACTGCTGCACATCGCGATAAGACCCATGAATTTCCGGCTCAGGAATTAAAAGACTTAGGCGCCCTAGGCGCTATGGGGATGACTGTGCCCGATGAATGGGGCGGTGCCGGAATGGATTATGTATCTTTGGTACTCGCAATTGAGGAAATTGCCGCAGGCGATGGTGCTATTTCGACAATCGTAAGCGTACAAAACTCTTTGATTTGCGGTATTACACTGGCATACGGTTCAGAGCAGCAAAAACAAACCTATTTGCCAAAATTTGCCTCTGGTGAATGGCTAGGATGCTTTTGTTTAACTGAGCCACATGTCGGTTCCGATGCGAGCGCGATTTTATGTAAAGCCGAGCGAGATGGCGACCATTGGGTTCTCAATGGCGTAAAGCAATTTATTACCAGTGGTAAAAATGCTCAAGTGGCTTTGGTATTTGCGGTTACAGATAAACAGGCTGGCAAAAAAGGCATTTCGTGCTTTCTTGTACCGACCAATACACCAGGTTACTTGGTGACTCGTATTGAAGACAAAATGGGTCAACATGCTTCGGACACCGCAACCATTACGTTAGAGGACTGCCGAATTCCTTTAGAAAATTTGGTAGGGCAAGAGGGTGAGGGTTATAAAATTGCGTTATCTAATTTAGCGGCTGGACGTATTGGTATTGCTGCTCAGTCTGTTGGTATGGCAAGAGCTGCTTTTGATGCTGCTGTCCAATACGCAAATGAACGTAAGGCCTTCGGTGTAGAGCTGGTTCAGCATCAGGCGGTTGGTTTTCGCTTAGCTGATATGGCGACTCAGATTGAAGCGGCACATCAGCTAGTTTTGCATGCTGCAACTTTAAAAGATGCGGGACTACCTTGTTTAAAAGAGGCCTCAATGGCGAAACTCTTTGCATCAACTATGGCTGAGCGAGTATGTTCGGATGCAATCCAGATTCATGGCGGTTATGGATACGTCAGTGATTTCCCTGTTGAGAGAATTTATCGGGATGTTCGTGTAAGCCAGATTTATGAAGGTGCTTCTGATATTCAGCGCTTGGTGATTGCTCGTGAAGTGGCTCAAGTTTAGATCATAAAGTATTGAGTTTTTAAACTTAAAACTGCAAGAAGCCGCACACTATGTGCGGTTTCTTGCAATTGAAATGATGCATTTTTGCTATTAGTTTTGTTTGAAATAGATGGAAAAGTTGAAGAAATATTCTTCAAGCTTTAGCTAAAACAATAACAGTCAGGACAGATTTTGTGGCCTTACACAAAATCAATCATCAAACGGAATGAAGGTGAGCATCATGAAAACTTTGGCAGAAGCTTATCAGCAATTTGATCTTACAAGGCTCATCGAAGAGCAACTTGTTGGGCATCCCCAAGCAATAAATGCTTATGTTGAGTGCTGTGAGCGTTATGTAGGAAAAAATAAAACAGCGCTTATCTGGGAAGGAAAAAACGGGCAGGCAGAGCACTATACGTTCGAACAACTTGCTGAACTTTCTGGAAAACTTGCTAACTTCTTTAAAGCACAAGGAATTCAAGCTGGAGATTGTATTGCAGGACTTCTACCAAGAACGCCTGAGTTATTAATTACAATTTTGGCAACGTGGCGTATAGGCGCTATTTATCAGCCTTTATTTACTGCCTTTGAAGCAAAATCGATTGATCACCGAATTACGACTGCTCAAACTAAATTGATTGTGACCAATGATGAACAGCGCCCTAAACTGAATACCTTGAATGTTCCGGTTATTGTCACTGTTCATCAAACAGGTCTTTTATCTGAGCATGACTTTGATTTTTGGCAATCTTTACAACGATATTCTGAGCAATGTGAGCCAGTAAATCGTAGCTTTGATGATGACTTTTTAATGATGTTTACCTCAGGCACAACTGGACTTGCGAAGTCTGTACCTGTTCCACTAAAAGCAATTTTAGCATTTAAAGGTTATATGACCCATGCCGTTGATTTGCGTGAAGAGGATATGTTCTGGAATCTGGCAGATCCGGGCTGGGCATATGGTTTGTATTATGGCATTACCGGGCCTTTAAGCTTGGGTCATGGCATTATTATGGATGAGCGTTCATTTAATGTAGATCAGGCAATTGAGTTAATTAAAAAATATAAAGTAAGTAATTTAACAGGATCTCCAACAGCATTTCGCATGTTCTTTGGTTTTAAGGAAAAATTTGACCCTTCAATTAAACAACATTTACGCGTAGTGAGCAGTGCAGGTGAGCCATTAACTCCTGAGGTTGTAAACTGGTTTAAGCAGGATTTAGAGGTCAATATTTTTGATCAATATGGCCAAACTGAGCTAGGGATGGTGATTGCAAATCATCATGCGCTTGAGCATCCATTAAAAGTAGGTTCAGCTGGTTTTGCAATTCCTGGGCATCGTTTTGCGGTGTTAGACCAAAATTATCAAGAATTGCCAACTGGTGGTATTGGTATTTTGGCAATGGACTCGGAGCAATCGCCATTAATGTGGTTTAAAGGCTATGGTGGCAATAATCGAAAATCGTTTGTTGGTAAGTATTATTTAACTGGTGACACGGTCACTTTAAATGAACATGGGGGCATTGATTTTGTGGGTCGTGCTGACGATGTCATTACAACTTCGGGTTATCGAGTTGGACCATTTGATGTTGAAAGTACTTTATTAGAGTGTGAGGCCGTATTAGAGTCAGCAGTAATTGGTAAGCCAGATCCGGAACGAACCGAAATAGTCAAAGCTTTTGTGGTACTTAAGCCTGCTTATCAAGCGTGTGAAACATTAAAAGATAAGTTACAGCAATATGTTCGTAACCGTTTATCTCGTCATGCTTATCCAAAAGAGATTGAGTTTGTGGACAGTCTACCGAAAACCACGAGCGGAAAAATTCAAAGAGGACTGTTGAAGCAGCAAGAAATTGCAAAAATGCAGCAAGCCTACGCAAGCTAATTTGAACAAAGGGAAATATTTAGAATTTCCCTTTATTCTTTATATTAAAGATCGGCTTTCACTTCCTCGCCAATTAAATAAAATGTGCCACCAGCAATATAGTGCAGACTACGAAGTTCTTTTGGTGCATCCTGAAAATGCCAGTGCCCATCTCTAAAAACGCGACTATCTGCCCATGCACCTACAACAGAACCAATAAATAGGTCATGAGCTGACTGATTATGTGGTTCAGGAATAAGTTTACATACCAGCCATGCGATACAACCTGATACAAGCGGACTGGTCAGATCTTTTTGATAAAACAGTTCAACCCCGCAGTGTTCAAGTTTTTGTGGGTCATCTAATTTGCTAATGGTACCAAGTTGCTTGGTCATATTGAGCTGTGCATAGCAAGGAACTTGTAGTGTGAAATAACCACTTTGCTCAACCAGCTGTCGGGTTTTAGTACTTTTATCTAAAACGACGGTCACTTTAGCAGGTTTAAACTCTAAGGCACATGCCCATGCGGCAGCCATCACGTTACGGTCATCACCATGCTGAGCAGAGACTAGTACAGTTGGACCATGATTTAACAAACGATAAGCTTTTTCTAACTCTACTGGTGCAATATATGATTGGGACATATTTAGCCTAAGTAATACAGAAAACAGATAGCTTTATTGTTGCAGAAAGTGTGAGAGAAGTAATGTGATAGGGTATTAACCGAATAAAAAGTTGTTTCCATTTTATAGCTTTCATAATGATTGACTTAGTCATAAAATCATTTGGCTTCTAAGTGAAAGGATTAACGTGTGACCGAGCTTCAAGATATCGATTTTGTAGAGTTAAGTGATGAAGAAATGCATCTCTATAGCCGTCAGATTTTACTTGATGGATGGGATATTGAAGCTCAGGAAAAACTTAAACTGGCCAATGTATTGATTGTCGGTGCTGGCGGAATAGGCTGTAGTAGCGCGGAACTACTTGCACGAGCAGGAGTCGGGAAAATTACCCTCATTGATGCAGATACCATTGAGATAAGTAATTTACAACGTCAAATCGCATTTGGTCATGAAGATATTGGACGTTATAAAGCTGAAGTTTTAGCTAAACGGTTACAGAAAATTAACCCTTATATCTGTGTTGAATACTTTAACGAACGTTTAGACGAACATAACATTGATAAACTAGTTGAACATCAAGACGTCGTTTTAGATGGCTGTGATAACTTTACAACGCGTTATTTAGTGAATGCAGCTTGTAAAAAGCATCAAGTCGCATTAATCAGCGCTTCTGCAATTGGTTTTCAGGCGCAAATGTTTATGGTTGAAGGTGATTCAGCTTGTTATGAATGTTTGTTCCCGAAAGAACAACATGCCAATGAAGGGCTGCGATGTGCGGAATCTGGTGTGCTTGCGACTACACCTGTAATGATTGCGTCATTACAAGCACATCACACTTTATTGTATTTAGGACTAAACAGAACGCCGCTAAAACAAAAACTGTTACTTTGGGATGGGTTAAATATGATGCAACGTATTGTTAATTTTGATAAAGACATAAATTGTCCACTTTGTCAGGCAAGCTAATCAGCAAATAAACCAAAATTTGCTACACTTGATTTGAATATTCTGGTTTTAAAGAAATATGAAAAAAAATATTTTATTTGATGGATTGCGCTCCGTTGCCCGCATCGGTGAAACCGCAGTAGTTGCGGCTAAAGCCGGTATTAAGTATGCAACTGATAAGCCAAGTAATGCCAAACTCATGCGTGAGACTTTTGAGTCGCTTGGTTCAACATATATTAAGCTTGGTCAGTTTATCGCGAGTACCCCATCGCTATTCCCACGTGAGTATGTAGAAGAATTCCAAGGCTGTTTAGACCAGACCCCAACTTTACCTTTTAGCTATATTCAAGGTGTACTTGCGTCTGAGTTTGAAGGGCGTGATTTAAGCCAGATTTTTAGTTATATCGATGAAACACCACTAGCTTCTGCCTCAATTGCTCAGGTTCATGCGGCTAAATTAACTACTGGTGAAGATGTCGTTATTAAAGTACAGAAACCGGGTGTTGAAACCATTTTGTACACTGACCTAAATGTGGTGCATTGGGCTGCTAAATTGCTTGAACGTGCGGTACCTAAAATTAAATTTGCCGCTCTTTCTGACATTGTTGATGAAATTAAAACACGTATGGTTCGTGAAGTCGATTTCATTGAAGAAGCACAAAATTTAGATGACTTTGTGGAATATTTAAATATTTCTCAAAACCAAGCTGCTACTGCACCTAAAGTTTATCATCAGTTTTCTACGCGCCGTGTTTTGACCATGCAGCGTTTATATGGGGTCCCTTTGACAGACTTTAGCGTTGTTAAACAATATGCTAAAGATCCATCGCAAGTACTCATTACTGCCATGAACACATGGTTTGGTAGCTTAATGCTATGCAAGAGCTTCCATGCGGACTTACATGCTGGAAATCTAATGCTGCTTGAAGATGGCCGTGTTGGTTTTATTGATTTCGGTATTGTAGGGCAGTTAAAGCCGGAAGTTTGGACAGCATGTATTGCCTTTATGGATGCTTTACAAAAAACTGATTATCAGGCAATGGCTGAAAACATGCTCAAAATGGGTATGACCCATAATAAAATTGACGTTCAGGTTTTAGCACAAGACCTAGAGCGTTTATTTAATGGTGTGTTAATGGCCGATCCACAGCAGATTTTGGCTTCTAATCCAGCCGATTTAAACGACATCATGATGGATATGGTAGCTGTTGGTGAGCGTCATGGTATTAAATTCCCTCGAGATTTTGCCTTATTATTTAAGCAAATGCTTTATTTCGATCGTTTTATGCGCGTACTCGCACCTTATACTGATATTTATGCAGACCAACGTTTGAAAATGGTTCAAAATATGGAACCTGCTTCGTTGTTAAAGCACTAAGGTCAGTTTAAATTTATGGATGCCATTATTATTGAAGGCTTGAAGGTTGAGACAGTGATTGGCTGTTTCAACTGGGAAAGACAAATCATTCAACCTTTGATGTTGGATTTAACCATCCATAATGATTTGAGCCGAGCTGCAGCGTCTGACAAGCTTGAGGACACACTCAACTATGCCCAGATTTGTGAATTATCGGCTCAAACCATTCAGAAAGCCAAGCCTGAATTAATTGAGCATGCAGCACATCTCGTTCTGCAATGTCTGTTTGAAACCTTTCCAACAATTGAAAAAATTACCATAACCATCCGTAAGCCAGCCATCATTGCAGAAGCAAATGCTGTAGGAATTCGTCTTGAACGCACCAGAAACAATTTTTGCGCTCGCCCTAGCGAGTAATTTAGACGCAGATCAGCACTTTACTTTTGCTTATACGCAATTGGCAACTTTGGGGAAAGTGCAGTTTTCATCTGTTTATCAAATTCCATGCCGAGATGGTATTGGAGATGATTATTGGAATTCAGCATGTCTATTAAAAAGCACTTTATCGTGTGATCAAATTGAATCTTTTTTAAAGAAACTTGAGTCAGATTCTGGGCGTGTTCGTCCGTCGCATCATATTTCTTTAGATGTAGATTTGATTGCATGGGGAAGTGATCTGGACCATATGCAATTTAATTCTAAAAAATTGCCGTTAGCACTCGATGTAAAAATTCCTTTATATGAACTTTGGGATTGTGAAACCTTAAAGGTTGATAGTCCGCTTTATCCAGTCGTTAATTTTAAAGTTTAATGCCTTTCAAACTAAATTTTACGCAAACTTTACGCGGGTTTTGACTTCTTCAATAGAGAATTTACGGGCATTTTATCGATACTGAAATTCACTAAATTAGTGTTATTTCAGGACAATAAAGATGCTTATAAATTCTCAAATGCGCATCTTGCATCAGTCTGGCATTGTCTTATGCGGACTTAAAACAAATGATATTTCTCCATCTCTCCTTATTTCCAGTTTGGCAAATCAAGCCAAGGGGTATAGAGGAGAATAGCCATGTTAGAACTTATACTTGTTTTATTTATTGCTATTTTTCTAGCATGGTGCCTCAGTAAATATCTATCCAAAGTGATGGCAAATCAGCCGATGTGGGGTGATGGATTATTTCGCTGGATTGAAAATCCTGTATATCGCTTGTTAGGTATATCTCCCCAACAACAAATGAACTGGAAACAATATTCTTTAGCATTTGTTGTTAGCTGTATTTTTTTAGCTGTAGCCGTTTTTGCTATTTTTATGACGCAAGCATGGCTACCATTAAACCCTAACCATGCACCAAATATGAGTTGGGATTTAGCGTTACACACGGTTATTTCATTTTTAACTAATACCAATCAACAGCATTATTCTGGGCAAGCTCAGTTATCTTATTTATCGCAAATGACAGGTATTGTAGGTTTGCAAGTCATTACGCCCATGATGGGGCTGGCTTTGGTTGTTGCAACATTAAGAGCTTTCTTTTATCAGCGTCCAAGTCATATTGCGGCCGATGTTGCCGAGCAGCCAGATCAAATTTTAATTGGTAATTATTGGGCAGATGTAATTCGTCCTACAGTTCGCTTTTTGCTTCCACTCTGTTTTGTCTGGTCATTATTGCTTAACAGCCAAGGCGTGCCAGCAACTTTCCAAGGCGGGCCAGAAGTACAGCTTATTGATAAAGCCAATAGCGTTGAAACTCAAAAAATTCCTTTAGGGCCAGTTGCGCCAATGGTGGCGATTAAGCAATTAGGTAGTAACGGTGGTGGTTGGTACGGTCCAAATAGTTCTGTGCCTTTAGAAAATCCAACACCACTTTCTAATTTACTAGAAATGATTGCGATCTTACTTATTCCAATTACAGTCATTTTTATGGTAGGGCATTTTACTCAGCGTAAAAAATTTGCCTACTTTGTGTTTGGCAGCATGCTTTTCATGTCGATTATTTCAGGTGCAGCGGCTGTCTGGTCTGAGAGTATGTCATCGACAGCATCTCAGCTTGCCGTAATGGAAGGTAAAGAACAACGATTTGGACCAGCTGCATCAGCAGTTTGGGCAGCTATCACTACACAGGTGAATAACGGCTCGGTCAATATGATGCATGATTCTTCTGCGCCGCTTACCGGTTTAGTCGAACTCATTAACATGCTGATTAATGCCATTTGGGGTGGTGTGGGCTGTGGTCTGCAACAGTTTATGATTTATCTGTTACTCGCAGTATTTATTGCAGGTTTAATGACAGGTCGTACTCCAGAGTTGTTTGGACGCAAGATTGAAGCAGCAGAAATTAAGTTGCTCGCGATTATTATCTTGATTCAACCTCTTGTTATTCTTGCATTTACCGCATTAAGCCTCAGCGTTCCAGGCATATCTGGAATTAGTAATCCAGGACCACATGGTATTAGCCAAGTGTTCTATGAATATGTTTCTGCATTTGCCAACAATGGTTCAGGTTTCGAAGGTCTTGGAGACAACACTGTATGGTGGAATGTCACTTGTAGTATTGCTCTACTGTTAGGACGTTTTCCGACCTTAATTTTGCCATTAATGGTCGCAACACGTTTAGCAGCAAAAAGAAAAGCACCCGAAACAGCAGGTAGTCTTCAGGTTGAAACTCCAACCTTTGCTTTAACGCTGATTACGATTGTTGTGTTGCTTACCTTATTACAATTTATGCCAGTTCTTGTCCTTGGGCCAATTGCCGATCAACTTTTGTTGGTTAAAGGCTAAGGAGGCGAGTGAAAAATGAATACACAAACTCATGTAAATAGCCATAAAAAAACCATGGCAGTGCCAAATTTTGAAGTTTGGAAAAATGCATTTGTGAAACTGCTACCGCAGCACGCAATTAAAAACCCTGTGATGGCAATTGTATGGCTTGGAACAGTGGTTACAGGCATTAGTACAATCTTAGGTTACACCACGCTGTTATTTGGTTTAGTGGTTACAGCAATTTTGTTTATTACCATTTTATTTGCTAACTATGCCGAAGCAGTTGCAGAGGCTAGAGGCCGTGGGCAGGCATCTTCACTACGTGCAGCAAGAGAAAATTTAACAGCTCGAAGACTCAACTCTTTGACAGACCGTCAAGCGACTCAAGTTGCAGCGACCGAACTTCATTTAAATGATTTTATTGAAGTACATGCAGGTGAGCTTGTTCCAGCCGACGGTGAGATTGTAGAAGGCTTTGCAACTATTAATGAATCGGCTGTTACAGGTGAGTCAGCACCTGTGCTACGTGAAGCTGGAACAGACCGTTCAGGTGTTATTGGTGGAACCAAAGTACTTACAGATTGTATTGTTGTGCAAGTGACTGCTGAATCTGGTCAAAGTTTCTTAGACCGTATGATTGCTTTGGTTGAAGGCTCAAATCGCCAGAAAACTCCGAATGAGATTGCGCTTGGCTTCTTGTTAATGGTGATGACAATCACGTTTTTAATTGTCGTGATTAGCTTGCCATTTATTGCCAAGTATTTGCATATTGAACTTGATCCAGTTGTGCTCGTGGCGTTATTGGTCTGCTTGATTCCTACAACCATTGGGGGCTTGTTACCTGCGATTGGTATTGCGGGGATGAACCGTGCACTCAAGGCCAATGTTTTGGCGAAATCAGGTAAAGCTGTAGAAGTCGCGGGTGACATTGATGTGCTTTTACTCGATAAAACAGGAACCATTACTCATGGTGACCGTCAAGCGACTTCATTTTATCCCTTAACTTCGGTAACCGAGTCAGAGTTGAGAGCTGCTGCTTGGGTAAGTTCACTTGCCGACCCAACACCAGAAGGGAAATCAATTGTTAAGTTGGCAAAAGAGCAAGGCTTAAAACAGCAAGAACCAGAGCAAGCCGAATTTATCTCTTTTAGTGCTTCGACTCGAATTTCTGGCGTGAATTTACCGAATGGCGACCAAATTCGTAAAGGTGCTTTAGATGCAATCTTGAAATTTGTAGATGAAGATTATTCTCAAGATTTAGAGTTAAAAGCACGTGTTGAACAAGTTGCCAAAAAAGGAGCAACACCTTTAGTCGTCGCTAATCAACATCATGTGTTGGGTGTGATTGAGCTTTCAGATGTGATTAAACACGGTATTAAAGAACGTTTTGCTCGTTTAAGAGAAATGGGTATTAAAACTGTCATGGTTACAGGTGATAACCCATTAACTGCGGCCGCGATTGCTGCTGAAGCAGGGGTAGATGACTATATTGCCGAAGCAAAACCAGAAGACAAATTGGCTTGTATTCGCACCGAACAACAACGAGGTCGTTTAGTTGCAATGGTCGGTGACGGAACCAACGATGCGCCGGCATTAGCACAAGCTGATATTGGTCTAGCCATGAACTCGGGTACACAAGCTGCAAAAGAAGCCGGCAACATGGTTGATTTAGACTCAGATCCAACCAAACTACTCGCTGTCATTGAGATTGGGAAACAACAGCTGATTACCCGTGGTGCTTTAACAACATTTTCGTTAGCAAACGACGTCTCTAAATACTTTGCCATCTTGCCTGCATTGTTCGCTGCTGCGATTCCACAAATGCAAGTATTGAATGTGATGCACTTAGCAAGTCCAAACAGCGCGATTTTATCTGCATTAATTTTTAACGCGATTATTATCCCGCTATTAATTCCAATCGCACTCCGAGGCGTCAAATTTAAACCTTCAACTGCAACTCAGTTACTACGTCGAAATATGTTGATTTATGGAGTGGGTGGTGTGGTTCTACCATTTATTGCCATCAAAGCGATTGATGTAGTGATTGTTCAATTATTTGGTTTGTAATCTGGAGTTTGAAATGAAAACTTATGCACAAAATTCAGAAGCAAATTTGGGTCAGACCTTAAGAGCATCTTTGGGATTATTAATTTTTACTCTGGTGGGTTGCGGTGCTATTTATAGTGCGATCGCTACAGGTGCGGGACAGGTGTTATTCAAAAATCAAGCAAATGGTAGTTTGATTGAAATAGACCATAAAGTTTTAGGGTCAAAATTAGTTGCTCAGCCATTTGTTGGAGAGGCTTATTTTCATCCACGTCCTTCAGCAGTCGCTTATGACCCGATGGCGATGGCAGGTACAAACTTAGCGCGTACTAATCCTGAGCTACAGCAACAAATTGATGCTCAGATTCTTGCTGTGAAAAAACAAGATCACACGGGCAATACACCTATACCAAGTGATTTGGTGACTAAATCTGGTAGTGGTATTGATCCGCATATTAGTCCTGAATCTGCTCAGTTACAGGTTGCTAGAGTGGCTCAAGCGCGTCATTTAGACCCTAAGGTTGTGGAAGAGCTTTTGCAAAAGTATGTTGAACCGAAGCAGTTTGGTGTATTGGGGCAAGCTCGTGTTAATGTATTAGAGCTAAATATTGCCTTAGATCAATTACAATCTACACATTAACTTAAAAATAAAGTTGTTAGTTTACCGGATGATATCAAGTGCAAAGCAATCGCGAAAATCAGGCTGAGGCCTTATTAAATCATGTCAACAGATATCAAGCCGGTCGACTAACGGTCTTTCTTGGTGCGGCACCTGGTGTAGGAAAAACTTATGCCATGCTCGCCCGCGCCAAAGAATTATTTCAACAGGGCACAGATGTCGTTGTTGGTATTGTTGAAACCCACGGAAGAATCGAAACTCTAAAAATTTTGGAAGGGTTGCCTCAGATTGCTAGAAAGGAAATGCAATATCAGGGGCATACTTTAGAAGAAATGGACTTGGATGCTATTTTACTTAGGCATCCGCAAATCGTTTTGGTTGATGAGTTGGCTCATCGCAACGTCCCAAATAGTCGTCATGAACGACGGTGGCAAGACGTCAATGAATTGCTAGACGCAGGTATTGATGTATTTACGACCATAAATATTCAACATTTAGAAAGCCTGAATGATGTGGTGTACCAGATTACGGGCATTCGAGTAAATGAAACGGTACCAGATCGGGTATTTGATCGTATTCGAGACATCCGCTTAATTGATTTACCCGTCAGTGAGCTCATTGAAAGGCTCCACCAAGGAAAAGTCTATGTGCCAGAGCAAGCAAATCTGGCATTACAAGGCTTTTTTAGCATTTCAAATTTAACGGCATTACGTGAACTGGCAATGCAATGCGTTGCTGAACATGTCGATTCAGATTTAAAAGAGAGCTATGCCTCTAAAGGTTTGAAGTCTATCTCGTTGCAAAATGAATTGATGATTGCGATAGATGGGCAAGGCTCTTCTGAATATTTAGTGCGAGCAGGCTGTCGTTTAGCAGAACGTAATGGTGCTACATGGACTGTAGTAAATGTTGCTAAAAGTTTGGACTTTGGACAGAGTTCAGTGAGTTCTTATAAAAAAGAATATATTGAGATTGACCGTGCGTTTGAGTTGGCTCGACAACTAGGTGGTCGAACTGAAGTTTTATATGGGCCGCGAGTTGCATCAGTGTTAATGGATGCCGCCGTTGATCGAGGTATTTCAAATCTGGTTATTGGCAAAAGTATTTCACCGTGGTGGTTAAAGTTATTTAAGAAAAATTTAGCTCAGCAATTATTAAATCAAGAAAACTCGATTGCTTTAACAATATTGCATCCAGAACAAGGCACTAAAAAGACAACTCAACTTGAAAAGCCATCATTTTTATCATTAAAAGAAAGCATTTTTGTTTTAGCTGTGACGTGCGGTAGCATTTTTATAGCTCACTTCGCCGAAGTTCTATTTGGTATTGAAGACTTCTCTGTCATTTTTATTATTTCTGTTTTAATTGTTGCAACGAAAACCCGAATGTTAGCTGCCGTAGTGGCAGCCTTAATATGTTTCTTGGCCTATAATTTTTTCTTTATTGCCCCGCGTTATACCTTTCAGATTTCAGCACACCAAGGGGTGGTCACCGTTGTTGCTTTTTTTGCAGCAGCTTTAATTGCTGGGCGTTTGGCTTCTCAGTTACGCCAGCAAGTTTTATCTTTAAAAGCTGCCAATGCCTACACTACGGTAATGCAAGACTTGGCACGTAAGCTTTCTAGTGCAGTGAATCTTGAAGAAGTCATGCAAACAGGATGTATGACTTTAGAAACACAACTTCAAACTAAAGTGTGGATTTCTATTCGAGATAAAATAATTTCATCTGATATTGAGCTAAACGATAAAGAAAAAGTAGCCGCAGAATGGTGTTTAAAACATCAACAACCGTGCGGGCGTTTTACCGATACACTTAGTCAATCAAACTGGTGGTTTTTACCTCTTTTAGAGCAGAAAAATAGCCTAGGTATAGTGGGAATTTACTTTAAGGATGAAGTGGTTTCCTTAAATTTTGAGCAAAAAAAATTGACTGAAAGTGTAATTGAGTACATTGCACAGGCAGCACTTCGAACCCAATTGGTAAATGAGCTTGAACAAGCAAAAGTCACCAGTGAAACAGAGCGCTTACGTTCTGCTTTATTATCTTCGGTATCGCATGATTTACGCTCGCCACTCGCTTCTATTATTGGGGCAGCAGACACACTTGCCAATTTTAAAGCTGAAATGACAGAACAAGACCAACAAGATCTGCTTCAAACAATTCATTTAGAAGGTGAGCGCTTAGACCGTTATATTCAAAACTTGCTTGATATGACCCGTTTGGGACACGAAGGTCTAACTTTAAAAAGAGACTGGATTGGGGTAGATGAGTTAATTGGTTCGGCAACCCGCCGTTTAAAGCGTTATAAACCAGATACGCAAGTGGTCGTTCAGTTACCTGAGCAACCAATTAGTTTGTATGTTCACCCAGCACTGGTAGAGCAAGCTATTTTTAATGTTTTAGAAAATGCCGCAAACTTTTCACCTCCAGATGAACCTGTCATGATTCTTGCTCAACTTTCGTCAGAAGATGAAGTAAAAATTGAAATTGAAGATAGAGGTGCGGGAATTCCTGAAGACGAAAGACATCGTATTTTCGATATGTTTTACACGATGGAACGAGGAGACCGTGGAAAGTTTGGTACTGGTTTAGGGCTTACAATCGTAAAAGCGATTATTGGTGCTCATATGGGTACAATAGAAGCATTTTCAGGGCGCCAAAATAAAGGTACTTTAATTCAAATCAGATTACCCATTCACCCCGTAAAAGAATAAGTTGTAAATTCATGATAAGTTCCGAAACATCACCTGTAGAAACACGCATTGTGATTATTGATGATGAGCCTCAAATTCGTAAATTTTTAGATATTGCTTTAAGAACTCAAAAATATAAAACCACGCTCTGCGAAACGGGTTACAAAGGCCTAGAGGCTTTGGCAACCCAAGGGGCTGACTTAGTTATTCTAGACTTAGGTTTACCCGATTTAGATGGGAAAGAAGTCCTTCAAGAATTACGTAGCTGGTCAAATGTGCCGGTTATAGTCCTATCTGTACGTGCTGATGAATACGAAAAAGTTGCTTTGCTCGATGCTGGTGCAAATGACTACATGACCAAGCCTTTTAGTGTTCAAGAGCTTTTGGCACGCATACGTGTCATCTTAAGAAATCAACCAATCCAGCAAGAAGCACATGTTTATGACGATGGTTATCTTAAAGTCGATGTCACACAACGTTTGGTTTGGGTCGAGCAGCAGCCAATTACTTTAACTCGAAAAGAGTTTCAACTTTTGACGCTATTAATGCGCTACCAAGGACAGCTTTTAACACAGCCACAGCTCTTAAAAGAACTATGGGGGCCAACTCATCAGGAAGATACTCACTATTTACGTATTTTGGTGGGTAAGTTGCGAAGCAAACTGGGAGATAACGCGATTCAGCCACGTTATATTGCTACTGAGCCTGGTGTTGGGTTACGTTTTTTAGCTAAGCAGAAAAATAATTAATGAAATATAAAAAAACCTTAGGGTATTTCTCCCTAAGGGTTTGCAAAGTGGTTTATAGTTTTTTTGCTTTTTTATTTATATATCCCAATGTTGTTCTGCTTCAGTCATTTGGGTGTAAATGCTTTGATATTCAGCCTGTTTAACTGTGTACCAATGCTCTACAAAGTCAGTTCCTAAATATCCTTTTAAAATAAGGCTTCCTTTAAATATTTTTAAGGCTTCTGGTTGGTTGTTGGCTAATAAAATGTGCTCGTCTGGAAATTTTAAAAGATGGGCAGGTTTTGGTAGCGGTAACTTATGAGATAAGCCATAAGACGCGCCTGCTAAAATAGTCGCTGTAACTAGATAGGGATTACAGTCCGCTCCAGCAACACGATATTCTAAGCGTTGATTTTGTACATCTGAGCATGGAATTCGGATTGCGACATTACGATTATTGGTATCCCAATTGGCTTCTAATGGCACGTGATGACCAATTTTAAAACGTCTATAAGAATTAATATTAGGAGCTAAAATCGCCATAGATGCAGGCATTAACTCAATGAGTCCACTAATCGCGCTCAATAATTTGGCTGAAAGCTCATCTTTTTTTACTTCTGAACTAAATATATTTTTATGGTATTGATTAAGTATGCTCATATGAAAATGCATGCCACTACCAGCCTTTGCCAAGTTTGGTTTCGCCATGAAACAAGCGGTTAAGTCATGCTTTCTTGCGACTTGTTTTACAATTCTTTTTAAAGCATTAATTTGATCGCAGAGCTTTAAAATATCATGGCTGTGTTGAAGATTTAATTCGTATTGTCCAGGCGATGACTCTGCAACAATAGCGGTAATTTCAATAGATTGAAGTAGGGCTGCTTTCTCAACTTCATCTAGGACTTGTTGATAGTTATTTGGCGCATCTATATCAAAACATTGGTTTTCTGAACATGTCTCGAATTGATGCTGAGGTGAGAAAAGATAAAACTCTAGCTCGGCAGCCATGACAGGGAAATAATTATTAGCATGTAACTGATTTAATAGTTTTTTTAATATATTACGTGGTTCATAGCGACAGCCAGAACCATCTTCTTCTTGCATGGATAGGTAAAGCTGAGCATTTAATTCTGGGGATAAGGCACTGGGTTGCAAGCTGCCTAAAATGGGCAGGCAAAGTCTATCTGGTTCACCAATATATTTTCCCAGTCCTGTTTCTTCAATCACTTTTCCATCAAGGCTCATGGCATAAACAGAAAGAGGAAAATAACAACCATTAGATAGATTTTTCAAACTCTTAACATCAATACGTTTGCCACGAATATGCCCGTTTAAGTCATGTAGACAAATATCAATGTGCTGAGTGTGAGGATATAAACTTAAATATTCATCAACTTCTTTTAAAAAAAGATCTGCGTTGAAAGTATGATCTTGTGTCGGTGGAATAAAATCATCTGATATTTTAAATGCCTTAAAGTGAGGATCTTTTAAGTTTAAATTTGGGTAAATAAGCGTACTCATTATAAAAAACCTTGGTGGTTATTTAGCTCAAATCCTACCGTAGCCTTTGGCGTTAATCCCGTAAAAAAACAGTAAAATAATAAATAGTTTATTTATAAGTGAATTTAGTTTTTTATATTAATAATCAATAAGTTAATTGTTGTTTTTGTGGTAAGGTTTTAAAGTAAAATTAACGTATAAGGGCCATCAAAGAGTTGTCTGATCGTTCATGATTTCGCTTTTAAAATTAAACATAATTAGGAATTGTGATCCTTAAATTTGGTGAGATGGTCAAACTGCTTTAAACTTAAAATCTTATCCAGTTAAACATTTATGTATAAATCTTGAATTGAGCAAGACTTATATAGTGTATGTACTGGAATTTTATTTTTTGCGTTTTTTTTAATTTTTATTTTTGAGTTCTCTTAATATGAAAAATATCGGTTTAGCCATTTTAGCAATCAGCCTTTCAGGTTGTGCTGCAATGAGCGTAGAAGAATGTAAGACTGCAAATTGGTCATTAGTGGGTGAGAAAGATGGTTCGAAAGGTTCTTCACCACGTTTAGATCAATATTACAAAGCATGTGGAAAAGCCAATATTGTTCCAGATCAAAAGTCATATGAACGTGGGTATAAAGAAGGCCTAGGTTATTATTGCCAGCCATCAAATATTTTTTATAACGCTTTAGAGGGTAACGGCAATATTAATGTATGCCCAGTTGAGCAGCGTAATCGTTTAAGACCTTATTATCGAGCAGCTTCCGATTACTACAATGCAAAAGCTGAATATGATCGTTATGACGAAAAGTTTAAGCAGTATTCCGATAATGCTTACAACGAAAAATTAAAGCCAGAAGAGCGTGAACGTTATCGTAAGCTTTTAAGAGAATTACAAATTGATCGTGACCGTATTAACAGAAACTATTGGAACTCAATTCGAGATATCGAACGTTTTAAATATGATCATGGATTAAAATAATATTTTAAAAAAGGATTGATCTGAATGAGATCAATCCTTTGTTTTTTTTAAAGATAATAACTCGTTTTTGTCATTAACTTTGAAATAGCAGTCATTGTGATTTTTACTGCATAGGGTAATTCAACACCACCTGCTTCAAGTGCAGTATGACGGTGATGCAATTCATCTTCATTCATTTGCTCTAGAATTTTGCGCGAGCGTTCATCTTGTGCTGGTAACTGATTTAAGTGATCTTGTAAATGTAGACTAACCTGACGTTCAGTTTCAGCAACAAAACCTAAGCTATATTTATCACCTGCAATACCGGCAAGAGCACCCATACCATATGAAAGGCCATACCAAATCGGGTTCAATAAACTTGTATGACTATTTAGCTCTTTTAAACGGTCTTCACACCAAGCTAAATGATCTTGTTCTTCAATCGCTGCCTGTTGCATTTCGCGGCGTACATTTGGCAATTTCGCTGTCAATGCTTGCCCATGATAAAGTGCTTGAGCACACACTTCACCACTATGGTTAACACGCATTAAACCTGCAACATGGCGAGCATCTTCTACACCAAGTTTTGCTTCTACTGTTTCAGCTGGATTTTGGCGCTGTGCTGCTGTTGCACCCGGAACAAGACTACGTAATGCTTGATCAAAAGAGTTAATAAGTTGATCAATTCCAGTATAGTGGCGCATAAATTAGTCCTCCAAAGAAAGATGTGCTGTGGCAAGCATTGGTTTTAGTCGGGCAAGAAGCCATTTACTAAAGATTGCACTAAGTACAGCTGTAATAATAAATAGTATTTTAATATCAATTTTTAAAACACTTAAGATTAAGATTGAGAAAATTGCAGAAGAAACCATAAAAACGGCATTTAAGATGTTATTTGCTGCAACCACTCGGGCACGATGTGAACGTGGTGAGTAAGCCTGCATCATGGCATATAGAGGAACAATATAAAAACCGCCACTAATACCCAATAAAGTCACAGCAATCATGACATGGTAGTAAACCCAGCCTTGGGTAAAAACATCTTTTAAAGTCAGTAATGCTCCAGTTCTTTCTGGTACAAAAGCTAAACTGGCAGCAAGGTAAAGCGCAAAAACAGTAAGACCAACTGCACCGATTGGTACCATTTTAATATTAATTTCTGAACCACCGATTTTGCGGCAAAGAAGAGAACCCACACCAATACCGACTGAAAAGAAAGTGAGTAATAGGCTAACCACATTTTCCGATGCATGAAGGTTTTGCTGAGTCAACTGCGGAATTTGGGTTAAATAAGTTGCTCCATAAAACCAGTACCATGAATTACCTAACAAAATTGTAAACACTAACGGTAAGCTTTTGGCATATTTAATAGTTTGAAAGCTTGTACGAATAAAGTTCCAGTCAATATCTAAATCAGGTGCGGCAACTTTTTGTGGCAAGATGAAACGGCTGAATAAATAACCTATGCAAGCAATCGCTACTACAGTAATACTAATCCACAATAAGTTTCCATCTGATGATGCAATTACGGCACCACCCAAGATCATTCCGAATAAGATGGCCATGGATGTACCAGACTGAAACAGGGCATTGCCAGACATGAGTTCATGTGGTTTTAAGATTTCTGGCAAAATGGCATATTTAATGGGACCAAAGAAAGTTGAATGTGTGCCCATCAAAAATAGGGCTAAAAGAAGCAACCATAAATGCCCCAATAAAAAACCGGCAGAACCGATGAGCATAATAATGATTTCTAAAATTTTTATGCCACGGACAAGTTGTGAACGTTCATACTTATCAGCAATTTGTCCGGCAGTTGCTGAAAAAAAGAAATATGGCAAAATAAACAACAATGCTGCTAAATTATTGAGTGTGCTTACTGGGGCAGATTGTTGCTGAATCCAACCATAAGTAATGACTAACAATAAAGCTTGCTTATAAACATTGTCATTTAATGCGCCAAAAAACTGGGTAAAAAACATCGGTACAAACCGACGTGATGTCATCAGGGATTCATCTTGTTTCATCATGTGCAAGCTTCATTGAGTTTTATAAAAAAATGTGACGGAGTGTTAATTTGCATCTAAAACCATGTATGATATTTTTAACGCTTGATTAAATGAAAAATCAATGGTTTTGAGTGAGTTTTGTCCTCATATTGGTGCGTTTATTAAAAAATAAGTTTAGAGTTTTTCATGCCTTCTAAAATTAAGTTTAAACAGTCAACTCTTTCTCACTCTATGCATTTAATCTTAAAAATGCAGAGTATACCTAAACTTATTTGTAGCAGCTTATTATTAAGTTTATGTGTTACTCCTTGTTATGCTCAAAGTTCGGCTGAGACCGTTACACCAGAAGCAAACCAGACGGTAACAGATTCATTGGTACAACAAACTAATACAAATAACCCAAGTGATGTTCCAATTACCGATGTCGCTACTCTTGTAACTCAAGCACAGCAACAACAAGATAGCTTGGCTATATTGCAACAACAAGAACAATTTCCGAATCAGATTGAAGAATTTAAGCCAATTACGCTTGATAATCTTGAAGACTTACCTGTTATGCCTGTTGACCAGAATATGGCAAATGAAATTTATCGGGTAGCAGAAGAGGCAAAAAACGAGGCTCAAAACTTCCAAAATGGTACGCAAAAACAACCAGAAATGGTGGTGAATGACGCATCACAAGCAGAATTACATGAAATTAATCAGGCCCCTGTAAATATTGACCAGCTCATGCATGAGATTCAATCTGATAGTAAGATTGTGGTTGAAGCCAATGAAACAGGAAAAACTTTACCTGAGCTTACTGCTGCCGTTGAAGAGCCACCCGAAGAAAAAGGCTTCTTTAGACGTATATTCAATAAAATCCGTCCACCGCGGGTAATTCCAATGGAGCAGATACCCCGTATTACTGCTGAGGTTACGGGTGCGCCAGATGATTTAGCTAAAAATATCAAAGGTAAATTATCTACATTTACCCAAGAATCATTTGAAGATTTTAATGCAGCGCTACCGCAACTTAGGAGCTTAAGTAACCAAGCTGCTCAAGCTGTAGGCTATTACAATGCCGAGTTTCGTTTTGAAAAGTTAAGTGCCAGTCGCGTACGCGTTAATGTAACGCCAAATGAACCAGTACGGATTAATGAACAAAACATTGAATTTACTGGTGCTGGTGCAAAACAGCCACAATTTCAGGTCATACGTTTAGTTCCTGACCAAGATGTAGGTGATATTTTTAATCATGGCCTTTACGAAACCACTAAAAGCCGAATTGTCGATGCTGCATCAAATAATGGTTATTTTGATGCGTATTGGCGTTTACATGACGTAAAAGTGAGCCAACCTGAAAATAAAGCAGATATTAACCTCAAGTATGAGACGGGTGAGCGTTATAAGCTTGGTAAGGTTGAGTTTCGCATGAGCGATCCATCAAAACCATTACCTTTAAATATGAATATTCTTGAAAGCATGGCACCGTGGAAAGAGGGTGATGACTATGCTTTTTGGCGTGTAAATGTTTTAGCAAATAACCTGACTAACTCACGCTATTTTAACTATACCTTGGTTGATTCAATTAAACCCGACCCAATTGAAAAACCACTTGAGTTACCACCCGATTTACAAGCGTTGGTCGATCAGCAGAATGTTGATATTGACGAATCGAAGCTGCTTCCTTTAGAGCAACAACAACTTGCCAAAGCACGCCAGTTGGCTTCCTCAAGTAAAGAAGTGACACAAAATGTGGTAGATGAAAAACAATTTGCCGGAACTGAAAGTGTACAAGCCGCACCCGCATCTTTAAAAGCTGCAACTGTACAGCATGAAGAACAAGAGTCTGAACAAGACCGTTTACAGGCTCAAGCTCGGGAAGAAAAACGTATACCAGTGATTGTGACGTTAAATGCCGATAAACTAAATAGTCTGGAAACAGGTATTGGTTATGGTACCGACACTGGCGCCCGTTTACGTAGTCAATATAGACGTTCGATTGTAAATAAATACGGTCATTCATTTGATGCAAACTTGGAGCTTTCCCAAATTCGTCAATCTATAGATGGGCGCTATAGTATTCCTTATAAACATCCGTTAAATGATTACTTTAATATTGTGGGTGGTTACGAACGTGAGACGAGAGATGATATTGGTCCGGATGTAAGCTTACTTACAGAATCGGCAGTTTTAGGGGGTGAGCGAGTTATTAAAAAACCACTCGGAAACTGGCAACATACTATTGGGGTACGTTATCGTCTCGACCGCCTAACTCAAAAGGGGAATGTGGATATCTCTGAGCTACCAGATGCATTTAAAACTGCTGCATCAGAGCAAGAAGCATTATTATTTAGTTATGAGACCTCTAAAACTTCAAGTAATACACGCTTAAACCCGACCAAAGCTTTTAAACAAACTTATAAATTAGAATTAGGTAGCGAAAGTTTACTTTCAGATGCCAATATGGCGATTGCCACAGCGGGCTGGAGATTTATTTATTCTTTAGGTGAAAATGATGACCATCAGTTTGTTGGGCGGTCCGATTTTAGTTATATTTTTACCGATGAGTTTGATAAAGTTCCATACAATTTAAGATTCTTTACTGGTGGTGACCAGACAATTCGTGGTTTTGATTATAAAAGTCTTTCACCAGAAGATAATGGATATAAGATTGGTGGACAGGCTCTAGCAGTAGGCTCTTTAGAATATAACTATCAATTCAAAGAGGGTTGGCGAGCAGCTGTTTTTTCTGATTTTGGTAATGCTTACGATAAGAGTTTTAGTAATCCGACGGCCTATAGTGTGGGTGTTGGTATTCGTTGGAAGTCCCCAATTGGACCAATTCGTTTAGACGTGGCTTCTGGTATTTCTGATGATAACCATCCGATTCGTTTGCATTTCTTTATTGGTCCACAACTTTAAAAATAAAATTTTATTAGGTTTATTTTATGGCGGAAGTAGAACAGCAGCCCACTTCGGCACCTAGCTCTCCTAAGAAGCGACGTATTTTGCGTAGCTTCTTGCTGACAATCTTGATCATACTTTTATTACTTGTTGCTTCCATCATTATTATGATGTCGACTGACCGTGGAAGCCGTTTTTTATTAGATCGTGTTTTACAAGCTCAGCAAGTCATTAAATATGAATATGAGGGGGGTAATTTACTCAGGGGAATTATTCTTAAAAATATTATTGTTCAGTTAAAAGAAGTTGACGTTACTTTAGATAGAGCTGATGTCCGTTTAGGGTGGCGTTCTTTAATATTAGAAAAAGAAGTGCATTTGAGCAATGCAGATGTCCGTAACCTAGTTATTATTAACAAAGCTCCGCCATCGGATAAGCCATTTGAGTTTAAACCCATTAAATTACCATTTGTGCTTCGTGTAGATGTTGGAGATGTTGATCATTTAGAAATTAAAAATTCAGGTTCTGTCGTAAATTTCCATGATGTTCATCTAAATGATGCTTTGTGGTCAGAGACAAAACTGAAATTTGAAAATTCAAGTATGGATATGGGATATCTTTCTGTTCATAACGCAACAGGAAATATGGACTTTAGCGGTAAATATCCACTGAATGCGACTGCAGATTTAAGAGTTCCTTCTTTAAAAAGTTTAAACATCCAAAATATTAAGGTGGCAGCGCGAGGTAGCTTAGATACCTTGCAAGCCGGTGTAGCAACGACAACACCAGATTTATTAACAGGTTGGGTTGTTTTACATCCTGTTCGTCATGAAGTGCCTATGCAAGGTGCATTGTTACTCAAAAATTATCACTTGCCTTTATTGGTTGAGCAAAAATTATTTGCTAAAAACGGTGTAATTAAATTTCAGGGTGATATTAAGCAACTCAACTTAGCACTTGAGACAGATTTAAAAGGGGAGAATTTACCTGAAGGCCAGTACAACGCCTTAATGAATACTGATCTGGTTCATCAGTTGAATATTACTGATTTTAACGGTCAGGTCATGAAGGGTGCAGTTAATCTTAAAGGATTAGTGAACTGGAAAGATCATGTCACTTGGGACATCAAAGGTCGCCTAGATCATGTTAATCCTAAAGACAAAGCTATTCCACAGGTCGTTCAGGATTTCTTGCCGCCAAGTCTAGATGCAGCCGTTTCTTCAACTGGCTCTTTGGAAAAAGGTACGGAAGTATTTGCCAATGTAGACTTTGACCGCTATGAATCTTGGAAACTTAAACTAACCCAAGCACCTGAAAAGAATAAGAAGCCACAACCAATGTTTATGAATGTGGCTTGGGCAAATATAGATCGTGCTATGCCATATATAGGTTGGTTAAGTAGTGATAGTGGTCAAGTTGATTTGACTTTGCGAGATGGTCAGCAAGATATTAAAGTTTCGACAAAAGTATATCAGCATGAACAGACCTTATTACCGGCTGGACAATATTTAGCAACTTTGAATGTTAAAGATAATATTCTTAATGTTCCTAGTTTTAGTTTTGCGGCTCAAAAGGGTAGCCTCACAGGTCAGGCCAAAGTCTTATTACCAAGTGAAAAACGTCAGCTGGCATGGAATGCATTATTAAATGCAAAAGACTTTAATCCACAAAGTATACATACAGCGGCGCCTGTTAACTTGCTCAACGGATCAATTAAAGCCAGCGGTTTTGCAAAGCCAAATCAACAAATTATTCAGCTTGAAAAAATTGATTTAAAAGGTCGCTTGGCTCAAGCAGGTCAAGAAATGGTTGCGCTAGCTGGAAAAAGTACAGCAGCTTTATTATTTAATGATGTTAAAGCAGGTGGCGGTTTTAAAGGCTTTGCGGTCAATTATGACGGATCTTTAAAAGCGCTTAATCAAGCCAATGGACTATTAAAGTTTTCTATTGCAGGCACCCCAGAATTTATCCGAATTAGTCAGTTACAACATGATGGTGTTGCTGGGAAAATCTATGCGACTGGGTCATTAAATTTAAAAGACCGTATTGCTTGGGATATTAATAGCTCGTTAGTACGCTTTAAACCTCAATATTTTGCCTCTAGTGTAAAAGGTGAAATTTCAGGAAATGTAAAAACACAAGGCATCTGGTCTGACAAGTTAAAGCGTATTGATATTCAACAATTGAACCTTGCGGGTTATTTGAATAATAAGCCAGTCAGAGGTAAAGGTAACTTATCCATACTTATGGATTCGAACCAAAAAGGCTTTTTACCTCAGCAATTTGAAGCAAATAATCTATTTTTAGTTTATGCGCAAAATCAGTTGCAGGCGACTGGTAATGCACAGAATTTAAAAATTAAGCTGAATGCACCTGCACTTTATGAGTTGTATCCGGGTTTAAGTGGGCGTGCATATGGAGACTTGAGTGTCCAATCTCAACCGCGTTTGAAAGCTACGGCGAACATTGCGGTTGATAATTTTGCATTTAATACATTAGTCAGTATTAAAAAACTTCGTATCCAGGGTGAATTGCCTACTTCCGAAACAACACCAACTCAGTTAACAGCAAAATTAGACAATTTACGTAGTGGTAGCCGTCAAATTCAGTCTGCTGAGGTGAATTTAACAGGAACAAGAAAAGCACATTTATTAAAAGTGCAAGGAAATAATAATGTTTCTAAATTCTATGTTCAATTAGCAGGTGGATTTAATGCGAAGAATGATTGGTTAGGGCAAATTCAAAAAGGAAGTTTTGATTCACGCCGAATTCGTCTAGCACAAAATCAAAATGCACCAGTTGTTTTCTCATCGGCACGTTCTGAGTTATATGTTGGGCAACATTGCTGGCAAAGTACAAATAGCCAGTTGTGTCTTGACCAGCCTGTGCGTGTGAGTAAAGCACAAGGTAATATTTCATTTGTTACTCAGAATCTAGATTTAGGTGATTTTGCTGCGTTCATGCCGGAAGGTTTGGCTATAACAGGCCAACTTAATGGTTATGCTAAAGCTTCTTGGGTAAATGGTGGGCATCCTAAGCTTGATGCACGCTTAATGACCAGAAAAGGTGAACTGGGCCTAGCAGCGGAAGATCCGCAAGATCCACCGACTACTTTGGCTTATGATGAACTGAGTGTAATTGCAAAAAGTATTTCAGAAGGCTTATTGTTCCGTGTCGATGTAAAAACACCTGATATTGGTACAGGATATGCGAATGTTATTATTAATCCATACCAATCATCTATGCCGATGCATGGAGAGGTAGCTTTTAACGATGTACAGTTAAAAGTGTTAAAACCATTCATTCAAGATGTACGTTCAATGAGTGGTACCTTAGCCTTAGCTGGCAAAGTGAATGGTACTTTGACCCAGCCACAGTTTACGGGCGAAATGCGTTTGAAAAATGGGGCGATCAGTATGATTTCCCTGCCGGTTAATTTAACCAATGTACAGGTGTATTCATCTATTCGTCAGGACATGGCAACAATTGATGGTGCATTCAATAGTGGACAAGGTGTAGGGTTACTTAAAGGTAGTTTTGACTGGAAAAATGCACCGCGTCTACAGTTAAACTTAAAAGGCGATAACTTACTTGTACGTCAAGCTCCATTAATTACGGCTATTGCAAATCCGAATTTGACACTTGATATGTATCCTTTTGATAAGCGTTTAAGCTTGAAAGGATCAGTAGATGTTCCTCGTGCACGTATTTCAATGCCTGAAACAACTGCACCAGTGGTTAACACATCTTCAGATGTTCGTATTGTTCGCCAAGGTCAGGACCCACTTGCAATTTTACGTGCGGCAAAACCGTGGGATATCCGTGCAGATATCTCGGTAAATATTGGCAATCAAGTCATCTTCCAAGGCTTTAACAGTAATATACCTTTAGTGGGGCGTTTGAATTTAACCCAACGCGGTTATGAAACAGCAATGCGAGCAATGGGTGCTATTGGTGTAAGTCAAAAAGTGAAAATTGAGGCCTATGGTCAAAGCCTAGATTTAAACCGTGCAATTGCCCGTTTTAATGGTCCATTAGCAAACCCGACGTTAGATATTGATGCGAATAAAAATGTTCAGGGTAGTATGGTTGGGGTTCGTGTCACTGGTACTGCTTCATCACCAAACATTCAAGTTTATAATGATGCAGGCCTTTCTGAGCAAGAGGCATTAAATGCACTCGTGACAGGGCGTATTAATGAAGGTGCAAGTGGTTTAAGTAATGCAGAAGGCTTTAAATCTGATGTGAACAATACAATTGCTGCTGCCGGTATTAGTATGGGCTTGGGTGGTACTCGTGCTTTAACGAATCAAATTGGACGTACTTTTGGTTTGAGTGGTCTTGCATTAGATGCTCAAGGTACAGGGGATGATACTCAAGTAAGCTTAACTGGTTACATTACACCTGATTTATTTATTCGTTATGGTGTAGGTGTATTTACCCCGGTCAATAAACTGACGTTGCGTTATCAAATGAACCGACGTTTGTATTTGGAAGCAAGTCAATCTTTAGAACGAGCAATAGATTTATTCTACAATTGGCGCTTCTAAAGGTTTGAAGAACACTAAAAACCGAGATGAAAACATCTCGGTTTTTTATTGAATATTGGGCAAAAATAAAGACATATAAGTAGAATTTTTGCAAAGTCTGTCAGATTCAGTATGATGTGGGCAGCATAGTCTGTGTAGAGTAATGATGAAAAAAGTTTTATTTGTTTTAATGGGCATGTTAATAGTCGGCTGTACAGAAAAAAAGCCTTTAACACCTGAAGAGCAATGGCATGGCTATTGTACAAGTGTGGGAAATGCAGCAAGAAGTATTCTATTTGACCGTCAGCAAGCAATTGAGAAGTCTCAAGCTATTGAGCATGCTAATAAAATTGAAGACGAAATTACGAAAAAATTCATCTTTAATATTATTGAAAAAGTTTACGCCATTCCACAAGACGAATTAAAAACGAATCCAGAAGCCTTACAAGAAAAGATTAGAAAACAAATGACAGATGAGTGTTTGGTTACCCCACATGACAAAATGCCAAACTACAAAAAATTCTAAGTGTATAAGACATCGTCAAACACTCCACTAAGGTGGAGTGTTCTTTTAACTTAAAATACCGCATGATAAATCCATCATTAAGATCATTATTTATACACGGGTATTTAGTTACAAAATAATGGGCATCACGGAGAAACACCCCGCGCTCATTAACTTTTGGCTTGAACTCTAGTAAAATTTTGTAGTCCATATTACTTGTGAAGCTTTGTGAAAGCTGGAATTTACAAGTAATTTTTTAAAAAAAGAGGAATGAACACCGTGCTAGAAGCTTACCGCCAACACGTTGCTGAACGTGCCGCACTCGGAGTCCCACCGAAGCCACTTGATGATGCTCAAACTGCTCAACTTGTTGAGTTATTAAAAAACCCACCGGCAGGTGAAGAAGCATTCTTGGTTGATTTGCTTGAAAACCGTGTTCCTGCAGGTGTTGACCAAGCAGCTTACGTAAAAGCAGCTTTCTTGGCAGCGATTGCAAAAGGCGAAGCGACATCTCCGCTAGTTTCTAAAGAACGTGCAGTTTATTTACTAGGTACGATGCTTGGTGGTTATAACGTAGCGCCTTTAGTTGAGCTTCTGGATGATGCTGAATTAGGTAGCTTGGCTGCTGAAGCTTTGAAAAAAACATTACTTGTATTTGATGCGTTCCATGACGTAGCTGATAAAGCTAAAGCTGGCAATGCAAATGCAAAAGCTGTTTTACAATCTTGGGCTGATGCTGAATGGTTCACTAGTCGTAAAGATGTACCAGAAGAAATCAAAATCACTGTGTTCAAAGTAACAGGTGAAACAAACACTGATGACTTGTCTCCAGCTCAAGACGCATGGAGCCGTCCAGACATCCCATTGCATGCAAATGCAATGTTGAAAAATGAGCGTGATGGTATCAACCCTGAAAAACCAGGTGAAGTTGGTCCATTAAGCCAAATTAAAGAACTCATTGCTAAGGGTAACCAAGTTGCTTATGTTGGTGACGTTGTTGGTACAGGTTCATCTCGTAAATCTGCAACAAACTCTGTTCTTTGGTTCTTTGGTGATGAAATCGCTCACATTCCAAACAAAAAAGACGGTGGTGTGTGTTTAGGCGGTAAAATTGCTCCGATCTTCTTTAACACAATGGAAGATGCTGGTGCATTACCAGTAGAGATCGATGTTTCTAACATGAACATGGGTGACGAAGTTACTCTTAAAATCGATCATGCTGCTGCAAAAGTTACTGCGTTCAAAAATGGCGAACAAATCGCTGAGTCTGAACTTAAAACTCCAGTACTTTTAGATGAAGTACGTGCTGGTGGTCGTATTAACTTGATTATTGGTCGTGGCTTAACTGCTAAAGCGCGTGAAGCTTTAGGTTTAGCTCCATCTACATTATTCCGTACTCCAGTACAACCAGCTGACACTGGCAAAGGTTTCACTTTAGCTCAGAAGATGGTTGGTCGCGCATGTGGTCTTCCAGAAGGTCAAGGTATCCGTCCAGGTACTTACTGTGAACCTAAAATGACTACAGTTGGTTCTCAAGATACAACTGGTCCTATGACTCGTGATGAGTTAAAAGACTTAGCTTGCTTGGGCTTCTCTGCTGACTTAGTAATGCAGTCTTTCTGTCACACTGCTGCTTATCCAAAGCCAGTTGACGTACAAATGCAACATACACTTCCAGACTTCATCATGAACCGTGGTGGTGTATCTTTACGTCCAGGTGACGGTATTATCCACTCTTGGTTAAACCGTATGCTTCTTCCAGATACAGTAGGTACTGGTGGTGACTCGCATACTCGTTTCCCAATTGGTATTTCGTTCCCAGCAGGTTCTGGCCTTGTAGCTTTCGCTGCTGCAACTGGTGTAATGCCACTTGATATGCCTGAATCAGTTCTTGTTAAGTTCAAAGGTAAAATGCAGCCTGGTATCACTTTACGTGACCTTGTACATGCGATTCCTTACTATGCAATCAAAGAAGGCGATCTTACTGTTGAGAAAAAAGGTAAGAAAAACATCTTCTCTGGTCGTATCTTAGAAATCGACTTAACAGAAATGGAAACTGACTTAACAGTTGAGCAAGCATTCGAACTTTCTGATGCTTCTGCTGAACGTTCAGCTGCTGGTTGTGCAATCACACTTTCAGAAGAGAAAGTTGCTGAGTACTTACGTTCTAACATCACAATGCTTAAGTGGATGATTTCACAAGGCTATGGTGATGCACGTACGATGGCTCGCCGTGTTGAAAACATGGAAAAATGGTTAGCAAACCCAAGCTTACTTAAAGCTGATGCTGATGCTGAATACACTAAAGTGTATGAAATTGACTTGTCAGAAATCAAAGAACCTATCCTTTGCTGCCCGAACGATCCAGATGATGCGAAACTTCTTTCTGACGTTCAAGGCGACAAAATTGATGAAGTATTCATCGGTTCTTGTATGACTAACATTGGTCACTTCCGTGCTGCTGGTCAGTTACTTGAGAAAGTGCCAAGCGGTTCATTAACAACTCGTTTATGGTTGGCTCCACCAACACGTATGGACGAACATCAGTTAATGGAAGAAGGCTTCTATAACACTTATGGCCGTGCTGGTGCGCGTACAGAAATGCCTGGTTGTTCATTATGTATGGGTAACCAAGCACGTGTTGCGCCGAACACAACTGTTGTTTCGACTTCTACACGTAACTTCCCTAACCGTTTAGGCCAAGGTTCTAACGTTTACTTAGCGTCTGCTGAGCTTGCATCTGTTGCTGCTGTACTTGGTAAATTACCAACTCCAGAAGAATACCAACAATATGCAGCTCAAATTGACAGTATGTCTGCTGACATCTACAAATATTTGAATTTCGACCAAATGGGCGAATATACAAATGCTGCTGATAAAGTAGATACTAAGAAAATTGCTGCTGCTCAGTTGACTTAATAGGTCGATTTAGTACAAAAAAGGAGCTGATTATTCAGCTCCTTTTTATTTTAATGAGAATTGGTACATATTTTAATTATTAAAATAATAAATTAATCATGTTTTATTCTAATAAAATGTAAAAATAAATATAACGCTAGATATTAAAGAAGATTTTGTTTTAAAATATTTGCATGAACTTAAAAATAATTAAAAAGAACACGGGTATTTTATATATGGAATTTAAAATGCTAAAGACAATTGTTGAATTTAAATTTGATGATTATCAGCTATATGATCAAAATTTATCAGCAGAAGACGGGAATACTTTAGTACAGAAAACTGAAGATATTGCACAATATATTTATAGTATATTAAAAAATAGATATCACTTAAATATTGAGTTAAATGCTGAGCGTTGGGGCTGGGAAATAGAAGTACCATTACCTGAGATTACGATGTATATCGGTATTAGCGTTTATGAAGAATACAGTAATGGTTTTGCAATATTCATTTCACCAAATACACCAATTTTAAGAAGATTTCTTTTTAGAAAGTTAGATATTACTCACCATATTATGTTGCTACAAAATTATATTAATGTCATTTTGAAGTCCCATGCCGGTATATATGATGTGCAATGGTGGGAGGAAAATGAGTTTAGATATGTTGCAGCGCATTAAAATATAATTAGTAAATATGAAATATTATTTATGATTGTTTAGCTAATACAATTAATAAAATATTTTATTGGCTGCTATAGTGGTGAATTTACGTATGTGAGCTTAATATATGTTCAATATAACGTGGTTCAGATCCGTATGCGAATTTTAGCATGGAAGACAGTACGTCGGTTCTTCTATAACAACCTTCATAATCATGATTACGAAGCGACAGTAAGTAGATGTATTAACTACTTTTTAGTTTTCTTAATTATTGGGAATGTAGTTGCTGTATTACTAGAAACAGTAAATGATCTGTATTACAGCTACCGTATATGGTTTGACTACTTTGAAAATGTCTCAATTGCAATTTTCAGTATTGAATATCTCTTACGGCTCTGGAGTATAGTCGAGCGTGATCCGACACAAGCTGCATGGAAGCAACGTTTAGCATGGATGAAAAGTGGTGAAGCACTGATTGACCTCATGGCAATTTTGCCTGCGTATCTAAATTTCTTTGTACGAATAGATCTTCGTATGTTAAGAATTTTACGGTTACTTCGATTATTAAAATTAACTCGTTATTTCATCTCACTACAAATATTGCTATGTGTGATTAAGCGAGAAAAAGGTTCTTTTCAGGCAGTGATTTTTATTTTAATCATTATGATTATTATGACTGCCTCTGGTATTTATGTTGTTGAGAATAAAGCGCAACCGGAAGCTTTTAGCTCTATTCCTAAAGCAATGTGGTGGGCGGTTGTGACTTTAACTACAGTCGGATACGGCGATGTCACACCAGTAACTAGTCTAGGAAAATTATTGGGAGCCTTAATTACAATTCTAGGGGTAGGGATTGCTGCTTTACCGGCTGGTATTTTAGCTTCTGGTTTGGCCAATGAACTTAACCAGCGTAATCAGCGCCTTGAACAAGAGTTCCGAGAGTTACTTCAAGTGCGTGGTATTGATATCATGCATGATGAAGTTGAAATAGAACGTATTCGACAAAAAGTAGGGCTACCAAAAGAACAAGCGCATAATCTGATTATTCAAATTATGCGCGAAAAAGTATTAGAAGAGAAAGAAGCTGTTAGAGAGAAGAAATGTTATTGCCCGCACTGTGGTGAAAAGTTAACAGATTAGAGATTCAACGAAAGCCTGATCATACTCAGGCTTTTTGAGTTGCTTTTTCTACAGCAAATGCAATGAGTAAGATAATAAGGCCACCAAGGCTCAGTACAAAACCTACCCAGATTGGTGCAATCCAACCCATCTGATGGCTCAGTACCCAACCACCTAAAAAAGCGCCTAATGCATTAGCAAGATTAAAGGCGGAATGGTTAAGTGAAGCTGCTAGCGTTTGTGCATCACCTGCAACATCCATGAGGCGTGTCTGTAAAGCCCCACCTAAACCCATAACGGTTAGGCCAATTAAGAATAAAGAGCCAATTGCGCTATAGATATTACTCATTAGAAAGCTTGCGACTACAAATGCGATCGCTGAGCTAATGAGTACGCCCACAATAGTTTTATTGAGGTTTTTATCTGCAAGCCAACCCGCAGCTAAACCACCAATCACCATCCCGATGCCCCACAGCGCTAATGCAATAGGAACAATCTGGATATTAACTTTAGTGTATTCAGTGAGAATTGGTGAGACATAGCTATATACCGAGAACATGCCCCCAAAGCCAATTGCGCCGACTGCAAGGGTTAACCACATATTTATATTTTTAAGCCCAGCTAATTCTGTTTTTATGCTGGCAGTAGCTTGAACTGGAATATTCGGTACAAAGCAAGCTACAGCAATTAAAGTAAAGAATGCGATCGTTGCTGAAAATTCAAAACCTGCTCTCCAACCAAAATGTTGACCTAACCATGTTGCTAAGGGTACGCCAATAACGGTAGCAACGGTTAGTCCCATCATCATTTGCGCAACTGCTGAAGCTCTTCGTGAAGGGCCTGCTAGTTCAGCCGCGACTAAAGCGCCGACACCAAAATATGCGCCATGAGGTAAACCTGCAATAAAACGAGAGACTAAAACGGTTTCTGGGGTATGTGCTAAAGCTGTGCATGCATTGGCAATACCATAAAACAGCATGAGGCAAAGCAATAGGGTCTTTCTAGGTACTTTGGCACCCAAAATGGCAATAATAGGGGCACCAATAACAACACCTAATGCATAAGCACTAATAAAATGCCCAGCTTCAGGTACTGTAATCTTTAAATTGTGTGCAATTTCCTGAATAAGACCCATTGCGACAAATTCTGTAGTGCCAATACAGAAACCGCCTACTGCAAGAGAAAAAATTGCCAAGAAGAGTGAGTAATGTCGAGGGGAAGAAGAAGGGGATTGGGGGGACGCCATAATAAATTAATAAAAGGAAACTCAAAAAAGAAAGTATAAGGGAAAAGAGACCAAAATAATAAAAAACTAGAATCTCGAGAGGAAGTTTGCACATTTAAAACCGGAATATTTTATCTTTATATTGAATAATTTATCGAATTCTTTTATCAAATTGGATATGATGAGCGCGTAATACTTTAAGCATTACAATAAGTTGTATAAATACTTAAGAAATAGAGAAGTTAAATCGTGAGAAAATTATGTATTGCCTGCCTTATTGGTATGGCTATGTTATCTATGTCTGGTTGTGCCGTATTTATGGCTGGTAATCAACCAAGTAAAAAAAATTTAAATGTTTTAAATCCGGGTAGCTCTCGTAATTATGTTATTGCAGAGTTTGGGGCACCTGTCTTGTCTGAGTACCGTGATGGGACAAGAGTTGAAATCTATACATTCCAGCAAGGTTATTCAAAGTGGGTAAAAGTAGGTCGTGCATTTGGGCATGGGGTTGCAGACGTTGCCTCAATAGGTTTATGGGAAGTTTTTGGAACTCCAGCTGAAGCATACTTTAATGGTAAAGAAACAACTTATGAAGTGACTTATGGTGAAGATGATTTAGTAAAAAGTTATAAGCTTATTGACTTTAATCAAGCTTTTCCAAAAGTAAAAGAACAATGAGGTAATGAAAGAGGCCACTTGGCCTTTTTCTTTTTATATAAAAATCTTTAACTTAAATTTATTAATGATAATAAGAATTATTTTTATTTGTGTATAATACATTTGCTTATGATTTGTCTGTAAAAATTTAAATTTTCCTAATTAGGATCGAGAAAGAATAAATAGATTATTAGTAACATCACTTGTTTTTGTATGTAGTTACAGCCTTGCTCATGAACCTTATGTTGCGCCATTAGCGTATAAAACTGAGCAGACACAAGTACCGGTAGTAGCTGGTTATGCTGAAGAAGCACTAAATAGTGAATACGCTTTAAAAGATGCCAAGCTTACCGTCATTACCCCTAAACAAGATCCTAAAGTTATTAATGCTGAAGCCCTACATAAATCTGTAACTGTTTTCGATGTTGCTTTACCGGAAGACGGTACATATATTCTGCAAACTCAGGCGACTTACCCTTTAAAATATGTATATGATCAAAAGGAGTGGCATTTATTTTTTGATTTACCAGCAGATAAAGCTCCGCCAAGAAAAGAGCGTGACTATCTAATTCCTGCTGATCTTAAAACTAAAAAAATTAAAACAGAGGAAGTAACAAGAGAATGGGTGTTACAAAGTTATCTTTCAAAAGGTAAAGTTTCAGATATTCAACTTCCAAATACACCAGTTAAAGTTAATTTTTCTGTTCATCCTAACCAGCTTAAAGTTACTCAAGCAGTTCAGCTAACCATAAGTGAAAAAGGCAAGAACCTACCTTATGCTGAAATTAATTTAAGAGAGAAAGGTGCAACTGATAAACAAGTACTACTTTTTAAAGCTGATGATAAAGGACAAGTTGAACTTAAATTTCCAAAAGCTGGAGAATATTTAATGGAAGTCACAGCTCCAGTAGATTTAAGGTTAAAGCCTAAAAATCAAAATTATACGATTGTTAGCTTACAAGTGACCGAGTAAGAATATTTCATTTTATAAAAAAATAGATCTGACTGGGTCTATTTTTTATTTGTTAGTAAAGTCCATATGTAATTAACAAAAACTTATGTTGAGACAAATTAATTAATTTTGTGATAAGATGAATGGTATTCATTAGTGATGATTTATCTCCGTTAACTCTGTTTAGTAATAAACAAGAGATAACTTGAAAATTTATAGATAAATTTATGTATTCAGGCTTGTGCCCATGTTAGAAATTCGACACCTTAAAACTTTAGTTGCTTTACGTGAACATGGTTCACTGGTCGCTGCAGCTAATGACCTATGCTTAACGCCCTCGGCTATTTCTCACCAATTAAAAGAATTAGATCATTGGTATGGGGTAGAGGTGGTTAATCGCCGCAGTCGACCTGTTAGTTTTTCTAATGTAGGACAACGCCTACTTAAGTTAGCTGATGATGTATTGCCGCAAATTCAGATTACTCAGAGTGACATTACACGTATTGTGCACGGACAAACGGGCAGAATTATTTTTTCATCTGAATGTCATAGCTGTTTTGACTGGCTAATGCCTTTACTCAATCAGTACCGTCAGCAATATCCAGACGTCGATTTAGACTTTGCTTCGGGGTTTGAAGCGAATCCACATGAACTTTTACAAAATGCTGAGTTTGATTTACTTATTACAGCCGATCCGATTGCGCTAAAAGGAATCGAATACTTCCCGATTTTTGAATATGAGTCGCGTTTGGTTTTATCAAATACTCATCGATTGGTTCGTGCTGAAAATATTACTGTTCAGGATCTCGCAGAAGAGGTTCTTATTACTTACCCGGTTGATAAGCACCGTTTAGATATCATGTCGAAACTGTTTATACCTGCAAATATTCAACCAAAACAAATCCGAACAACAGACTTAACGCAAATGCTTATTCAACTTGTTGCGAGTGGCCGAGGTATTGCTGCTTTGCCAGATTGGGTAGTCAATGAATACGAACAAAAAGGTTGGGTGACTAGCCGTCGTCTAGATTGTGTTTCTCCAGCAGGTTTAAGACGTACATTGTATGCAGGTTATCGAACTGAAGAAAAAGAGAAGAGCTACTTTGAAGGTTTCTTAAAGCAGCTAGAAAAGTTTTCTTTAAAACGCACTTCTTACTATTCAGGCTAAAAGTACTTATTTAGCCTAAGCATTTATTAAAAGGTACCTTCGGGTGCCTTTTATTTACCTATAAACAAAGATAATAGACCTGCTGCAATCAGCGGGCCAACAGGTACACCACGGAGTAACGCTACACCTGCAACCGTACCAATAAGTAAGCCTGCCACAACATCAGGTTGGCTCGACATAAGTTTTACACCACGACCACCTAGCCACGCGACGAGCAGACCAATTGCAATAGCGACTAAAGATTTAAAACTAATAAAGGATTTTAAAATACTCTCTCCACTAAGCTTGCCACTTGCAATAGGGGTGAGTACGCCAATTGTTAGAATAAGTATGCCTAAGTTTAGGCCATGGGCCTGAATATAAGGAAAAAATTGATTTAATGGCGTGATTTTTATGACGATTAAAATACCTGCTGCGATAGTTACAGCTGCATTTTGACTTAGTAAACCGCAGATAAGTAAAACTAATAAAACAACTAAATTAACATCAAATTGGGCAAGCATGAGAAGCGGCAAGAAAAGCAAATAATTTGAATTGTATAATAATTGAGAGCCAAAATGTCAGAGCTTTTAAGGTTAAAAAAGATCAAACAAAGGCTTTTTAGTGGAAATTTTCTTGTATATGACTCAATGATAAAGAGTTTTATCTGTGGTTACGCTTGGAAACAATGTTATATAAATTAACAACTTAAAAAGTATTCTTTTGAGATAGTGTGATATAAAAATAATCACTACTCATGAGTACAGGATTAATCTTATGGATATTATAGATATCAAGATCAAAGACCAATTTGATCAAATTCATGATGCGAAAGCTCAATTAAAGAAGAATTTAGTTGAACATGAAAATGAGCCTTTAAAGCTAAGTCAGCGTATCGAACATATTATTGTAGATAATGAGGTGATCTTACCCACTACAGAATTGCTATTTGAAAGTGAACAAAACGAAAAAATTTATCGTGTCATTGAAGAATAATTCAAAGTTAATGAAGTTAAATGCGAAGATGATAAAGCAGAAGGTAATAAAACACTAAAATTACGTTAAAATAATGGTTTCGTTTTAAAGAGAAAGCTTTATGCTGCTGGAAAAAATTTTACAATCACAAGGGTTTGGTTCACGTAAATATTGTCAGCAGTTAATAAAAAATGGTTCAGTAAGTATTGATGGGGAGGTTGTGAGTGATCTCAAAAAGCAGTTCTCCCCAGAAAATTTTGAGTTTTCCGTTTTTGGTCAAAATTATCAATATAGAGAAAAAATTTATATTGCTCTAAGAAAACCTCAAGGTTTTGAGTGTTCTCATCATCCTCAGCATCATCAAAGTGTTTTTAGCCTACTGCCTGAGACCATGATTCATCGTGGTGTGCAGGCGGTTGGACGCTTGGATCAAGACACAACGGGTCTACTTTTACTTACTGATGATGGTAAATATCTACAAGCTTTAACTCATCCTCGTAAACATGTACCAAAGGTTTATCACGTTACAACTTACGACCCCGTAACCCCTGAGCAAATTGAAATGCTTACTCAAGGTGTTAATTTACACCAAGAAAAGGGGGTATTTGCTGCCACAGATGTAGCACTACTAGGAACTCATCAATTAACGATGACTATTCATCAAGGTGTTTATCATCAAGTTAAAAGAATGATTGCAGCCGTAGGCAATAAAGTCGAGAAGTTACATCGACATCAAATTGGTCAATTGGTTTTACCTGAAATTGAGGAAGGGGGCTGGGTATATTTGTCGGAGCAGGAAAAACAACTCGCTCAAAATATTATTTAAGAAAACAATGAAATGTCTGAAACTCACTGTCTCGGATGAACCCCATTTTTTCATAGAGGCGGTGAGATTCATGATTATTCGATTGGGTTTCTAGGCTAATACGTAAAGCATTTTCTTGTTTTGCAAATAAAATCGCTGTATCAATGAGTTGTTTTGCCGAGCCTTGACGACGGAATAGGGGGGTAACATATACATCATCTAAGATGTAGTAAGTTGAACAAGCAACTGAAGAAAAACCTAAATAAAGCAATACGAACCCAGTAATTTTTTCGTCCTTAATATGGATAAAAAATACGCTCTCTTTATTCTCAAAACGTTGTTTTAAAAAATGATGAGATTCTTCTAGATTAGAAGATGCACCATAAAATTGACGGTATTCATCAAATAGGACAGCGAGTTGGCTTAGGTCTTCATAGGTCGCTCGTTTTACAATCATTAGGCGCTCCTTGTATTTATGTTTATATTTTTACAAAGAGAGCATAACTAAAAAAGAAGCGAATTGACGTTAAAAGTTGTTTAAAAATGCAACACCGTTAAGTTTTGTCACTTTCACCTAATAGTGCATTTAACTCTTCAAATAAATCTTCGTGGTCATCATCTTCATTTAAAGTTGAAGCGTTTTGATTTAATGAAGATGCTTTTGCTTTTCTCAGTTTTAATAATTGTTCCATATTAATATTCTGGTTTTCGATCGCAAAAGGAATAGATTTGGTTAAGACGACTTGTTTAAAGAACAGTCGTACTGCTTGGGCAGGGGTAATCCCCAATTGTTTAAAAACAGCAAAAGCCTGTTTTTTCTCTTGGGAGTCAAGTCGAACCTGATAAACTTCTGTTTTTCGCATGAATAACAAAACCAAATGATTTTTAATTTTTAGGGATTTATTTTAAACCATCGGAATGTAATTTCAATGTCTTTCAGCATAAAAAATAATCTTTTTGTCATTACGATGCGATTACAGTGTCAATTCAAGTTGTGAATTGAAAACCATTTCCTGTTTTGTTAGCGGGTCTATAAAAGAAATTTGCTTAGCTAGAAGCTGTAAGGGCTGAGAAAAATCATCATCGGCTTTATGTTGAACTATTGGATAAAACGGATCATTTTTAATCGGAATTCCCAAATGATTTAAATGGACGCGGAGTTGATGCTGTTTTCCGGTGGATGGCGTTAAACAATATTTAGCCCATGAGTGATTATGTTCAATCAGCTCAATTTTAGTTTCGGTATTGGTTTTTGTATGTGCAATTACCTGCATTGTATAAAAGGGTGTACCTTTATCTAAATACAATTTTAAATTCTGAGGAAATTTTAATTCAGCTTTATATGCAGCGATTGCATGGTAAATCTTATTGACTTGACGATCTGCAAATAACTGTTGGTAAATTCCACGTGACTGTGGTCGTTTGCAAAATAAAACGACACCGGCAGTTTCACGGTCTAATCGATGGATCGGGGTTAAAAACTCATTGCCAGTTTGCTTTTTTAATCGGACTAATAAAGTTTCTTGTACATATTGCCCTGTTGGGCTAATCGTTAAAAAATGGGGTTTATCTACAACAAGCAAGTCATCATTTTCAAATAAAATCTGATGCTCAAAGGGAACATGTACTTCGTTAGCAAGGAATCGGTAATAAAAAATATGTGTGTTTGCTATATAAGAGCTGTTTAATGTTAATTTTTCGCCATTTGCCGCGTAAATAAGCCCATCTTGAAAACGCTGCTGCCATTCTGTTGCTTTTATATGTGGAAAATTTTCGCAAAGAAATTGATAGATGGTTTGTGCTGTCGTTTGTGAAGGAAGATAGACTTGGCTTGCGCTTACGCCATCAATCATAGGTGGGAAAAATTCAATCGAGCTAGACATAAAAGTGTGTCAATATTTAATAAATGTGATGTAAAAAAAGCCAACTTTAAGCACTTAAGTAGGCTTTAAAGCAGGGCAATGGTATCATATCGATTATTTTGAATCATGTTATGTGTGTTATGTCGTATTCATTGAAAATGGTCTTAAATCATGAAGAAGATACCCAGCGTTTAGCTCAGGCATTGGCGCAGCATGTTCAGGCTGGCGTGATTTATCTGATTGGAGATTTGGGCGCCGGTAAAACGACATTGACCCGTTATTTTTTGCAAGCTCTAGGGCATAAAGGCTCGGTTAAAAGTCCGACGTATACGTTGGTTGAACCATATAAAATCAATAATAAAGAAATTTTTCATTTTGACTTATATCGTCTCAATGATCCGTACGAACTTGAATTAATGGGAATCCGTGATTATCTAGATATTCAGAATGCACTATTTTTATTTGAGTGGCCATCGAAAGGTGGAGACGAAATCCCTGAAGCAGATATCGTCATTGATATTCAAAAATCAGATGATGAACTCAATCGTTTCGTCACCTTAACTTTACCAACAGAGCATTTGTACCAGACTTTGCAGGAACAGCTTCATGACTGATGAAAAGCTAACACAACGTCGTATTCATACATTAGACGCCGCGTTAGCGAACCAGATTGCTGCCGGTGAGGTGATTGAACGTCCTTCATCGGTCGTAAAAGAATTATTAGAAAACTCAATTGATGCAGGTGCAACCGAATTAATTGTGCGGATTGCACAAGGCGGCTCAACATTAATCGAGATTATTGACAATGGACATGGGATTCATCCTGATGATTTACCATTGGCAGTGATGCGCCATGCAACCAGTAAAATTAAAACAGCAGAAGATTTACATGCCATTGTTAGCTTAGGTTTCCGTGGTGAAGCACTTGCTTCTATTGCAGCAGTTTCACGATTGACTTTAACCAGTAGCCAAGATGAAAGCGGAATTGGTCATCAGGTTGAGGTGAATGGTACCGCCTTTGATCATCAACAAGTCCAAGCTGTTGCTGCACAAAAGGGCACCCATATTCGAGTTCAGGACTTGTTTTTTAATGTGCCCGCTCGCCGTAAATTTTTAAAAAAACCAACCACTGAATTTGGGCATATTGAAGAAATTGTACGCCGTTTAGCTTTAACGCATTTTGATATACGTTTTGTACTTGAGCATAACGATAATATTCGAATTAATTTACCAATAGCAGATAGCGGTGAATTAAGATTTCAGCGTGTACAGCAATTATTGGGTCAACAGTTTGTTCAAAATGCTTACTGGATCGATGCCGAAAGTATTAACATGCGTTTGTCAGGTTGGCTAGGGCATCCTTCAGATGCACGTGCCCAAGCAGACTTACAATATGTGTATGTAAATGGCCGAATTGTGAAAGATAAAACCATTTCACATGCTTTAAGAATGGCATATGACGGTATTTTACATGGCCATCAGCATTCATCTTATTTACTTTTCTTAGAAGTTGATCCTGAAAATATTGATGTTAACGTTCACCCGACGAAACATGAGATTCGTTTTCTAAATCAACGTGAAGTACATGAGTTTGTAAGACATTATGCTAAAGAAACGCTAGCACAATTTCAGACAGCTAGTGCTGATTTAGCACAAGCCATGAAAGTGGACGATACTCAAAGTCTTTCGGTACAACCTCAGCCTAAATACCAAGAACAATTTACATTGCACCGTACAGCGCAAGCCGCTGATACAGCAGTAGACAAACCTAATGGTTATCAGCCTTCTACTGAGCTTTTAACTGATTTTAATAATAGTCGTCCCCAAGCTGTTCATTATGCGGAACAAACTCCAAAATATAATGGTTCTGCGCAGTTAAATAATGCATTAAAGACTTACTTGGCTCCATTACGTGATCAACCTGCTAATTTTTCAGTTGATGAAAATATTGAGCCTGTCGCTAAGGTAGATGAATTTCCATTAGGTATCGCAATTGCCCAGCTTCATGGAATTTATATTTTGGCGCAAAATACTGAAGGCCTGATTATTGTTGATATGCATGCAGCACATGAGCGTATTTTGCTGCAACAAATGAAAAATGCTTGGGATAAACCTGAGTTCTGGACATCTCAACAGTTGCTTATCCCTAAAGTGATCTCAATTAGTCGTATGCAAGCTATTCGTGTTGAGGATTTAAAACCTCAGCTTGAACGCTTAGGGTTAGAGATTGATTTATATGGCGATGAGCAAGTCATTGTGCGTGGCGTGCCGGCTATTTTGCAAAAAGCAGATTTTGAAAATCTTATTCCCGAACTTCTCAATGACTTAGATCCAAATGATGAAGCACAAGGTTTATTGCAAAAGCGTGATGAACTGTTAGCTGGTATGGCGTGTCATAGTGCAGTACGTGCACATCGACAACTTAGTCTCTCAGAAATGAATGCTTTACTTCGCCAAATGGAACAAACCGAATTTGCGAGCCAATGTAACCATGGTCGCCCAACTTGGCGTGCATTTCCATTATCTCAACTAGATAAATTATTTGCTCGAGGAGAGTAGTTTTACATGTCAAACCAATTGCCCGTCATCAATTTAATGGGACCGACTGCAAGCGGAAAAACCGCTTTGGCATGTGAACTCTATGAACGTGGAAATTTTGAATTAATTTCAGTTGATTCTGCACTTGTATATAAAGATATGGATATTGGTACGGCTAAGCCAACACGTGAAGAGCAGGAGCTATATCCACATCATTTAATTGATATTATTACTCCACTTGAGGTCTATTCGGCTGCTCAGTTTGTTGAAGATGCTTGTGCTTTAATTGATGAGATGCATTCACGTGGCAAAACTCCTATTTTGGTAGGAGGAACCATGCTGTATTTCAAAGCTCTCTTAGAAGGATTATCAAGTAACTTGCCAAGTGCAGATACAAATGTTCGCGCAGCAATTGAAGAAAAAGCAGCAAATGAAGGGTGGCAAGCTGTTTATGAGGAGCTGGTGGCAGTAGATCCGGCGGCTGGAGTGAAGTTTAAGGTTTCTGATAAACAAAGAATTATTCGGGCGTTGGAAGTTTACCGTATTACAGGTCAACCAATTACCAAATTGCAGGCAGAACAACCAAAAAATGTACCATATCGATACACATTTCATAACTACGCTTTACTTCCAGATCGGTTAGAATTACATCAACGCATTGAGCAAAGATTAAGCAAAATGTGGGATATCGGTTTTTTGAGTGAAGTCGAGTCTCTAATTGAAAAATACGATTTAGATGAAAATTTACCCTCTATGCGTTCTGTTGGTTATCGACAAGCTCTAGAATTTCTATTAAAAAGTGATATGAGTCTCAAAAAAAAGCAGGAAATGGAGGATAAAGCCTTATTTGCAACACGACAACTTGCCAAACGTCAATATACGTGGTTACGTTCTTTGCAAGAAATACACGATTTTAAAACTTACTTGACGATAAAGCAGGCGAAAGAAGACTTGCGAAACTCTTATGGATAAAGCAAAATTTGCACACTGTCTTTTTATAATTTTTAGTTGAAAAATAAAGATAGTTTTTTTGCGCTGATTTAAAAATTTTTTTTTGGAGTTAAAAATGTCTAAAGGTCAAACTTTACAAGATCCGTTCTTAAATTCTCTCCGTAAAGAACGCATCCCAGTTTCTATTTTCCTTGTTAACGGTATTAAATTACAAGGTCATATTGAATCTTTTGACCAATATGTTGTTTTATTAAAAAATACTGTAAGTCAAATGGTTTACAAACACGCAATTTCTACAGTTGTTCCAGCTCGTAACCCACGTCCAGCAGGTGCACAAGGTGCAGGTTTCCCAGCTCAGGGTGGTAGTCAAGGTGGCTTCGGTGGTCAAGGCGCTGGCTTTGGTGGTGCTCAAGGTGCTGGCTTCGGTGGCCAAGGCGGCTTCGGTGGTCAAGGTGGCTTCGGTGGTCAAGGTGGCTTCGGTGGTCAAGGCGGCTTCGGTGGTCAGGGCGGCTTCGGTGGTCAAGGCGGCTTCGGTGGTCAAGGCGGCTTCGGCGGACATCAAGGCGGTTTTGATAACGATTCTAAATTTGAAGATGGTCAAGATGACGAAAACAATCGTTAATTGATTAGCTTGAAAAAAACCAGTCAGTGATGACTGGTTTTTTTATGGCTTTAAAAATATAAAAAAGCATATTAAAGCTACCTGCGGTCCATCTCTGTTTCTTAAAATTTAAATTAATAGGTTCTTTGCAAATGGTATTAATATTTGCTGCAGCATTGTGCAGTGTTCTGGTTTCTGTACTACTTAAAAATTTAAAGAAAAAGGGATATCAACCCATGCAAATGATTGCATGGAATTACGCAAGTGCCAGCTTGCTATGTTATCTGTGGTTTAAGCCAGATATTCAGCATATTTCTATACAACATACACCTTGGTGGCTAATAGTGGCTTTAGGCGTCATTCTACCGAGTATTTTTTTGTGCCTTGCTAAATCTTTAGAGTACGCAGGTATTGTCAAAACCGAAATTGCTCAGCGGCTGTCCGTGGTACTTTCTTTATTAGCGGCTTATTTCTTTTTCCAAGAGCAGTTTAATTCTCTTAAATTATTAGGGATAGGTTTGGGAATTTTTGCTGTTCTCTTAATTTTATTAGGTCATTTTAACGAGTCTTCCGGATCTCAATCAAAAAAAGCAATTTTTGCTTTGATGAGTGTCTGGTTTGGATATGCCGCTGTAGATATCTTGTTAAAATATACGAGTAGCTTAGGCCTACAGTTTACTTTGACTTTAAATCTAATTTTTATAACGGCCTTTGTTTTATCGATTATTTATTTAATATTTCAAAAAAATTCAGCATGGCAGTTTAAAAATACTTTTGCTGGGTTAATGCTAGGCGTACTAAATTTTTCAAACATTGCCCTATACGTTAAAGCGCATATTTTACTCAAAGATTCTCCAGCCATTGTCTTTGCGAGTATGAATATTTTGGTTGTGTTACTTGGAATAGTTTGTGGCGTAGTTTTATATAAAGAAAAATTAAAACTCCCAACGATTTTAGGAACGATTTTGGGAATAAGTGGATTGGTTTGTTTAGCCTTAGCTATGAAATAGGAGTTCAAAAGACTGTTCTTTTGAACTCCACTGAATTCTTATAAATGTGTAAAAATAATTTCATCCGGCAGACGAGATTTTGGCAATTTCGCATTGAAGTCATTTTCGCTTCTATAACCCAGTGAAACAATTACAGAGCTACGCAAACCTTTTTCTTTTAAGCCAAATTCTTCATTTAAAACATCTTCGTCAAAGCCACCCATTGGAGTTGCATCTATACCTTCAAGACCAGCTGCAAACAGTAGTTGTCCTAAAGCGATAAAAGTTTGATTTTCCATCCAGCCGAATAAGTTCTTTTGCTCATTACGGTAAAACTCAACATAGCCATGACGAGTATCCTTTTGACCAAGTTTGGCTTTCTCATCTTTAAAACGGCCACTTAAATCATCTTGTTCAAGTAACTGGTTTAAATATTCGGGTGAAATATCTGTTCTTGTACAAAATACAAGGGTATGTGATGACTCAAGAACCTTGGGTGCATTGTAGGCATATCGTCCTGTTAAGGCTTTGGCAATGCGTTCTTTAGCAGTAGGATTGTCTGCAACCAAGAAATGCCAAGGTTGAATATTCACTGAAGAAGGGGTAAAGCGTAAAATTTCTAATAACTTATTGAATTTTACTTGAGGAATTTTTTTCTCAGGATCGTACGCTTTGGTTGTGTAGCGACTTTTAACCGTATTTAATAAATCCATACTTTACTCCATATCAATCTTATTACAATGGAAGGGTTCTAATCTTTGGCATCATACGCGATTTTAGAGAAAAACATCTGCATTTTAATGTGATAAAGAAATATAATACTTATATAAATTTTTTACTAATTTATTGAAAATGTTTGAATTAATATCAATTAATCGAAAAAGTAGGCTGCGAGAAATTAGAATTATTAAAGCCTTTTTAATTTTTGCATTTGTATTGTGTCTTTTAATTTTATATATCGAATATCAAAAGTATGTACATATAAACTGGAAATTTGTATTTATTACCTGTCTATGTATGATTTGGGATTTTGATTTAAATAAACAAGCTAAGATTTTGAAAAATAACTGAATATTAATTAATAATACCAATCAGTTAGTTTGATTTGCTGCAGATGTGAAGAGGAATTAATTTCTAAAATTTGTGCATGATCTTCACGCCAATCGCCAAGAACAATCCGCTGTTTATGTTGTAATTGATGAATTGCTGGACGGTGAGTGTGTCCATGAATAAGTATATCTACATCTGTGAGGGCAGAGAGAACAGCTTGTTCATTTACATCCATAATTTCATAACTTTTTTGCTGTTTGTCTGAATGACTTCTTTTGCGAAAACCATTGACCAGTTTTGTACGGAAACTCAAGGGGGTACGGCGTAAAAAAGCAACTAGGAAGGGATTTCGGATAATTTTTTTAAATCTTTGATAGGAAATATCATCAGTACATAACGCATCGCCATGTTCCAAACGGTATTGGTGACCTGCAATGTTGAGATAATAAATATCAGGAAGTAATACACCATTAAACTTATCTAGGAAAACCTGATTTAAAGCAAAGTCTCGGTTACCCACTTGGAAATAAACGCGATTACCTTTTTGGTTAAATACTTTTAAAGCCTCGACAATTTCGTCGAGCCAAGGCGCTGAATAGTCATCACCAATCCAAGCATTAAACCAATCACCTAAAATATAAAGCTGTGTTTGTTTATTTTGATAATGCACCAACAAATCTAAAAACCCTCGAACGAGTCGAGGGTGTTCAGGTGACAAATGTAAATCTGAAATAAACAGATAAGTCACAGCTTTATCCTAAAATTATTCAGAAATAATTTTAGCAGATTCGATAACAACGTTTTCTAAAGGAACGTCAGCGTGATAACCACGGTTACCTGTACGTACGCCTTTGATTGCTTCTACAACGTCCATACCCTCAACAACTTTACCGAATACAGCATAACCCCAACCTTGTGCAGTTTTTGAAGTATGGTTCAGGAAAGAGTTATTTTTTACGTTGATGAAGAATTGTGCAGAAGCAGAGTGTGGAGCTTGAGTACGTGCCATTGCAATGGTACCTACATCGTTGCTTAAACCGTTGTCAGCTTCGTTTTCAATCGCATCACGAGTTGCTTTTTCTTTGAAGTTTTCGTCAAAGCCACCACCTTGGATCATGAAACCGTCAATAACGCGGTGGAAAATCACGCCATCATAGAAACCGTCACGTACATATTCTAGAAAATTAGCAGCCGTTTTCGGTGCTTTTTCAGTGTTAAGCTCAAGAACAATACGACCTTTGTTGGTGTTTAATTCGACTTGAGGAAAACTCATTACATTAATCTCCTAAACATGGGCAAATTGACCATGGGTTTTTGGTTGAGAGAAGCATAAGCAAACTGTAAACTACAAGGCAAGTAAAAAACGTTAAAATCTTTGTGAAAAATGAAGATAGCGTTTATTTTTTCGAAAATTTATCTACAAAGAAGTGATTGATACACTATGAAGCCTAATGATGTTGTCTCGAACCTGCCAAACAACCCGACACCGAATACTCATGCCTCTGTCGATTCTGCGCAGCAAGAACAACAGGCTGGATTAGATTTTGTTCGCCAAGTCATTACCGATGATTTAGCTGCCGGACGTGCCAAACAAATCGTAACGCGTTTCCCGCCAGAACCAAATGGTTATTTACATATTGGTCACGTAAAAGCAATTTGCCTCAACTTTGGCGTTGCTGAAGAGTTTAATGGTCTTTGTAATTTACGTTTTGACGATACTAACCCGGATGCGGAAGAACAAGAGTATGTTGATGGTATCGCCAATGATGTGAAATGGCTTGGATTTAGCTGGAATGGCGAACCACGTTATGCTTCCGGTTATTTTGATCAGCTTTATGCTTGGGCAATTCAGTTGATTGAACAAGGCGATGCATATGTTGATTTGCAGTCTCCAGAAGAAATCAAATTAAATCGTGGTAGCTTTGTTGAGCCAGGTAAAAATTCGCCATATCGTGATGCTTCTGTTGAAGAAAACCTTGCTCGTTTTGAAAAAATGCGCAATGGTGAACTTAAAGAGGGTGAAGCTGTTTTACGCGCCAAAATTGATATGGCAAGCCCGAATGTACATATGCGTGACCCAATTTTGTATCGTGTTTTACATTCAGAGCATCACCAAACAGGCGATAAGTGGAAAATCTACCCAATGTATGACTATGCTCATCCATTGTCTGATGCGATCGAAGGAATCACACATTCACTTTGTACATTAGAGTTCCAAGACCACCGTCCGTTTTATGACTGGATTGTTGAAAAAGTTAAGTCTAAAGCTGTGCCGCACCAGTATGAATCTTCTCGTTTAAACGTAGATTACACCATTACGTCTAAACGTAAATTACGTAAATTGGTTGAAGGCGGTTATGTGAATGGATGGGATGATCCTCGGATGCCAACGGTTGTCGGTATGCGTCGCCGTGGTTTCACACCAGAAGGCCTACGTGATTTCTGTAAACGTGTAGGTGTGTCTAAAACTGACGGTATTGTGGATGTCGCAATGCTTGAGTTCTGTATTCGTCAATCTTTAGAGAATACGGCAGCGCGCGGTATGGCAGTGTTAAATCCATTAAAAGTAACACTTACGAACTTACCGGAAGATTTAGACCTTACCCATGCTCGTCATCCTAATGTCGATATGGGTGAGCGCGTGATTCCATTGACTAAAGAAATCTATATTGACCGTAAAGATTTTGAAGAAGTACCGCCAAAAGGCTTTAAACGTTTAATTCCTGATGGTGAAGTTCGTTTACGCCATGCATATGTGATTAAGTGTGATGAAGTCATTAAAGATGCAAACGGTGAAGTCGTTGAGCTGAAGTGCTCAATCGATCCGGATACTTTAGGTAAAAATCCTGAAGGCCGCAAAGTAAAAGGCGTAATTCACTGGGTATCTGCAACTAAAGGTATTCCTGCTGAGGTACGTATTTATGATCGATTGTTTACAGAAGCTGACCCTGAAACTGGTGATGATTTCTTAGCAAACTTAAATCCAGATTCCTTGAAAGTGGTTCAAGCTGTAATCGAACCTGCTTTAGCTCAAGCGAAGCCAGAAGATCGCTTCCAGTTTGAACGCGAAGGTTATTTCGTTGCTGATCAATACGATCATACTCCTGAGAAGCCTGTGTTTAACCGTGTTCTTGACTTAAAAGACAGCTTCAAGCCTGAGAAAAAGTAAGAGATTGATTATCTCTTACTTTTTCGCAAGATGAATACCATGTGGTGAGTAAACAGCAGATATAAAAAAGCCCAACTGTAAAGTTGGGCTTTTTATTTAGGTGTCTTCTCATATTTTCTTTTTCTTTATGATTAACGTCCTTGGCAAAGTAGCTTAGGCCGGGTTAATCACATAAAAATAAAGAACTAATAGTATGAGAAGCATAGTTGAAAGCATTAAATAAGTATTAACCGTATTAAAGCTTTTAATAAACTTCCAGATATCCATAGTAAATCAGCGTATATTTTATGTTACAAATTAATAATACACTGAAATTTTTCTGAAATGTTTCTAAAAATAAAATATAAAGCTTTTTTTGTTTAAAAAACAATCAAAAAATACGAGGTAGTAAAAAGCTATATTTAATGCGGATTAAAAAATCACTCATTTAAGCACTATATCCAATTTTTTTTAAGAATTTTTGAATGATTTCAAATGCAGCTTGCTCAAGTGCAGGGGCATATTCAATATTTTGCTCACGCAGTTTTGGAATTGAAATTTTGGCATTACGAAGTTCACATGTATGGCCAATTAACCATTTCTCAAAATTTTCTTCCGTTGTTTCAATATGAAACTGCAACGCGAGAATATTATTTCCAACTTCAAATGCCTGATTGGTATAAATCTCTGAACTAGCTAATAACACCGCGTTTTCAGGGAGGTCAAAAGTGTCACCATGCCAATGTAGAACATGGATATTATTAAGCAAAGCAGATAATACCTGATTAGGACGTAAACTTAAGCTCAGTGGACCCCAGCCAATTTCTTTTTGATGTCCTGCATATACTTTTGCACCAAGTGCATGAGCAATAAGCTGTGCACCCAAACAAATACCAAGTGTAGGTTTATCTGCTGCTAAACGTTGTTTAAGTAAGGCAATTTCATCTTTTAAAAATGGATAATCTTCAGTTTCATAAACCCCGATTGGGCCACCTAAAATAATAGTTAATCCATCATGTGCAAAAGCAGCAGTTAAATCATCTACACCTGCTTCAAAATAACGAACGCGAAATCCGAGTTGATAAAAGACATCTTCTAATGAACCTAAGTCTTCGAAAGCAAGATGCTGAATGGCATAAATAGTTTTAGGGAAGGCGTTTGTTGTGTTCATACAAATGATTCATAGAAGATCAATAGGTGGAGTATAGCGATAAATATAAAGAAGAAAATATCCATACAAATCGTCAATACCTGAAAATTGCTATTTTTCGTTAAGATAATATTGTTATGCGAAGGATTATCTATTTTTCAATAAATCTCTTAGCATATTCCATTGCCTAAAATAATAGCTTTTGAGTTTCTGCAAAATCTATATTTGAAAGTTGATGCTCATCTTTTAGATTAACTCCTGAGAAACCAAGTTGTTTGGATTTTTTCATTAAAGCGATTAAACGTTGTACTGCAACTGGAATACTTAAACCTGCTGAGCGAACATTAGAAATACAATTACGTTTGGCATCGAGGCAGCCTGAATATGCATTCCATGTGTAGTAAATTCCCATACTGTCAGGAGAGCTTAAACCAGGGCGCTCACCGATTAGCATCACAAGCATGGATGCTTTAAATATTTCTGCAACTTCATCGCCTAAAGCAACTCTGCTCCCTGTTGCAAGTACAATTGGGGCAAGGCTCCAATTTTCTTGCTGAATATGTTCACTTAGCGCTGCAATAAATGCGATGGCATTTGCTTCAATCGCTCTTGCAGAGAGACCGTCACCTACCACAATACAAACATCATACTGTTGCGGGTTTTCTGCATACTTCTTAATTAAGGTATCTTTTGATAGATTTGAAAGTTGGCGCCCCAAATCTGGACGTTTAAGATAAATTTCTTTATTAGGTGCATTACTTTGTATATGAAAACTTTGCAGCTGCTGCTGTGCTAATTGCTCCGAGAGGTAGGAAACATCCATCTCTTGATAAACTGCATCTTTTGCTTGCGCATGAGACAACTGAAACTCAAGTAAGGCGCGTGTTGGGATACTACAACCTGCACGACCCAGAGCAATGCGGGCATCGGTAAACTGTTTGAGCTTTTCCCACTGATCCTGATGGGTAGAGGATGGATATTGAATATCACGATTAAGTTTCATGGTGTTCTCCCTAGTTCATAAGCAGACGAGAGAATTGGTCAGGCATATGGTCTGCCCAACAAATTTGAGAGTTTTGTTGTTTAAAAATCCCTTGTTGTTCAAGCCAAGCGGAGAACTCAGGAGCGGGTTTTAAACCTAAGAGTTGTCTTAAATAGAGGGCATCATGGAAGGAAGTGGTTTGATAGTTGAGCATGACATCGTCTGAACCCGGAATCCCCATTATAAAGTTAATGCCAGCGGCACCAAATAGAGTAAGGAGAACATCCATATCATTTTGGTCGGCATCTGCATGGTTGGTATAACAAATGTCGCAGCCCATTGGTACTCCGAGTAACTTGCCGCAGAAGTGATCTTCCAGTCCCGCACGTATAATTTGTTTGCCATTAAAAAGATATTCGGGACCAATAAAGCCAACGACTGTATTCACTAAAAGCGGATTGTATTTACGGGCTACTGCATAAGCACGAGTTTCTAATGTTTGTTGGTCAACGCCGTGATGAGCATTGCTTGATAGGGCACTACCTTGACCCGTTTCAAAGTACATGACGTTTTGTCCAATGGTTCCGCGTTTAAGTGCGAGGGTGGCTTCATATCCTTCTTGTAGTAAATCGAGTGAGATTCCAAAACCTTCATTAGCCAGTTGGGTGCCGGCAATTGATTGGAACATTAAATCAATCGGTACATTTTTTTCAGCCAGTTGAATGCCTGAGCTGATATGCGTAAGTACGCAAGATTGCGTTGGAATTTGATATTCCTGAATGACATGATCAAGCAATTTCAGTAGCTCTGACAAATTATGCAGGTTATCCGTGGCAGGGTTAATGCCAATTACGGCATCGCCATTGCCATACATCAACCCATCTAAAATACTGGCTGAAATACCGAGCACATCATCGGTAGGGTGGTTGGGTTGTAAACGGGTAGAAAGATGTCCTTTTAAACCAATTGTGTTGCGAAATTGGGTGACCACTTCACATTTGCTGGCGACATAAATCAAATCTTGATTACGCATAATTTTGCTGACAGCAGCCACCATTTCTGGAGTTAAACCTGATGCTAAAGCTTTTAAGCTTTGGGCAGTGGCATCTTCTCCAAGTAACCAATTTCGAAAATCGCCTACTGTAAAGTGTGAAATAGGGGTAAAGGCTGCCAGATCATGTTCATCAATAATCAGTCGTGTAATTTCATCAGTTTCATAATCGATTACAACTTCATTTAAAAAGGTTTTTAATGGCACATCAGCCAAAGTCATTTGTGCCGCAACATGTTCGGTTGCATCTCTGGCAGCTACACCTGCTAACTCATCGCCTGAACGTAACGGTGTAGCTTTGGCCATTAACGTTTTTAGGTCAGCAAAGTGATACTGTTGATTGGCGACAATATTGCGATAACTCATAGTTACATCCTTTTATTTATAGTTCTTGTTCTGCGGCTTTAATATTTGCAAACTCTTCTTCTGGTGTTCCTTTCACTAAATGATAGCGGCTGTAGAACAAGAAGTAAGCAATAAATACGACATAGATACCGGCAGCAATAAACCACACTTTCGGATTAACAACAAAACCTGCGACCACAGCAGCGACTGCTAAAACTAGTGCAATGCTTGAAGTGATGATTCCTCCTGGAGTTTTATAAGGACGAGGCATGTCGGGTTTAGATAAGCGCAGTTTGATGTGTGATAAAAGAATCAGCACATAAGAAATAGTTGCACCAAAAACCGCGATTAAAATGAGTGAATCGCCTTCTTTGGTAAGTGAAAGCAAGAACCCGATAATGCCCGGAATAATAATTGCAAGATAAGGGGCTTTATTTTTATTGGTTAAAGAGAGTGAAGTAGGTAAGTAACCAGCTCGTGACAATGCAAAGATTTGACGCGAATAGGCATAGATAATTGAGAAGAAACTTGCGATTAAACCAGCTAAACCCACAAAGTTTACGAATGTCGCAAGCCAAGTGTTGGTGCCATAAACTTTAACCAAAGCATCTACCAGAGGGGCGCCTGAGTTTTGTAAAGTACTTGCACCTGCTGCGCCTGCACCCAAGAACAAAATAAGCATGGCAAATGCTGTTAAGATGAGCATTGCACCGATTAAACCGCGTGGCAGAGATTTGGCTGGATCTTTTGCTTCTTCTGCTGCTAACGGAACACCTTCTACTGCAAGAAAAAACCAGATAGCAAAAGGAACCGCGGCCCAGATGCCCAAGTAGCCATGAGGTAAAAAAAGACTTGCGCCAACACCTGTACTAACTGGAATATCAAATAAATTTTGTGCATTAAAGTGTGGAATCATTGCCCCAATAAACACGACAAGGGCAACAGCGGCGACAAGTGTAATCGCAAACATGATTTTTAAAGCTTCGCCAGCACCTTTGAGATGTATACCCATAAAAATGGCGTAACAGGCGAGGTAAATCATCCAGCCATTAATACCAAATAGAGATTCGCAATAACCACCAATAAATACGGCAATAGCGGCAGGCGCAATTGCGTATTCAATTAAAATCGCTGTACCTGTTAAATAACCACCAAAAGGTCCAAAGGCAGCACGTGCAAAACTATAACCGCCACCTGCTGTCGGCATCATGGTGGACATTTCTGACATAGAAAGACATAGACACAGGTACATCAAGGCAGCAAGAGCAGTGGCAATAAACATACCACCCCAACCACCTTGGGCAATACCGAAGTTCCAGCCGGCAAAATCACCTGATATCACATAAGCTACGCCTAAACCAATCAGGAGTAACCAACCCACGGTACCTTGTTTAAGTTGGCGCTGAGCAAAATATTCTGCTGATGAGACTTCTGCACTTGAAGAAATAACGGAAGCTGTTTCTGGTTGATTCATACAATACTCCTGCGAGTTGGTTTGTATGAATGAATGCAAAAGCAATGCCTAAATGATGTGCTTTAAATATTAGATGATACTTTTTTAATCCAGATAGTAAAAATCTGAGAGCTGACTGTACTAAATAAAAAAGCCAGCAATTTAAATTACCGGCTTCTTATATAATTAATGAGCTTGTTTCCTTCTAGCATTGATAGTTTGGTATCAACTTGGTGCGAAACTTAGAAGAAGCCCATTGGTTTGGTTGAATAACTCACCAACAAGTTTTTGGTTTGTTGGTAGTGATCTAGCATCATCTTATGGTTTTCACGACCAATACCAGACTTCTTGTAGCCACCAAATGCAGCATGAGCAGGGTAGATGTTATAGCAGTTTGTCCAGACACGACCCGCCTCAATAGCACGACCAGCACGGTAAGAAATATGGGCTGAACGTGACCATACACCTGCACCTAAACCATACATAGTGTCGTTGGCAATTTTGATTGCATCGTCAAAGTCTTTAAATGTTGTCACAGCCAGTACAGGACCAAAAATTTCTTCTTGGAAAACTTGCATGCTGTTGTGGCCTTTAAAAATAGTCGGATCAACATAGAAACCATCACCTACTTCTTTACGGCCACTACCACCAAGTAAGAGTTCTGCACCTTCTTCTCGGCCCGTATTAATACAACGTAAGATTTTCTCTTGTTGTTGCAAAGATGCTTGAGCACCAATCATGGTTTCAGTATCAAGAGGATGACCAGTTTTAATACGTTTTACACGTTCGACGGCCAACTCTAAGAATTGATCAGCAATACTTTCTTGTACTAAAGCACGAGAAGGGCAAGTACATACTTCACCTTGGTTTAAGGCAAACATGGCAAAACCTTCCAGCGTTTTTTCTAAGAAGTCATCTTCTTTATCCATGATGTCTTCAAAGAAAAGGTTCGGTGACTTGCCACCAAGCTCTAGCGTGACTGGAATAATATTTTCGGTCGCATATTGCATCACCATTTGCCCAGTTTGAGTTGAACCGGTAAACGCGATTTTGGCAATACGTGGGCTTGTCGCTAACGGACGGCCAACCTCTGCACCGAAACCATTCACAATATTAAGTACGCCCGGCGGTAAGATATCTTGGATGAGTTCGGCAACCAACAAAATACCTACCGGAGTTTGCTCAGCTGGCTTAATCACCACACAGTTACCAGCCGCCAAAGCTGGCGCGAGCTTCCATGCAGCCATTAAAATCGGGAAGTTCCATGGAATGATTTGACCAACCACACCTAGTGGTTCATGGAAATGGTAGGCAATGGTATCTTCATCAATTTCAGAGATGCCGCCTTCTTGAGCACGAATACACCCTGCGAAATAACGGAAATGGTCGATTGCAAGTGGAAGGTCAGCTGCTAAAGTTTCACGAACTGCTTTACCGTTGTCCCAAGTTTCTGCAACCGCAAGCATTTCAAGATTTGCTTCTAAACGATCAGCAATTTTTAAAAGTATATTAGAACGTGTAGTCGGTGAAGATTTATTCCATGAAGCTTTCGCTTTGTGTGCTGCATCTAAAGCAAGTTCAATATCTTCAGCACTAGAGCGTGGAATGCGTGTGAAAGCTTTTCCATCCACTGGTGACACATTATCAAAATATTCACCCTTTAGAGGTGCAACCCATTCACCGCCAATAAAATTTTCATATTGTGATTTAAATTGAACTTTTGAGCCTGGTTGATTTGGATCGATATAGCGCATATAAATATTCCTTTGCTTTTTTAGGACTAAAGACTAACAAGAACCCTGTCAGTAAGTACTTTCGTACTTTGTATAATTAGGATATAAAGAAGAAGGTTGGAGAAAGGTTGGAATAGAAATGTGAATATATAAGGAATTTACAAATGTTCACAAAAAAGGATTTATTGCAGCAACGGATGTTGATTGATCAACTGCGCACGCAAAATAGTCTCTCTCCTCAGAACGCTGCCAAACTCGGCCAAAGTATTGCGAGCTCGTGGGAACGATCAGCTTCTGCTGCGATTCCTAAAGAACGATTTGCAGCACCTCTACTTGAAAGAAAATCTGCTTCACAAAATGCTTTAGATCTGGCACTAAGCCAGTGTGCTGATGACTTACGTCATATTGCAGAGCAGTCTTCTATGGTTATTGCTGTGGGTGACATCGGTAGTACCATTATCTGGACAGCCTCAAGTGCTCAAATGCAGAGCGCTGCTGAACGTGTACATTTTGTACAAGGTGGTCAATGGCGTGAAGAATTTGTAGGTACGAATGCATTGGCGTTATCTTTAAAAACTCAACAATCAAGCTGTGTTTTTTCCAATGAACATTATATGGAGTCGATTCACGATTGGGTTTGTTATGCAGCACCCATTATCGATCCATACTCAAAGCAAACCTTGGGGGTGGTAGATTTATCAACCACATGGAAAAACCATAATACCTTGGGTATTTTGGCCGCTGAGCGTTGTGCCTCCATTATTCAATCTGCCTTGTTAGAACAACAGCGCCAGCACTTACACATCCGGGCATTTTCGACGCCGCAAGTTAAATTTAACGGCAAAAGTTTATTATTGACGCCGCGTCAAATTGAAATTTTAACGATATTGGCACTATGTCCGCATGGTTTAACCTTAGAGCATCTCTATCAGGCACTTTATGGTGAGCGTAAAGTAAGCATGGGTACGCTTAAAGCTGAAATGTCTCAATTGCGAGATATATTGGGAGGTTTGCTTGGTTCACGTCCATATCGGTTACTTGTGCATGTTGAGGCCGATTTTTTACAAGCTGAACAAGCGCTTGATGCTGGATATGTCGCCTCTGCATTACAGCTTTATACGGGTGTATTTCTGGCAAAAACCGAAAGTCCCTTTCTGTGTGCATGGCGTGACTGCCTTGAGTCGCGCTTAAGTGATGCGATTTTTAAAACACAAGAAACAGATTTATTACTTAAGCATTTAGCTCATTTCCCTGAAGCAATCGATGCGGTAGAACGTCTTATGGAGTTATTACCGAGTGAACATCCTGCGTATCAATTGCTAGTGAAATATATTGACTCACCTAAGCTAAGTTAGGTGACTTTTTGATCCAGCCATTGGAATAGTTGCTGATAGACTTGTTCCCTTACTGGCTGGGCCGAAAGGACTAAATCGTGTAAACCATTGTGAATAGAGACAACCGAGACATCGCCTTTCATTTTTTTCCCAAATTTAGCAATGTCTTTAACGTCTAAAATGACATCGCTTTGAGTTGCATCGGGTCCCCATTTGCGTGGGTTTTTAGTTTGGTGCGAATGCATAATCAGGGCTGGAATATTCAATTTAACACCGCGGTGAATTTCTTTTTGCGCAGTATGAATTGCATGTACAAAGCTGAGTTGAACTGTCGGGGCAGAGGTTGGTTTCCAATCGAGGTTGAAATCCCATTCACCTTTAAGCTGCTTATGAAGACTGGTGGTGTACCATTTGTTCAGTTGGCTTGGAAATTTAACTTTTGGCAGATATTTTCCTACTCGACTGAGCATTGGAATACCAAACTTCTTTTCGACTAAGCTTAAATTAAAATCGTAAAACGGACTATTCGCCCAGAGTGCTTTAATGAGGGGATGATCAGGATGATGCGCAGCATAAAGCGTTGCCGTTAAGCCGCCTGTTGAGTGACCTGCAAGTAAAACTTGTGTATGTTTTTCTTGGCCAATAATCTCTAATGCTTGAGTAATTTCGGCATCATATTCATTTAAATCGAGCACATTATAGAAAATTTGATGAGGCAGTTTTGAGCGGCCATATTTTCTTAAATCGAGTGCATAGAAGTCATAACCATGGGCATTAAATTGCTCGGCCATTTCGGTTTGAAAGAAATAATCTAAAAAACCATGAATATAAAGTACGGCTTTTTGAGTCGGTTGAGTGGCTTTTTTACGAACTAAGGTGGCTACAACTTTACCTTCATAATCATCTGGAAAGTTGAGCGTTAGCTGTTCATAGCCGGCACCTAAAATATCTGGGGCATAATTGTGTTTAGCTGTAGATGTATTCATTTTTATCGAGCTATTGTCATTAAGTCATGTTGAGTATCCTTCAATGAAATGGGCAAATTGTCAATCAGGTTTAGAGAAGGTTGGAGTATAGGCTTTAAAAAAAAGGGAATACCGCTGGAGCTAAGTATTCCCCAAAAAGTAAGTCAACGGTCGGAGGGATTTGACTTACTACAGGAACATAGCGTTACATCAGTATTAAAGTGCTGCTTTGAAAATCTCCACAACTTGTGCATGGTTTGCTTTACGTGGGTTGGTGAGCATACATGCGTCTTTTTGAGCATTTTCGGCCATCACCGCGAGGTCCTCAGTTTTTACGCCAAGTTCTGTTAAGCCAGATGGGATACCAATTGAAGAAGACAGTTTGCGAATGGCATCAATTGCAGCATATGCAGCTTCTGTTACGGTGAGACCGTGGGTATTTACACCCATTAATTCTGCGATTTTTGCATAACGATCTGGACAAGCAATTAAGTTAAATTCACAAACATGTGGTAGCAAGATTGCGTTACATACACCATGAGGTAGGTTGTAGAACCCGCCCAACTGGTGTGCCATTGCATGAACATAACCTAAAGATGCATTGTTAAATGCCATACCAGCCAAGTACTGCGCATAGCTCATAGCATCACGAGCTTCGATGTTTTCACCATTTGCGACAGCGGGTTGTAACCATTGACTAATCATGGTGATTGCTTTTTCTGCACAAGCATCGGTAATTGGGTTTGCTGCTGTAGAAACATATGCTTCAACTGCATGGGTTAGCGCATCCATACCTGTTGCAGCGGTTAAACCAGCTGGTTTTGCAATCATGAGTTTCGGGTCATCGATCGCAATGAGAGGGGTACAACGCCAGTCCACGATAGCCATTTTTACGTGAGTATCGGTATTGGTAATAATACAGAAACGAGTCATTTCAGATGCAGTACCAGCCGTTGTATTCACTGCAATCAATGGCGTCATTGGGACTTTACTTTTATCGATGCCTTCGTAGTCACGAATATGACCACCACCCGCAGTCACTAAGCCAATCCCTTTTGCACAGTCATGAGATGAGCCGCCGCCTAACGACACAATAAAGTCACAGCCATTTTCGTTATAGGCATTCACACCGTTGTGAACATTAATATCGGTTGGGTTAGGTTCCGCGCCCGGGAAAATATGGCTCGCTACGCCTGCTTCGGTTAAATAGCTTGCGATAAGATCTGCAACGCCAAATTTAAATAGCCCTTCATCGGTCACAATTAATGCTTTTTTTGCGCCGAGGTTCTGCGCCTTTGTTCCAATTTCTTTGGCACATCCTGGTCCAAAGAGTGATACGCAAGGAATATAAAAACCGTTTGTTTGATCTGCAATATTTTTAAAAGCCATGGAGTGATTCCTTTTTCCATAAATCCATTGTTTGTTATTACAGGTGAGCCTCACCATGGCCTTAGTATTGTGATGTGTAGATTATTTTCCTACCTACCAAAAACCTACCAAATACCAACTTGGTATTAGTTATTGATTTATATTGTTTTTATAGAAAGTTTGGCTCATTCATTTAAATTTTTCGGGAAAATCGTTAAGCTATGGGCTGTTGAAGATGTACATATGAGATTATGAAACAGGAAACTGCACTTAAACTGCTAAAAGCAGGTGAAAATGTCTTTTTAACCGGTTCGGCTGGTGCAGGGAAAACCTATACACTCAATCAGTACATCCATTATTTAAAAGCGCGTAAAGTACCTGTAGCGATTACAGCGTCTACCGGTATTGCTGCAACGCATATGAATGGCATGACCATTCATACATGGGCTGGTATTGGCATCAAAGATCATCTAACTGACGATGACTTGAAACGGATGAAAGAGCGTAAATATCTCAAGGAACACCTTGAAAACGCGCAAGTTCTTGTGATTGATGAAATCTCAATGCTCCATGCGAAGCAGCTTAATCTGGTCAATCAGGTTTTAAAATATTTTAAAGAAAGTGATGAAGCATTCGGTGGCATTCAAGTGATTGTGGCTGGAGATTTCTTCCAGTTGCCACCTGTAGGCCGTAATGGTGAAGCCAACCGTGACAAGTTCTGTTTTATGTCTGATGCATGGGTCGAAGCCAAATTTCGGGTATGTTATTTAACAGAACAACACCGCCAAGATGATGAAATTCTGAATCAGATATTAAATGCGATTCGTGCGCAAAGTATTCAAACCGAGCATTTGCAAGCTTTGCATCAATCCCGTACTCATGACATTGGCGAAACCTTTACTCGTCTTTATACGCATAACATGGATGTCGATAATATCAATTATCAGCACTTAAACGAAATTGATAATGAAGGGCATCAATTTAATGCCGTTTTAGACGGTAATGAAAAATTATTAGAAACTTTAAAGTCTTCAGTTCGTGCTCCGGAAGAACTCACACTTAAAAAACATGCCAAAGTGATGTTTGTAAAAAACAACTTTGATATGGGTTATATCAACGGAAGTTTAGGTGAGGTGATCGGTTTTGAAGAAGATGACGAAAATGGGTTATTGCCAAAGGTAAAATTAACCGATGGTACAACTTTGCTGGTAGCGCCTGAAACATGGTCAATTGAAAATGAAGCAGGAAAAGTCATTGCAAGTTTCCAGCAAATTCCACTTCGTTTGGCGTGGGCGATTACCATTCATAAAAGCCAAGGTATGACTTTGGAAGCTGCTGAAATTAACCTGATGCATACCTTTGAAAAAGGGCAAGGTTATGTTGCGCTCTCACGTTTGAAGTCTTTAACAGGGTTAAAATTATTAGGTTTTAATGAACAAGCTTTGGAGTTAGATAGTCTGGCTGTAAAAGCTGATCGCCGTTTTCAAGAACTTTCTAAAGAAGCCGAAGATAATTTTGCTAATGTCGATTTAACGGCTCAACATAAAGCCTTTATTCGTCATTGTGGTGGAACCTTAAATGAAACTGAAATTTCAAGAAATGAGAAAAAACTAGCGAGAGGCGAGAAGCAAAATTACGCCTCAGCGACTTTGGACGAAACTCGTGCATTGTTTGAAGAAGGCTACGAAATTGAAGATATCGCACATGAACGAGGTCTAACACCTGCAACCATTATTAATCACTTGGCTCGACTGCATAAAGAACAAAAGCTAGATATTTCGGTTGCCCATCCTGGTGAAGAAGTGGTCGAAGAAGTGCGTAAAATTTATAAGAAGTTGAAAAAACGCCAAAATCCGGATCATTTTTCTGATGATGGTTCGATCAAACTAAGACCAATTGTTGAAGCAACTAGCCCTCGAATGGGATATGATCAGGTTCGATTAGCTTTATTATTTATTGAATAAAGTTTAATTGGCTTAATGACTTATTATATAAATTGAGGTGGCTATGCCGCACGTTGTAGTTGATTATTCAGATAACTTAACTGGACTAAATGCAAAACAATTACTTGAAGAAATTAATACCACGTTGATTGAAACAGAGTTGTTTAGTCCAGAAGACATTAAAAGTCGTGCGCGTAGAGATGAGGTGTTTCTGATTGGCTTAGGGGTTGATCAAGCCTATATCCATGTAAAAGCCTATATTTTGTCGGGAAGAACTGCTGAACAAAAACAGCTTGTGGGTGAGCAATTATTAGCGGCGCTCAGCAACAAAAAATATCTACCACAAGAGTTTAATAAAGAAATTCAATTGTGTGTTGAACTTATCGACATGCCAAGAGACGATTATTTCAAGCAAGTTGTATAACTCAAAAAAGCGCAATTTCGATCAAGAATAGCAATGAGCACTATGTAAAAGTAGTCTGACTTATTACCGACATCTACTTACTTTTAAAGTGAGTCTAGTGTAATTCAGGCATAATTTAGGTTATGCCTGTTTATTTAAAAGTTTGATATCTGCGTATTGCTCAATCAGGTTAGCATCTAGCATATGGATATAATCCATAAATATGCTACTAAAACTACCCATCGTTTGAGCTTGATTTGCAGCAAGTTTACCTGCAATTGCAAAATGAATATGAGCTGAAAGAGCTGCAATGGTTGGTGTCGTCACGGCGCTATATGCAGCAATTAATGCACCCAAAGCGCAGCCAGTTGCAGTAATTTTGGGTTGTAACGGGCTTCCGCCGTTTACTTGGATCACAGCATCTAATTCTCTAGATAAAATATAATCTGACTCACCTGAAATAGCGATACAGTCTGCATGTGCTAATAGTGCATAAGCCTGTTGATAGGCCTGATCACTACTTAAGGTACTATCCACACCTTTAGATTGAACTTGGTTGCCTGCAAGCGTACTGATTTCTGAGGCATTACCACGAATAACGCTTGGTTTGAACTGTAAAAGCTCGTCTGTCATTTGACTACGCCAAGCTAATATTGGCCCATATCCCACCGGATCGAGTACCCACGGAATGTTATTGAGCTGTGCGGTCTTGGCAGAGATTTGCATGGCTTGCATTTGCTCTGAAGTCGGTGTGCCTAAATTAATGCTTAAAGCCGATGAAATTTTGGTAAAACTTTCTGCTTCATAAGGATTATCAATCATGGCAGGTGAAGCACCGGAAGCAAGTAATACATTGGCTGTGTAGTTGGCAGCAACGCTGTTGGTAATACATTGTACCAGCGGCGTTTTTGCCTGCATGTTTTGCCAAGCTTCAATCACCTGTTCAATGAGGTTGGATGTCGAAATCATCTAATAATCCTTATTAAGCCAGAGATAAGAAAGTTAACGGGTAAAATAGTGATCTTGATGTTTGCAATTTTGGCAAATCAGCGACACATAATCTGCTGCATCATAGTCCACGCTTAGATCATTTGAACCACAGTACATACAACGTTTAACCGAGTAAAAGTTTAAACGAGGTTCGATTTTTCGCCATGCTTTCCATACAGGTTGTACAAATATCTGTTCGTCATAACCTAAAAAGCGGTTAAATAATATATGGCTCATTTTACTGTAAGGAATATTGTAAGGGCGGGGCAACATCGAAGTTTCCCACTTTTCAGCCAAAGCTCGTTCCCGATATTGCTCTAAAGTTTTCTTTAATAGATTGGTGTTAATAAATTTTTCGTTTCGTGGCTGTAGTGCCTTTTGTTTATAAAGATATTCAAGTGCAGTCTGAATAAGATAATAAATTTGACCAATCGCCAATGAGTCCATTAAACGGTAGCAAAAGGCTTGAAAATTAGAGCTTCCTGCAATTTGGATACCCCAAGTTCGGCAATAGAACTGGGTGAACTGAATAATTTCTTGATAGAGCACCTGAAACAGCACGTCCTTCACTTCATCTGCACTACGAAATGGAATACCAAGACTTAGGTTTTCATAAAACCAGTGACGTAGTTGCTGAGCTACACTAAATAAACTTGGGTCGCTATAACCATCTAGACGAATATTTAAATAAAAGCACTGTGGTTCATCGGTTTGATCTTGTGCATTTAAAATCCCATCTTTATGAAGTTGTTTAATCAGATGGCTTTGGAACATCCAGTTGGGGGTTATCGGCTGATATTTTATCTGGTCCCAGTGAATGTATTCGTCATGTGCAACATCGTCTCGTGCATAGTCATCGAGCAGACTAAGCATAAAAAGTTTATTTAAAAAACTAAGTTGCTCCAGACTGCGCTGAGGTTGATCTTTTGACTTAAACTGGCGTTGTTCTTGTAATCTGGTCTGCTGTAAAAGCTTTTTTCTTTGTTTAGTGCATTGGTCGCAATGACACGTCATTTTTGTGTCTTTAAATACACGGTGTTGGCAATGGCTACATTCATGAAATTGAACGTCTTGCTCAAATTGTTCGGCATCTACCCAGTACATCGACGCTTGGCAGAGAGGGCAATGGCTACTTTCATCTAGCTGTTTTTGTAGAATTTGTAAGGCCATTTCGCTCCGAACGTTTAAATTAATCATGACTGACCTATTATACACAGCCGCATTGCCGATAGATGAGATTGTCTTTTTGTTTGATGCAAAAATAGAAAACCTAAAGTCTTTGTTTTGACTTTAGGTTTTCATAAGAGGTTAAAAGTTAAGATTAAACAGGGCACGGCAAGGTCTCATCATTTTGTCCAAGTTTTTTGGCATTGATCAGTGCCTGCACTTTTTTACTTGGTAATTTCACTTTACCTAAGGCGTCATACGTATTAACGATAGTGGTTACCTCCTGAGCTGTCATTGAAATACCTTCGGCAGACAAGAACACGGCAATTACATGGTGGTCGAGTCCTGCTGCATCTAGATCATGAATCGCTTTAATGTTTTCTATTCGATGTAAATAAGCTTTTAATTCCATAGTGAGTTCCTCTTGTTCTGATTGAAATACTTATACTGGTATATTGGATAAGGCAAGAACCATGCCCAAAATGTAAGCAGCTCCTCAAAAATGTTAAAAGCGAAAGGAGTTTTATTTTTATTGTATAGATTGATTATATAAGCAGCGATTATCGTAATTTTGGTCTAATCTGTGCTAATAAAAGACGATTCTAATTTGAAATGTATAAATGAAGTCCCATTAATTTTATAAAGGTAAACAAACACAGTATGTATGAATGTGTATGATCAAGTTCATAAAATTCGTACTACGGTTTCCAAAAGTATATAAGGAATAAAGATGAATATTGCGGCGCAGCCTCCAGTTCAGGCAGATCAAACAGTTTATTTAAAAGATTATCAAAAACCTGCGTTCTTGGTCGAATCAATTAATCTTGATATTCAAGTCTATGACGATAAAACAATTGTTGATTCAACATTAGTCATGAAGCGTCAAACTGCTGGAGACTTGGTGCTACTGGGCCGTGATCTTGAGTTGCAATCTATTCAGCTCAATGGCCAAGATCTTACTCCTGCACAATATTCACTCGATAGTGAACAACTGGTGATCACTGATGCACCAGATGAAGTCATTTTACAAACTCAAGTGATTATTCACCCGGAAACCAACACTCAGCTTGAAGGTTTATATAAAGCTGGCGACTTATTTGTAACGCAAAATGAGCCTGAAGGTTTCCGTAAAATTACGTTCTATCCAGACCGTCCAGACGTACTTTCAGTTTTTACTACACGTGTAGAAGCAGACAAAAAATATCCGGTTTTACTTGCGAATGGTAACTTGCTTGAAACAGGTGAAGTTGGTGAAAACCGTCACTTTGCGATCTGGCAAGACCCGACTAAAAAGCCAAGCTATTTGTTTGCTTGTGTGATTGGTGATTTAGCTGTATTGAAAGACCGCTATACGACTTCGGAAGGACGTGATGTCGCTTTAGAAATCTATGCCATTGAGAAAGACATTCCAAAATGCCATATCGCAATGGAAGCTTTAAAACATTCTATGCGCTGGGATGAAGAGCACTATGGCCGTGCCTATGATCTCGACAACTATATGATTGTTGCGGTGAGCCAGTTCAACATGGGTGCCATGGAAAATAAAGGTTTAAATATCTTTAACACCTCATGCGTACTTGCCGATGAAGAATACACAACTGACGCAGCGATTATGCGTGTACAGTCTGTGATCGCCCATGAATATTTCCATAACTGGACAGGGAACCGTATTACTTGTCGTGACTGGTTCCAGTTGTGCTTAAAAGAAGGCTTAACGGTATTCCGTGATCAATCTTTCTCGGAAGATTTACAATCTGCTGCGGTTCAACGTATTGACGATGTCGCTGTTCTTAAATCGCATCAATTCCCAGAAGATGCAGGTCCATTGTCGCACCCACCACGCCCTGACCACTTTGTCGAAATTAATAACTTCTATACAGCGACTGTTTATGAAAAAGGTGCGGAAATTAACCGCATGATGTCGACATTACTGGGTAAAGAAAAATTCCGTCAGGGAACGGATGAATATTTCCGCCGTCATGATGGACAAGCCGTAACTGTTGAAGACTGGGTTGCTGCACTCTCTGCAGGTTCAGGTGTTGATTTATCTGCATTCTTAACTTGGTATAATCAACCAGGTACACCAAAGCTTGAAGCGAAAGGTGAATATGATGCAGCAGCGCAAACTTATCGTTTAAGCTTTAAACAAAGCCTAAAAGCGCATCCGAAATATCCAAATTTAAAAGCTGTCCCAATTCCTGTAGCGTTGGCATTATTTAATGCGAAAACAGGTGAACAATATACGCTCCAAAGCGAAAGCCTATTTGTAAATGGTGTTAAAGATGGTGTGTATTTGTTTGACCAAGACGAGGCAGCTATTGAGTTTACAGGAGTAACTGAGCAACCTGTTGTTTCACTACTACGTAATTTCTCTGCACCTGTAAATCTGGTATTTGATTACAGTGATGAAGAATTAGCATTCTTAATTCAACATGAAACAAATGGTTTTAACCAATGGCAAGCAACACAAACCTTGCTTGAACGTATTTTGTTAGAAGATCACTCTGCGGATACCTATATTCAAGCTATTCAAAGCACATTGCCTGAATTAGTTGGTCGTGATCCACTTTTAGCATCGCGTTTGTTTGATGTACCAACTGAAGGTTATTTAGGTAGCCGTATTGATCAAAACTATGCACCAGCCGATATTCATGTAAAACGTGAAGCCTTACTCAATCGTTTGGCTCAAGAGTTGGGGTCGTTCTGGAAAGATACGTACCTTACACTGGACCCTGACTTGCAAAAAGAATTTTCTTTAGCGATGGGTGTACGTGCATTAAAGAACATTATGCTCATGATGATGGCGCGTCAGGGTGACCAAAGTGCATTTGAATTAGCTTATAAGCAATATCAAAGCACGGGGAATATGTCTGAACGTTTAGGTGCGCTGCGTGTACTAGTGTGGCAAAGTGCGCCTCAAGCACAAGAAGCCCTAGCTGATTTCTATAACCGCTTTAAAGACGAAGCATTGTCTTTGGACCAATGGTTTATGATTCAGGCGGCAAACCCAAATGCTACAGTTGAGACAATTGAATATCTAACTCAGCATCCTGATTATGACTTAACCACACCAAACCGTATTCGCGCCGTGAGTGGTGGTTTGTCAAATAACCCTGAAAATACATGGGGCTTTGGTGTAGCTCACTTTATTAATCTTGCAGAATATCTGGACGAGAAAAACCCGATTTTAGGTTCACGCTTATTACAGGTGTTATCTCGCTGGTACACGCTTGCCGAACCTCAGCGCACTCAAGTGCAACAGGCTTTACAAGCATTGCAGCCTAAAGTGAAATCTAAAAACGTTTCTGAAACTTTAAATAGTATGCTGAGCGTTTAATAATATTTAAGCATATTGAATAGAGGCCTCTTGAGGGGCCTTTATTTTTATATAATTAACTAAATCAAAAAAATATAAAGAAATAGGAATTATATCTCAATTAATAATTAATGATTTATTTTAAATATATCTTTTAATTATTCTTAAAAATATAGACTACTTATCGATTAATTAGAAAAATATTTTAAATTATTCTATAAATTTTATTTTTATACTTATAGTTTTTGCTAAAAATATTGAAATATTTATTTAAAATTTTTCTAAATTATTTTATTGGTATTTAATTAAATTAATAAAAATCAATTATTTGTTTTTTGTATTGTTAATGAATTGTTAATGAAGGGTTAGAATGGGTAATTGTATTTTATTAATTGAAAATTGAAATAAAAACATACTCATACAATTTAAATTTTTTTATGTATGATGCCAAAAATAGAGTAAAAAATATAAGCTTTAAAAGAGCAGTCGAATAAAAGTGATTGTAATGGTGAAGATTAATTTTTTTACATCTATTAATTCCAACAATTTAATGTAAAAAGGTTTTAACCATGAAAAAGACTTTTTTTTATTTATCAGCATTTGCTGTAGGATTATCTTCTCTCAATGCAGCCAATGCCGCTACAGCAACAGGCACCTTGACGGTTAGAGCTACAGTAACAAATAGCTGTGTCCTGAATACCTCAGCTACTGGTACGACAGCTAATGCAGTTCTAGACTTTGGCACCTTAAGTTCTCTGGCTGGTAATGTAGACGCAGATACTACGACTACTGGTGGTACTCCAATTAGGGTGTTGTGTAACAACACAGTGCCATGGACTTTATCATTTGATGGTGGACAAAATGTTCTATCAACTCAACGTCGTATGATTGGTGGCGCGTCTACTACAGAATATATTCCTTATAACCTTTACTCTGACACAGGACGTGCTACGGCTATTGGAGTTGCAACAACTGCTTATAGTGGAACAGGCACGGGTAATGTCCAGACAGTTAACGTGTATGGCCGTATCCCTGCTGGTACAACTTTACCAAGTGCAGGTAGCTATGTTGACACTGTGACAGTCACAGTAACTTATTAAATTTTATAAATTATAAATATAGTTAGCCCTTTAAAAGGGCTAATACTTTAGAAAGATATACTTGGGTTAATTATGAAAAAAAACATTTTTATTATTACGGGATTATTCTTATCTTTATCGAGCACTATTTATGCCGCTACAATTCGTCTTTCACCCGTAACGGTGGAAATTTTAAGTAATCAAAGTGCTTCTTCGATTAGTTTATATAACCAGTCAAATGAAAGTACCGATTTACAGGTGCGTGTATTTGAATGGAGTCAAAACAATGGACAGGATCAATTAACCCCTACGGATGAAATTGCGGTTAGTCCACCTTTTTTAAAATTACAACCTAATGACTCTTATAATTTACGTGTAGTGAGGGTTAATCCAACGCCAGTTTCTGGCGAAAAAACTTATCGTATTATTATTGATGAGCTGCCAAAACCTATGGATAGCCGCAAAGTTAGTCAAGGTGTAAATGTCTTACTTCGCTCATCATTACCTGTATTTGTAGTGAATAAAGATGCGATTACTCAACTAAATTGGAAAATTGATAATAGTCAAAAAACCACTTCTTTAAATATCAGCAATATTGGAAACAGGCATGCACTTTTAAATGACTTAAAACTTGTAGATCTAACAGAAAATAAGAGTTACTCCATTAAAGTAAATACAGTGAATGGTTATATTCTTGCAGAACAATCACGAAGCTATCCGATTAGTAATTTTTCATATCAGCCCGACCATAAATACAGTATTTCCTTAACAGTTAATGGTAAGAAAGTCACGCTATAAGAGGCTTATATGAAATATATTATAGGTGTCTTATGTGTTACATATCTTCCTGCATATGCTTTTGCTGAACAGTTACAGGACAATACGAATGTGCCGGTTCCAAGTATTCCGGATACGATTGACAGCAAAAGTAAAAACACGCAGATAAAGATGAATGAACAGGAGCAAGATAATAACGTTGCACAGCTTTTTTTAAATATTTCTATTAATTCCAACCCTTCTGAGGATTTAGTAGCCGTAAGACAAGATCAAGATAAAAAATTATATATCCGTGCCCGTGACTTAAAAACTTTAAGACTAAAAATGAATGATTCCATTTCTGATAGCCAGTGGATTTGTCTTAATGAGCTTAAAGATATCCGGTTTAAATACTTGGAGAATGAGCAGTCTTTAAACTTACAAGTACCTCCTCACATGATGACAGGCTATTCGGTTGACTTAAAAGGGCAGCAGATCACCAGTCCGCAGCTACTTAAAATAAAGCCTTTAAACGCTGCAATCCTGAACTATAGCCTGTATCACACCATAACTAATGATGAGAATGTTTTCTCCGGTTCGGCAGAGGGAATTTTCAACAGTGCGATCGGTAACTTTTCGTCTGGTGTGTTATATAACGGAAATGATGAAAATAGTTATAGCCACGAAAAATGGGTACGTCTGGAAAGTAAATGGCAATATGTAGACCCTGAAAAGATCAGGATATATACCCTAGGGGACTTTATCTCCAATAGTTCGGATTGGGGCAGCAGCGTCCGCCTTGCAGGCTTTCAATGGTCGAGTGCCTATACTCAACGTGGCGATATTGTCACTTCGGCACTGCCACAATTCTCCGGTTCAGCCGCACTGCCTTCAACACTGGATTTATACGTTAACCAGCAAAAGATTTATTCAGGACTTGTCCCGTCAGGCCCTTTTGATATTAAACAGCTCCCGTTTATTTCCGGAAATGAGGTCACACTTGTAACTACGGATGCTACTGGTCGGCAGAGCATTACCAAAAAGCCTTACTATTTTTCATCCAAGATTCTGGCAAAAGGTATTAATGAGTTTTCAGTGGATGTTGGGGTTCCGCGCTATAACTATGGCCTATACTCGAACGATTATGACGATGCTACCTTTGCATCAGGGTCAATTCGATATGGTTACAGCAACTCATTAACCTTAAGCGGTGGGGTAGAGGCTTCAACAGATGGTTTGTCTAACATTGGAACAGGCTTTGCCAAGAACCTGTTCGGTATTGGGGTGATTAATGCTGATATTGCAGCAAGCCAGTATAAAGATGAAAACGGTTATTCTGCCTTGTTGGGTTTAGAAGGTCGGATTAGTAAAAATATTTCTTTTAACACCAGTTACCGCAAAATATTCGATAACTATTTTGATTTGGCACGCGTATCTCAGGTTCGATATTTAAAAGATAATCAGAGCGATGCTGAGTCACAAAACTACCTCAACTACAGTGCGCTGGCAGATGAAATTTTTAGGGCAGGAATTAACTATAACTTTTATGCAGGTTATGGGGCCTATCTGGGGTATAACCAGATTAAATATAGTGATAACCAATATAAACTGCTATCGGCCAATTTAAGTGGAAGTCTGAACAAGAACTGGGGATTTTATACCTCTGCCTATAAAGATTATGAAAATCACAAGGACTACGGTATTTACTTTGCGCTGCGATATACACCTTCGAATAAATTCAATGCCATTACTAGTGTTTCTAGCGACAGCGGTAGATTGAGTTATCGACAAGAAGTTTTCGGTTTGTCGGATCCGCAAATTGGGTCATTTGGATGGGGAGGCTATGTTGAGCGAGATCAGGATAACCATGACAACAATGCATCAATCTATGCCTCTTACCGTGCCCGTGCTGCTTATTTGGCAGGTCGCTATAACCGAATTGGAGATAACGATCAGGTTGCTCTTTCGGCAACGGGATCTTTGGTAGCTGCAGCAGGACGGCTCTTTGCGGCCAATGAAATTGGAGATGGATATGCTGTTGTCACTAATGCAGGCCCGCAAAGCCAAATCTTAAATGGTGGAGTAAATTTAGGCTTTACGGATAAATCAGGGAGATTTTTGATTCCTAGTCTCATGCCATATCAAGAGAACCATATTTATTTAGATCCTTCATTCTTGCCTCTAAATTGGAGCGTTAACTCCACTGAACAAAAAACTGTTGTAGGTTATCGCCAAGGAACAATGATTGATTTTGGTGCACATCAGGTCATCTCAGGATTAGTGAAACTTGTTGATAAAAATAACTCACCGTTATTACCGGGGTATAGCGTTCAAATTAATGGACAGCAAGATGGAGTGGTTGGCTATGACGGTGAAGTGTTTATTTCAAACTTATTAAAACAAAACAAACTTGTAGTCGATCTTCTTGATCATGGCTCATGCCAAGTTGACTTTACCTATAACAGTAATCAGTACTCAACTAAAAAATTGGGACCTTATGTATGTCATTAAATTTTATGAATAAGGCTCAAATAGAGAGCTATAAAAAACTTCCACGGTCTTTAAAATACTTCATAGGCATTTGCTTGTTTTATCTCGTTTATGCATTTTTTAGTCCTGCACAAGCTGCTTGCACGGTAAGCGGGACTACAAATAGTACTTTTAATTACACTGCAGCAAATATTAATAGTGATGCAACCGTAAACCTTTCAGGAACAATTACTTGTACGAATTTAGGACTTCCCCAGATTTCTAATTTTATGTGTATGAAAACCGTATTTACAGGAGCAACCACTGCGAATAATAGTGTGACTTTACCCTATACAGTTACTGCAACTGTAGGCGGGGCTGGCTCTTCTACTACCAACCAATCCTCCAATGTGTGGTATGGTCCAGTAGCAACAGTCGCATCAAATAATATTGTGAGTTACTCGGTAAATATAAAAGTACCAGCTCGAACAGGGTCTCTCATTGCATATCCTAAAGGAACCTATACGGCTTCGGTCCGGTTGTATTGGGATATGGATCTTTTGGGTTTGTCATGTGGCGATTTACTTGGTGGTTGGGATTCTGGTGATACATTACTAACAGCAAACTTTGTGGTCCCAAGTCTGTGCCAATTAAACTCAACTTCAACTGTAGATTTCGGCAATATTAATGATATTGGTACGACTAAGCGTGATTACATAGCTCAAGGAGCAGTGAATACTACCTGCAACTATGGAACACCTTATAGCATTTATTTAGGGGATGGAAACCACCGCATAGCTGGTGGTTTTAGGCGTATGATTCATGACAATAATGATTATATTCCCTATCAGCTATATAAAGATTCTAACTATAGTACGGTATGGGATGCCACAGGAGGTGTAACCAATGTTGGTGGTTCAGGTGGAGTCTCAAAAACTGGTACAGGTAGCGCCCAAAGTACACCCGTTTATGGAAAAATTCCGCAAGGCACTTCCATTTCAACTAAACCGGGAAACTATTCTGATAGTGTTGTTGTGACAGTGACTTATTAATTTTAAGAATATACGTGGATCTTTTATTTCAATAGATTCGCGTGATACCTTTGATATTGTCCACAATAGTTTGAGTATAAAAAGAGAAAGTTAAAATATTCTTAGTTTTTGAAACTTGGTCGTCATCAAAAACAGTTTGACTTAAAAAGATATTCTGTATATTTAATAGTTAGTTCCAAAAAGGAACTGAGTGGCAAAACAGGCAATTAAAAATAAAGGTGAATAAATGTCGGATATTATTTTGCATCAATGGGAAATTTCTCCATTTTGTCAAAAAGTTGCAAGAGCTTTGAAATTTAAGGGAATCCCATACGAAACGATTAATTACAACGGCATTCTTGGAGCGAAAGTTCCTTTGCTCAGTAAAGTGGGCAAAGTACCTGTTATTGACCATAAAGGGCAGCGTATACAAGACAGTACCCGTATCGCTCGCTACCTAGACGAAACCTTTCCGGATACACCTCGACTTTATCCCGGAGACGCAAATCAAAAGGCACTTGCAGAACTTTGGGAAGACTGGGCAGATGAATCACTCTATTTTTATGAAGTATATTTAAGAGTAAATGATTCGGAAGCTTTAGAAGAAGCAATTCGTATTAGCAGTATTGGCCGCCCTGCATATGAAAAACCTATGGTGAAGGGTTTTATTTTAGCTGAACTAAAAACACAGCTTTTCTTTCAAGGCTTGGGCAGAATGAAAGCTGAAAATGTTGAAGAAGAATTTATACGACACCTCGACCGTGTTGAGCAGGTTTTATCACAAAGTGAATGGTTAGTAGGTGAGAATCAAACGATTGCAGACATAGCTGTAGTTGCTCAACTTGGTGAAGTCATTCGTACAAGTAAGAAGTTTGGTAAGGAAATCTTGGATCGTCCATTTATGGCAGAATGGTATAAAAAACAAACAGGTTGAGACGACTATGGCATCAGCAACATCAGATAAAATACGAGATTGTGCAGTTGTTATTGGCGTTGGGGCATCACAGGGCATCGGTGCTGCTGTCTGTCATCGCTTTGCAAAAGAGGGCTTAAAAGTTTACGTTGCTGGACGTACTTTCCAAAAAATTGAGACAGTAGCTGCCGAAATCCATGCCAATGCAGGTGAAGCTGTGGCATTTCGTCTAGATGCAGAAGATATCAATCAAGTACAGGCATTGTTTGACACCATCATAAGTCAGAATGAACGCATTACTGCAGTTATTCATAATGTTGGGGGAAATATTCCCTCAATTTTTTTACGTAGTCCGCTATCGTTTTTTACTCAAATGTGGCAATCCACTTTTTTATCGGCCTATTTAGTTTCTCAAAGCTGTTTAAAAATATTTAAAGAACAAAACCACGGTACGCTTATTTTTACCGGAGCCAGTGCTTCGTTGCGTGGAAAGCCTTTTTTTGCAGCTTTCACTATGGGGAAATCTGCCTTGCGGACTTATGCATTAAACTTAGCTCAAATTTATAAAACTCAAGGCATTCATATTGCTCATGTCATTATTGATGGAATGGTGGATGGCGACAGAATTAATAAAGCTTTATTTGGTCTAGGACGTTTCATTCGACTCACACGGGGAACGGGTGGACTCAATATTAATGCAATAGCTGACAACTATTGGATGCTCTATCAGCAAAGCCCTGAGCTTTGGACACACGAGCTAGATTTACGTCCATATCAAGAAAAATTTTGAGAGACTCATATGCTAAAAACAATATTTCAGAAGTTTCAAAAAAAGCAGGGCTGTGTGGTGGTTGCAGGCCATGATATAGAACTACTTGACCAGAACTTTGTAATTTTAGACAAAAATGAGCAATCTCCATTGCATGTCTATCAAGCTGTACATGATTCTAGCGTTCAGAATATACAAGTAAACCGTGTAAATGATGGCATAACGAGTGTCCGTTTAAACTTGGTGAATACCGAGCATTTAAAAAGTTTACTAAAATATATTGCCAGCCATAGTCATAGCATTGAGTTATGCGTGTTTCAGCCAAATTTTTCATCTGCGCCAAATATTGAAGCTTTATCTTTAGAAGAAATTGAGCACAGTTGGCAAACAACGGGTTTAAGCGCAGTGAGCGTGTCACAAGCAGTGATTAAACCAATGCTAAAGCGGCAGCGGGGCACTGTTATTTTTCTTGGAGCGCCATCTAATAACTCGACTCACTACGATGTGTTAAGTCAAAGCATGTTTGCGAGTATTCGAGCGTTATCACAGTCATTGGCAAGAGAGTTTCAGCCTAAAGGAATACACGTGACATATTGCATGGTGGAAAAATGGGATGGGCAAAACCAGCACTTTATTTCATCTGTTAAACAAGTCTGTCAGCACATCTATCAACAACCTAACACTGCATGGAGTCAAGAGCTTAGCGTGTCTTGAGATTTTACTTTCGAGTGTTCTTAAAATAGAGTACTGCTTTGGAATGACAACAGAACAATAATTTTGAAGGTACTTAAATGTTAAATATTAAGAATATTCAACAAACGGTTAAAGTAGCGACTACAGTGGCAGCTTTGATGTGCTTTTCTTCACTGGCACAAGCATATCAATATGAGCAAACCGCGCGTTTAATTAACGAACGTTTATCTTATATGAAAGATGTTGCAGGCTATAAGGCAGAGCAGCATTTACCGATTGAAGATTTAACACAAGAAAAGAAAGTACTCGATCAATCGCTTTCTGAAGCTGACTCTTTTGGGCTTAACAGCGAAACAGTAAAGCCATTTATAGTGGTGCAAATGGATGTGGCTAAAGCAATCCAATACCGTTATCGCGCCGACTGGTTGTCGAGTCCGGAAACCAACTGGAAGCCTCAAGACTTAAGTGAAGTACGCTTAAAAATTAGCGCTTTAAACACAGAGCTGCTAAAAAATATCGCCTATGAACTTAAGAAAAATAATAACAAAGCGCCTCATGGCTGTAGCTATATGTGGCCTGTTCAGCATCCTCAACTTAAAGAAGCTGACAAGAGGGCTTTATGTGTAACATTGAATAAAATCAAATTAAAACAATGAACCACCCAAAGCCCTCCCTATAAGTAAATTATTCAATCAACATTAAATCGGCAGTATTGGCAGATTTAAGTGGTCGTAAAGCAAAGGTTGAACGCGTGTGGCGGATTCCTTTAATCGAGTAGAGCTTTTTACGTAAAAAACGTTCGTAATGCTCGGCATCTTTTACGGCCACTTTCACCAAATAATCATAGTCGCCCGTAACTAAATGCGCTTCGACCACTTCTGGAATGTCTGCCAAAGCCTCGCTAAAGTTTTCTAACATTTCATCATCGTGGCGTTCTAGGGTAATTTCGATAAAAAACAACTCATGAATGCCAATCGCTTTGGGGTTTACGTTTACGGTATAGCCTTCAATAATTTTTAGACTTTCTAAACGTTTGAGTCGAGTCCAGCAAGGCGAAGATGAAAGCCCGACTTCTTCGGCGAGCTGTGCAACCGTTAAACGGCCATTTCTACGTAGGGCAGATAATATTTTCCGATCTATGCGATCTAGTGTGTATTCTGTGCTGTTCAAAATATAAACCAAAGAAGATTCTTCTGTTAATTTTAAATATACGTGATTTTTATGCTGATATCATTTAAAAAAACTGAAAATTCAGTAAACATTTTGAGTGACACAGCCATACACTATTTCTATGCATCGGACTCTACTGGATAGGAGTTGTGATGAAGCAAAGAGCACTGTTTCAGTAAGGGTGACTAAACAGTGCTCTTTGCGGATCTTACCCAAAAAATCAAATATTAGGAATTTTTGATTCATACATTAGATTCATCAAATATTGGTTAAATAATAAATATATTCTTATTGGTCATAGCGCTCATCTTTCCAAAAATCTTATCAAATATCCTAAATGGCTAAATATTATTATTGAAATTCATAAAAGCACATACTTTAATCCCTAACCAAAGTACTAATTTAACAATTAAATAAGCGAGTATAATAAAGATTATTTATTTGTTAAAACTTAATCACCTAATTTTAATAAGGTGATTAAATATTCGAAAGAGAAGAAGGTTATCCTGTTTTCTTTATTATTAATAGACACTTAGTGATAATTATTATTTAATACGCCCGCAATATTATGACTAATACTTTTAATAACTTTGTCGGGGAAATAATGCGTAATTTTTTAGTAACGATTTTCACTTTATTAGTAGGAACATCAATTTATGCGAGTCAAGAATCTAAAAATCTTCTAGAGCAAACACAATGTGAGAAAGCAGTAGAGCTTCATGGTTTTTTAAGCCGAGCTCAACTTGATTGTAACTATCACTATTATTCAGAAGAGTTAAAAGAGGCTGCCGCAAAATGTACTAAACATGATCTCGGCGAAAAATATGGTAGAGAGGTTATGAAATTTGGGATGAAGGAATTTGAAGAGCGGAAGAAAGAGGATACACAGGGCCACTTTTGTCATAAGGTTTTAAAAGAATTTCCAAAATATATTAAACAATAAAAAATAAGGTTTTAAAAACCTCTTCTAGCAAGCCGATAAGATGGATTTAATTATTCATTTTATCGGTGTATAAATTTACTAGTTAAATTAGAGAATAATTCTTAAAAAATTAGCTAATATAAAACTTCACCTTGTTTTAGATCTAACAACAATCATTTTTTAGTTTGAATCCCTTATTGTAACCATAAAAATAACATTTCCTTCCTTGGATTAGCCGTTCGTTATGTATTATGGAGGAAAAATAAGCATCAGTCGGCATTCAAAGTCTTAATTAATATAGCGGAGTACATTTTAAGTTTACTTATATTTTTAAATTTCAAAAATAAAAGATTCTAGAATGGATGACTAAATCTTAAGTAAAGTTATTTTATAGAGTTTTTAAAGCTTTATTTCTAGCCAATATCACATTGACACCTAAAACCCCTCCGATTATCCTTTGCCTGCTGGCCTACATTGCCAGTTGGTTTTAGCAGACCATTAGCCAAAGCACACGAAAAAGACTTTCTTTTTTGTGGGCATCCCTGCGTGCCCCCTCTGCGGCGGAATGATCTGCCCCCATAAAGTTGGACAGTTAGTTAAGCAGTTTTTATAAACTGGTTTCTATATTGTACAGGGGATAAACCTTGTAGCTTCACCTTGATTCTCTCATGATTATAATAATGAATGTATTCTCGTATCGTTTTCTCTAATTCATCAATTGATTGAAATTTTTCTCCATGAAAGCATTCCGATTTTAATATTCCAAAGAAGCTTTCTATTACAGCATTATCTAAGCAATTTCCTTTACGAGACATACTTTGAATTAAACCATGTTGCTTTAATTGCTGTTGGTAATGAGCCATTTGATATTGCCATCCTTGATCTGAATGGAGAATTGGTTTCTCATGTCGCTTAAGTTTAGCTAAAGCATGAATGAGCATATCTTTCACTAACTCATAATTGAGTTTACGTTGGATTCGGAAGGTAATAATTTCCCCATTAAACAAATCTATAATTGGTGATAAATAAAGTTTTTCACCGTTAACATTAAATTCCGTCACATCAGTTGCCCATTTCTGGTTGGGATGGTTCGCTTTAAATTGCCGTTGCATAATGTTATCAGCCACCGTCCCGACACAACCACTTTTATATGAGCGATATTTCAATGCTCTGATACGTGATTTAATTCCCATGGTTTTCATAAGGCGATATACACATTTATGGTTGATTATTATTCCTGTACTTTTCAGGGCAAGAGTAATTCTACGATAGCCATAGCATCCCTTATGCTTGTGATATATGGACTTAATCTGCTGTTTTAACTCAGTATATTTGTCATTAGAGCGTACAGCTTTCATGTGATAGAAATAAGTACTACGAGCAATCTTTGCAATACTGAGTAAGAGTTTTAATGGATAAATTTGCCTTAATTCTGAAATAACCTGAACAGTGTCTGCAGTACAAAGTGTATTTAAGTACGTTGCTTCAGTTTTAAGGCTTTTAGCTTTTTTAAAAAGGCAACCTCCGCTCGTAAAGCGGTCACTTCATCAATGAGTTCCTGTTGAGATTTATCTTTGTCTTCTTTTATAGGCTTAGTTATTTTGGTTTTATCTTGTTTAACCATATTGGTATAAATCCTCGTAGTATTAAACCCGGCAATCCCTTCTTTATGATACTGAGCGAGCCACCTTCTTAAAATTGACGTCCCGCTCAGATTTAACCGTCTTCTAACTTCTCTTACCGGTATCTTATCAAGAAGCATTTGTACAGCCTTGATTTTAAATTCGGAAGAGTAGTAGGTTTTTTTAGTTTTAACATTCAGGCCATCTTCACCTTGTGCCTTATAGTTTTCAATCCATAAGCGGATGGTTTGGAGATCAACATTAAATTCTTGTGAAAGGATTTTATATCCTTTACTTCCATCTAAATAAGCTTGAATGACTTTTAATTTTAACTCTTTTGAATGCTTCGGAATTGGCATAGGGCACACCTCATAAGTTTAAAAAGTCTAACTTATGGGGTGCAGTTCAG